>JANLSZ010000196.1:0-11575 GCA_031362685.1 Vicinamibacteria bacterium | reverse complement strand
AAGGAAGTCATCAATTGCCGGCGTCAGAACATCATGATCAATACCTTCATGCTGGCCCGCGACTACGAACTCATGGCCTTCGTCTCGAAAGTGTCGGAGTTGACCCGGGGCAAGGCCTACTTCACGAGCCCGTACGATCTGGGCGAGGCCGTCCTGATGGACTTCCTGCGCAAGAAGCGCACGGTCGGGCACTGATCGAACTTCCCTTCAGGGCACGCTTCTGAGTTCCCTACCCAAGAAGGACGCGGCGGGACTTCTGCTGGCCTGTTTGATCGGGGCCGCCCTCGTTCAGTACCAGCATCAGACCCACTTCGACCCGCACATCGTGTGGGACGGATTCACGCTGCCGGGCTTTGACGCCCATGTGTATGAGGCCATGGCGGAAGAACCCCGGGTCTTCACCGTGGGCCCGTGGGGATACCGGATCCTGCTTCCCGGGCTGCTGGGCGCGGTCCTTCCCCCCCGGTTGATCGTGCCGGGTTTCGATTGGGCGGCGCGGGGTTCACTCGTGTTGGCGAGCGGCCTGCTGTTTATCTATCTGCGAATGCGCGGAGCCACCCAGCGAGCGGCCCTTCTCGCCGGGGTTGCCATGATGCTCACGCCTTCGGTGGGTGCAGTGTTCGAGAACCCGTTCCTGGTGGAGCCCTTTGCCCTGGTGTTGCTCCTGGGGGCGCTCATCACAATTGAGGGTGGGGGCAGCTCGTGGGTGATCGCCCTGGCCCTCCTGCTTCTGTCCTTGTCCAAGGAGATCTGGGTGGTGTTATTGCCGTTGATTTTCCTGCGGGATCTCCGGAATGGAGCGCGAGTTGCCGGACTGCGAACACTTCGGGCGGCCGCACCGTCGGTCTGGGTGAGCGTTCTCATGAGGTGGATGTGGTGGCCCCAGCCCGGCGGGGAACGCGGGGGAGACGACATCGCGGCGGTCATGGGGACGATCGTTTCGAACATCACCGTCTTCGCACCCGAGTTTCTGCTCGGCGGTTTCTCGATCCTCGCCCTCCTGGCCCTCCGCGGCGACCTTGCGCGTGGATATCTCCGGCAACACACCCTCACCCTTCTGCCCCTGCTCGCACTGCCCCTGATTGCCGCCGCCTACACCGGTGAAGGAGCCGCGACCAGCTTCTTCGCCGGAGATGTCCGGCGATTGCTCATCTACGTCATTCCGTTCGTGTCGGCTCTCGCGGTCTACCTCGATCCCGGGCATTCCGGACCGAGGGCTCTTCCCGACGCGTGGGGTGTTCGGCAGGGCGCGATCGCGCTCTGTGTCGTCTTGATGATCGCCCCTCTTGCCCTCGATCGCTACCGCCGCGTCGATCTTTCGACCTCCCGGGACGGGCCTTACGTTCTCGGCCTCGTTCGCGAAACGGTGAAGACCGCGCGAAAGCTCGATCGCGGAGAGACCGTGATCTTCGATCCGGCGGATCGAAAGTTCGCGTGGGGGGTGTCGCCTCCCCGGGAGCTTTCGAAGCTGCGCTTCTTCCTGCGCGGCGGTTTCGGTCCCCTGGCTCACTACGGCATTCACGAAATGGTCATGCGCGAGACCAGGGGCACCCTCATCGTGCCCGTGCTCGAAACCCGGGCGCTCAGGATGACCCTGACCATGGACGCTCGCGAATCAGCCTGGATCACCGTTCTTGCCGGTGGCCGCCCCGTGGGCGAGGCTCTGGTCGGGCCTCAGGCGGTGCAGGTGACGGTGGAGATTCCACCGGCCGGCCTTTTCCGCGGTGACAATCCCATCGAACTGCGCTGCGAGAAGGCAGCCACCGCGAGGCCGCGCCTCCTCCGCCTGGAGCTCGCTCAGCCAAAACCCTGACCCCCCACCGGCCACTCGCTCACTCCGAAGGGGTTTGGCCGACCGGGCGCCATACTCCCGAATCGGTATCGAGTCCCGGCAGGGGCGGCATGTCCTTCGGCCACTCGTAGTGGACGATCCTTCGGTCAACCTGGAGGTCGCGGATGATCTTCAGGGGATAGCAGGTCCGAAGCCACCCTTCGATGGTGATCTCTCGCGGGTCGCCGATGCGCAAGCGAATCGAATCGGCGATCACCGTGGTCGCCAGGGTCCAGCCTTCCTTGCGCCGACTGGCCACCACCACGAAGTCGGCTTCTTTCCCGGCAAACTTCCGGCACTCGAGAACCCGGTCCGGCACTTCGGGGCCCTCCGCACTCTCCCGATCCGCGGCCTCTTTCCGGGCGCGATCGGCTTCGCCCTTCCCTCTGACCGCATGGTCGATAGCAGTGAGGATGGGGTCGCCCCAGGGGTTGTCGACGGCGAGGGTGATTCCTCGGAAGACCGCGGAGATGAACAAGTAGTCGGCCAGCCAGCCGGTTGGGGTGAAAAGAAAGAAACCCAGAGCGGCGAGAACGGGGCTCTGAAGCGCCGCCGCTACTTGAGCGGTTTGATCAAGGCCTTCGACTGCGCCCCCGGGCGCGCCCACCGTCAAGGCCAGGCGGGCGGCCTCCTCTCCGGCCCGGGTCGCGGAGGAGAAGAATCCTCGGAGCCCGATGAAGGTCCCCAACGCCGCCGTGACAAAGATCGAGAGAATGGCGCCGCGCCGCATCTCCTGCCAGTAACGAGCTGGAAGCATGCATCGAAACACCCCGATCAGCGGCTCCATGCCGATGAGGATGCACCGGACGCGGCCGGTCCGTCAAGGGACGAGGCCTACGGTCGCGCTAAAGGCTTCGCCTTTGGCTCGGGCTCCCGCGGAGCGAGCAGCTCATCCAACGCGGTTTCCATTCGGCGGCGCAGATCGATCGAAGGCTTCGCATCGATGAGGCCATGCTCTCCATAGAAGTAACCGTTGTCGCCCACCAGCATCACTGCGGTCTGGTCCAGGACGCCCCGCTTTTGGAGAGCCTCCAGAATACGGCCAAGGCCTTCGTCGACCGCGGCCAGCATCCTCAAGCGATCGCGGATCGTTTGGTCGGGGGTCACGGTGTCTATTCCGAGCGGGGGCAGTCCTTCGATGCTCCGTTGCAGGGCCTTGTTCTCCCGCGGTGGAACGCCGTAGTTATCACGGCGAGGCAGAGGATCGTCCAGGTAAAGTTTCTGGTGCCGCTCCGCGGGGATGAAACCTCCCTCATCGATCGCCACCGTGCGGCCATCCGCCTGTTGAAGGATGTTCGGATGGAGCGCCTTGTGGGACAACATCAAAAGGAAGGGCGCGTTCGCGGCCACCTCTCCCTGACCCTTCATGGAGACCCAGAAATCGAATCCGGGCCGCGGCGTGGGGTCGTTCCCCATGTGCCACTTGCCGATGAAGCCGGTGTTATATCCCGCGTCGTGGAGTTGTCGTGCGAACGTTCGCAGTTCGTGACTCCGCGGGCCGCGTTCGGTGTTGTCGAGAATTCCGTGGTGGCGGGTGTAGAGACCGGTCAGGATGTTGGCGCGACTCGGTGAGCACAGCGGCGTGACGGCGAAGAAGTTCTTGAACTGGCCGCCCTCGCGGGCCAGGCGGTCCAGGTTAGGGGTGCGCGCGAAAGGATGACCCCCAGCGCCAAAGTCGTCGAAACGAAGGTCGTCGACCACGACGAGGAGGATGTTCGGTCGGGTCGGCACAGGACTCTTCGCCGCTGGCCTGGACTGGGCCGTCAGGACTGCCGGAGAGGCCGTGACCGACGCGCACGCGGCGAGAAGGAAGAGGGCAGCCCTGCGCCTTGAAAACGACCGGGAAGAATCGTAGATCAGGAGCGGTGACTACACCAGCGCTTTCCCAGGGAGTTCAATCCGTTGATCGTAGCGGAGGCCCCGGAGGCCTCCCCGGGGCACACCTCACCAGACCGGCTCGCAGCGATCCACGATGCCGGGATGGGAAACGCTCCACGCTTCCGTCGCCGATCTCCATTCGAGCGAGAGAGTCATGCACTTTTCGCTGCCGTCCTCGCGGAACCTCGCGTAGACCTCGTAGCCCCGATCGCCGCCGCCGAAGACCGAGTTGATCATCGCCCCAATTCTGGACCGAGTGATCTTCACACCAACCATGCTGAAGTCTTTCAACTCGGGTTGAGTCAACGCGACTTTTGGGTTGAAGTCCACGGCGTTCATTCTGACCCCCTGCTCGATCAAGGGGCGAACCGCGCTGTCTTCCTCGACCTCAGACGCCCGCTGCGACTTGAAACCGGTAGCCAGGGCCACGGCCACGATGGCGAAGCCCGCAACTATTTTGATTGAGGACATTGAACCCTCCTTCCCCAAAGTCTAGCGCCTTGCCCCTCAACCCATCACCGCTTCTCAAAAGCGAGCCGCTGCTCGAGCCAGATCAGCGCCGTCCCCGTGACCCTCTGTGCCCAACGCCGCGCGCGCGCCGCTCCCTGGAACATCGAGAACCGCGTGACCGACCGGTCGAGCGCTCAGGGTGCAAAACGGAAGGGCACACCTCGTCCCGCAGCCATCGCGCGCTCGTAAACGAGCGCAGCGGCGGCCACGTCCTGAAGGGCCGTCCCGGTGCTGTCAAAGACAATGATCTCGTGGTTGTTCCGACGGCCCGGCCGGGCGCCCGAGAGGATCTGTCCCAACTCGGCATGGATGTGATCGGCGGTCACGGCTCCGGCGCTGATCGCGTGGTGCAAGTCGCCGATCTGGACGCACTGCTCCGCGCTGTCGACCACGATCACCGAGCGGGCCATGAGGTCAGGCCCAATCTCCTGCTTCTCCCCGTTATCCGCTCCCACCGCGGCCACGAACGCGCCTGCGACCACATTGCCGATGCCGAGGTACGCGCGCTTTGACGGAGTGCAGGTGACAACCACGTCGCTCCTGCGCGTTACCTCGGAGAAGCTGTCCACGGCCGTGACCCGGTATCGGCCCTCCGATTCGAATTCATCAGCCATCCTCATGGCTGCACCCTGGTCGATATCCCACAGAAAAACCTGTTCGATGCGCATAACCCGCTCCAGGGCGCGCAGGGACACCCGGCCCTGATTGCCGCAGCCGCACACCGTCACCACATGTGAATCGGGGCGGGCCAGGCAGCGAGCGGCCAACCCGGTGGCCGCGCCGGTCCTCAGGATGGTGATCTCAATCGAATCGAGGACGGCAAGAGGCGTGCCGTTGGTGGCGTCGCACAAGACAATGAGCCCCTGGATGTTCGGCAACGAGAAACGCTCGCGGTTCCCAATGAAGTTGCCGTTCAGTTTGGCCGCGAAGTAGCTTCGCTCGCCGGTAAGTGCCGCTGCCTTGATGTGGAAGCCGCCTCCGACGGTCGGGAAGCCGAGCACGCCGGCCCGCGGGATTGTGCCCTGGGCGGCCAGGATGAAGGCCCTTTCGACCGCGTCCATGCAGTCATCAAGGGTCAGCAGGTCGGAAACGTCCTGCCGGGTCAACAGCAGTGTCTCGGTTGGACGCATGGCAACAGATCCAGCCGGAGTTTGGGGGGAGGAAACGGGGGACGCGTTCATGGCGCACTCCTTCAAAAAGGTGCCGCAGAACTTGGACGCGTCCGCGTCTATATCCCATCCAAACGATTCAGATGGGGCAGGGAGTCTGTTGTTCCCTCCAAGACTGTATGGGGGGTCGCCCTCGGCTGTCAAGAACTTTCGGGAGCCTGGTCAGACCTTCTCCTTCGTTTCCTTCAACTCTCCAATTGGGGATGAGCGCCACCCGCGAAGGAACGCATGGCGGCGATGTTCCGTGATACCGTCCCGGCTTCCCTCAGGATAAGAGTCGCATGATTGGCCAGACCGTCTCCCACTACAGGATTACCTCGAAGCTCGGCAGCGGCGGCATGGGCGTCGTCTACGAAGCGGAAGACACCAAACTCGGCCGACACGTCGCGATCAAGTTCCTCCCCGCCGAGATGGCCCAGAACCCGGCCATGCTCGAGCGCTTCCAGCGCGAGGCCCGGGCGGCCTCCGCCTTGAATCATCCCGGCATCTGCACGGTCTACGAGATCGACCAGCACGAAGGGCAGCACTTCATCGTGATGGAGCTGCTGGAGGGAGAACCGCTTGACAAACACATCCGTCGCGGGCCTCTCGAACTCGGGCCTTTGCTGGAGTTCGGCATCCAGGTCGCCGATGCGCTCGAATCAGCCAACGCCAAGGGCATCGTGCACCGCGACCTCAAGCCCGCAAACATCTGGATGACTTCAAGGGGCCAGGCCAAAATCCTCGACTTCGGCCTGGCCAAGATGGAGGCTTCGCGCTCCTCGGGGCCTGCGGTCAGCAGCGAAGACGACACCGCCGTGCATGCGGGCGAGCTCACCGCCGCCGGGATGGTCATGGGCACCGCGTCCTACATGTCGCCCGAGCAGGCGCGCGGACAGACCACCGATGCTCGCACCGACATCTTCTCGCTGGGCGTGGTCCTCTACATTGCCGCCACCGGGCAAAAGCCTTTCATAGGAGAGACCGCGGCGGTGATCACCGAGGCCATCCTGAACCGCGAGCCCACACCGATCGGGGAGCTGGACTCCTCCCTTCCCACCGAGCTCAACCGGATCATTTCGAGGGCGATCGAAAAAGAGCGCGGGATGCGCTATCAGACCGCCACCGACTTCAAGACCGACCTCCTCCGCCTGAGGCGCGACACTCAATCGGGAAGCCGGAAGGCTTCAGAGCGGTCCGATTCGAAACCCGGCCAGGCGAAGCCCGCGGAGAAGTCCATCGCCGTGCTGTATTTCGAAAACCTGTCCGGGATCAAAGAGGATGAGTACTTCCGCGATGGCGTCACCGAGGACATCATCACGGAGCTCGCGAAGATCAAGGGCTTGAAGGTTCTCTCGCGCCCCAGTGTCGTCCTCTACCGGGACAAGTCGGTCACCGCGGCCGAGGTCGGACGACAGCTGAAGGCAGCCTTTGTTCTGGCCGGGAGCATCCGTCGCGGAGGCAATCGGCTGCGGATCACCGCGCAACTGGTGGACCCCCAGACCGATTCACTGGTCTGGTCGGAGCGCTACGACCGGGAGATGGCGGATGTCTTCGAGGTGCAGGACGAGATCGCCCGCAAGATCGCCGAGGCTTTGCGGATCACCCTGTCGCCCCAGGAGCAGGAGGCTCTCGCCACCCGACCGACGGAGAGCCCGGAGGCCTACGACCTCTACCTTCGCGGGAGGACCTACGCCCGTCGCTTCACCCGCCTGGACTTCGAGTTCGCGTACCAGATGTTCGAGAACGCGGTACGACTCGACCCTCACTTTGCCCTGGCCTACGCGGCCATGGCCAACCTCTGCAGCAGCTTTCACATCAACTTCGAGCGTGACTCCTCCTGGCTCACCCGGGCCCACGCAGCCGCCGAGAAGGCGGTGTCCCTGATGCCCGAGCTGCCCGAGGCCAAAGTGGCGCGGGCCTGGGTTCTGTATGCCAGCGGCGACTACGACAAGGCTCTCGCCATCGCGCGGTCCGTGGTCGAGATGAAGCGGGATACCGAGAGCGCCTATTACCTCCTGCTGCGCGCTCTGTTCGCGTCCGGCCAGTACCAGGAGATCGTGACCGTCGCCGAGGCGGCGATCGAAGCGAGCGGCACGGACTACAACGTCTACGTCCCCATCGGGAATGCCCTGGGGGCCCTGGGCAAGGACGAGGCGCGGAAGAATCTCAGCCAGCGGCGCCTGCATGCTCTGGAAACCCACCTGCGCCAGGTCCCCGAAGACGCGCGCGCCCACATGCTTCTGGCCGGCGATTACGGTTACATGGGCCGGGTGGAAGAGGCGATGAAAGAAGCGGATCTCGCCATGGTTCTACGCCCGAACGATGCGAACGTGGCCTACAACGCCGCTTGCGTCTACTGCTCGCTGGGAAAGACGTCGGAGGCGATGGCCGCTCTTCGCAAGGCGAAGGGTGTGGGCTGGAAGGACACGGTCTGGACGCGCCGCGACCCCGACCTCAACATCCTCCACGGCGACCCGGAGTTCGACCGGCTGTTTCCGCCGAGCGAAGGCGCGGAATAACAACAACGCCCCCACCAAAGCCAAGCCAACCGCTCGCACTACGTCATTGCGAGGAGCCGATCGAAATACGAAGCGACGAAGCAACCCCGTCCTCCAACTATTCGCCCGCAGGAGGCGCCCCTCGAAGGCTGGTAGTGGAGGGAGGAGGTTGCTTCGTCGCGCTACCAACGGAGCGGCTCCTGCTGAGAAACTCGTGCGAGTAAGGCCCATTTCAGCTCCTTTTCGTCATTGCGAGGGACCCGTCGTTTTGGGGTGGACCGAAGCAATCTCCCGGGCGCGTGAGATTGCTTCATTCGATCCCGGAACTCCGGCTCATTCGCAATGACGACGGGGTTTCTTCCAAAAGTCACGAACGTAGTCCGTGGACCGACTCGCAATGACGTAGTGGGGCGGTTGGCTGATAGTGGCGGGGGCGAGATCTCGCAATGACGCGAGATCGGGCGGGGCTTGGTGGTGGTGGCCCTCGCGACCCTTACTTCCTCTCCACCTTCACCGGGCCAGCGGGCTTCTTCGGATACTTGGCCCCGCCCGCCTCGATTTTCTTCATCACTTCGGCAACCGCGCGTTCGAGTTGCTGGTCCTTGCCGTCGATGGTGGCCTTGACTTCGTTCTCAACCGAGATGTCCGGGTCGACGCCGTGGCCTTCAATGATCCACTCGCCTTTCGTGTTCGCCATGCCTGACGTGGGGACAAAGATGGTGCCGCCATCAATCAACGAACCGGTGCCATTGATGCCGACCACACCGCCCCACGAACGGCGGCCGATGAGCGGTCCAAGCCCGGCCTCCCGGAACATCGCCGGGAAGATGTCGCCATCGGATGACGAACGCTCGTCGAGGATCGCCGCCATGGGACCGATGAAGACACCATCCGGGTAGGGGTCGGCGAGATCGTCGGTGCGGCCGAAGTTCACCGCCAGCATCTTGCGGCGCAAGCGTTCGATGATCATGCGCGAGACGTTCCCGCCGCCGTTGGCCCGCACGTCGACCACCAGGCCTTCCTTGCGGATCTGGCCGTAGTACCACTTGATGAACTCACGGATGCCGGGGCCCCCCATGTCGGGGATGTGGAGGTAGCCCACGCGGCCGTTCGTCATCTCGCTGACCCGGCGGCGATTCGCGTTGATCCAGTCGAGGTAGTTGAGATCCGACTCGCTGCTGATGGGGCTGTAGGTCGCGGTGCGCGCGCCCTCCATGGCGGGCTTCGAGTTGAGGGTCAGGGTCACGGGCCGATCGGCCTTGCCGCGCAGGTGCATGTACGGATCCTGGTCGGCCTTCAGCTCGACGCCGTCGATGGCGAGGACGTAGTCGCCCACGCTCGCGTTGACCCCGATCTCGGTGAGGGGCGAGCGGTAGATGTCCTCTTCGTTCTGGCCTTCGAAGATCTTGGCGATCTTGAACTTTCCCGCTGACGGGTCGAAGGAAAAACGCGCGCCGGCCAGGGCCACGCGCTGACGGGGCGGATTCTGAAAGTCACCGCCTTCGATGTAAGCGTGCTGAATGGTCAGCTCCGAGATCATTTCGCTGATCACGTAGTTGAGGTCGGAGCGATGCGCGACGAAGGGCAGCCAAGCCGCGTACTGTTTGCGAAGCGCGTCCCAGTCGAAGCCGTGCATGTTGTCGACATAGAACCAGTCGCGATAGCGGCGCCACACTTCATTGAAGATCTGGTTCCACTCCTGCTCGGGGACGCGGTCGACCATGAGGCCGGCGGTTGCGACCGTCTTCTTCGATGAGGCGCCCGAAGGGGTTGCGTCCATGACCGTCCAGGTGGTCCCGGTGTGGACCAGGACCTTGGAGCCATCGCCCGAAAGCGCGTAGCCCGACATGTCGTCGGCGAGAGTGGTCTCCTTGCGGTCCTTCACCGCATAGATGCGGAGTGAGGTCTTGCGATCGCCGTCGCGACCGTAGAAGGGGGCGGAGCCGCTGGTGTAGAGGAGGTGGCCCTTTTTGGCGGTGAGGCCGGAGTAGTTGTCGGCGTCGATGGGGACGCGCGCCACGCGTTTGGCCAGGCCGTCGAAGTCGATGACCAGGTCTTCGTTCCTGGCGTCGCTGGTCTTCTTGGCCTCCGCCTTCTCCGCGGTGGCCTTCGCCGCCGCGGCATCCGCGGGCTTCGGCGAAGCCTCGGGCTTGGGCGCCTCTGCCGGCTTGTCCTCCTTCGCAGCGTTGACCTCATCGCTCTCGGGCGGGAAGGGATGCTTCACGTCCTTGCGCAGGGCCATGGCGAAGATGCCGGTGGTGCGGTTCGAGGCGTAGTTGAACTCGACCGTGGAAATCTGGGGCGCGAACTGGCGGTCGGAGAGGAAGTAGAGGAAGTTGCCGTCGGGATCCCACACCGGCTCCTGCGCGTTGAACTGCTCTTCGGTGACCTGATGGAGCTGGCCGCTCGGACCACCCCCTTCGCTCCAGATCTGAATGCTGCGGAAACCGTTCGCGTTCCCGGTGCTGAAGGCGAGGTGATGACCCCGGGGCGACCAGGTGTAGTCGCGCACCTGGTCGCGCGGGGCGTCGTAGACCTGCTTCAGTGTCTTGTCGTCGAAGGAGTAGACGTGGATGCGGCCGTCCTTGTCGGAGAACGCGATTCGTTTGCCATCGGCGGACCACTCCGGCGCATAACGCATGGCCTTGCCGCCGTTGGTCAGGCGTTCGGGCTTGCTCGAACCGTCCTGGGCCACCACGTACAGCTCTTCTTCTCCGGAGAGGTCGGATATGAACGCGATCTTCGTACCGTCGGGCGACCAGCGCGCCCACTTGTCGTGAGCGGATGAGGTGGCGGTCAGATTGCGAGTGGGACCCTTCTCGATGGGCGCGGTGAAGATATCGCCGCGCGCGCTGAAGAGGGCTCGCTCGCCCTTGGGCGAGAGGGCGGCGTCTTCGAGCTGGCTTGCGGCGGAGACGCGCGAGGGGCGCTTCCACAGGCCGTCGTCTCGGACATCGATGCGGAGGGGCGCGCTCTTCCCGGTCTTGACCTCGAGGATGTTGAGCTCTCCGTTCAGCTCATAGATAACGCGGCCGGCCTTGTCCGAGCCGGGCCAACGCACATCCCACACCTTGCTGGTGGTGACCTGGGTGGTCCTGGCGGTGGCCACGTCGTAAGCGTAGAGGTTGAAGGTGCCGTCGCGGTCGGAGTTGAAGTAGATGGTGTTACCGATCCACATCGGGTCACGGTCGGCGCGCACACTGTCGATGACGCGCTTCGCCTCATTGGTCTTGAGATCGAATATGAAGAGATCATTCGCGAAGCCGCCGCTGTAACGCTTCTCCGGCCGGAAGTCGCGATAGAGCGGCGAGTAGACGATCTTCGTGCCCTCGGAGGAATAGTCGCCCGCGCCCGACTCGGGCATGGGCAACGCGTCGGCGGGACCGCCATTCATCGAGACGGTGAAGAGTCTGGTCTTGCCCAGGGTCCACGACTCGCGATGAGACCGGAACACAATCGACTTCCCGTCGGGCGTCCACCCAGAGACCTGGTTGTCGTAACCCCAACGCGGGGTGAGCGGACCGCGGGCCGGGTAGTAGGTCAGCTGCTTCGGCTCACCGCCACCCGCGGGCATGACGTAGACCTGCTCGTCGCCGTCGTACTGACCGGTGAACGCGATCCACTTCCCGTCGGGCGAGAAGTGCGCGAAGACTTCGATGCCGGGGTGGGCGGTGAGACGAGTGGCGGTTCCGCCACTGGCGGAGGTC
>JANLSZ010000182.1:0-20728 GCA_031362685.1 Vicinamibacteria bacterium | reverse complement strand
AGACGGACCTCAGCGTGCACAGCACCGCACACTTGAACGCGGTCGCCCGGCAGCTCAACGGCCGTCCTCGAGAGACGTTAGACTGGCTGAAACCAGCGGAGGTCTTTGGTCAAAGTGTTGCGACGACCGATTGAAGACAAGGTGTTTTACACGGACGTTTCAGTTTTAGCCGGCACACACCGACAGAATAATTAATGAGGGTCAACGTCATGTCATTTTCATTTCGATCTAAGGCGAGCTTCGGACGTATCCTGACCGGAGTAGGCATTTTTGCCATGGCGATTGCGGTCCTGATGCCTGGCGCCGCCTTCGCCCAGGACAAGGGCTCCATCAGCGGCAAGGTGATGGATCCTGACGGCCTTGCCCTGCCTGGGGCCACCGTGACCGTCAAGGATGAATCCAAGGGATACGAACGGTCCGTAGTCACCTCCGCCAACGGCAGTTACACCCTGCCGAATCTCATTCCGGGCAAGTATTTGGTCGCCGTTTCGATGTCAGGCTTCAACACCGTCACCCGGAAGGATCTTGAGATTACCGCCGGATACGCCATGAAGCTCGAGCTCAAAATGCAGATCGCGGGGCTCCAGGAGGCGGTGACCGTCGAGGGGGAGTCGCCTCTGGTCGAAACGACCAGCAACAAGATCGGCGGGACCCTTTCCGGGAGAGAAATCGAAGACGTGCCCAGCAACTTCAGGAACTTCACCGCCCTCACGCAACTGATTCCCGGCATGACGCCGGCCCCCGCAACTTCCTCATTTGAAGGCGGCCAGATAACCGCGAACGGTTCCCCGGCCCAGTCCAACGTCTATCTCCTCGACGGCGCCTACAACAACGACGACCGCCTCGGTGGCAGCCAGGGCACCCAGGTCCGCGTGGTTCTGGACAACATTGGGGAGTACCAGGTGGTCTCCAACCAGTACAGCGCCGAATACGGCGGCGGCGCCGGGGCCATCATCAACATGGTGTCGCGCAGCGGCACGAACAACTTCTCCGGCCGCGTCTACACCTACTTCCGCGATGAATCGTTGTACGCCCGGAACGCCTTCCTCCCCGCGGACCGGCCGAAGCCGGACGAGCGGACGATCCAGGCGGGCTTCGGATTTGGCGGGCCGATCGTAAAGAACAAGGCCCACTACTACTTCACCGTCGAGCGCGACGATGAGAAGCAGGCCGCTTTCAAGAATTCCCTGCCCACGGGTGGCGGAGCCCTGACCGCGCCCTTCGACGCCCTGTTCCAGGTCAAGGCGCTCAACACCTTCGGGCGAATCGACTATCAGCTCAGCTCGAGCAACTTCCTGAGCTTCCGGGCGCTGCGTGAGAAGGCGCCCACCAAGGGGGAGGGGATCATCGCCAACACCCAGACCAACGACGCCAAGGCCTGGGAGGGTGACCTGGATGAGTTGATGGGCTTCTCCTGGACCCACACCGTCAGCGACCGCGCTTCCAACGTGTTCCGGGCCGGCTGGATCCACGAGCAGCTCAACTCCGGCGCCGCGACCTACTTCGAGGACAGCACATCCCTGGGCCTGGGCGACAGCGTGGCGGCGATCGGGTTTGGGGGACGCGATCCCTTCAGTATCGGGCAGGGCCAGGCCCACCCGGGCTGGACCGGCGGCACGGGAGGGAACGGCTCGCAGACGACCATCCATACGTACGCCTTTGACGACGCATTCAGCCTGTTCGTGCCCAGTCTGTGGGGCGGAGAGCACACCTTCAAGTTCGGCCTGGGCTACAGCCTGAACCGGTCCGATCCGCAGGCGACCCAGAGTTCGGGCATCTTCACTTTCCCCTCTGATGCTCCCTACAACCCGGCGGTCGCGTCGTCCTTTCCCAACCAGTTCGACGCCGTGGTCGGGCCGGTTGGTGTGAACGGGTTCGAGGTCGACGGCCTCGATAACCGGTTCTACGGTTTCGCCGCCGACTCCTGGCGGGTGAACAAGAAGCTCACCTTGAACCTGGGCGTGCGCTACGACCAGCAGAAGATCACGAACGACAAGAACAACATCGCCCCGAGGGTGGGTTTCGCATACGATCTCAAGGGCGACGGGAAGACGGTCATACGCGGCGGCGGCGGTCTTTTCTACAACTACGTCCCGATCTCGATTGCGTTGAACCGGGTGCGCAACGCCCCCATTACCCTCTACCCCACGATCTCGATCACCGCGGCGACCGATACTTGTAACTGCGTGCTTCAGCCCAGCCTGACCACCGACTCCCAGGGAAATCCCGGCATCGCGGCGCTGAGCCCGGCCGGTCAGGCCGACCTCAACGCGAGGCGGGCCTCCGTCCTGGCGGGCACGAGCTTCAACCGTAACCCCAGTCTCGACGACCCGAACCGGAAATTGCCCTACCAGGTCGCCTTCAGCTTCGGCCTCTCTCACGAACTGGCAAAGAACATGGCGGTGAGCATCGACTACGTGGGGAACCTGTCGAAGGACCAGACCGGAATCATCGACATCAACGAGCCGGCCATCAACCCGGGCTTCGCGCCGACGCCGGTGGTCCGGCCGGGAGTCGCGGTGTTCGATCCCAACGGCGAACTCATTCCCACTCAGGCCCGCGGTACCGCTTATCTGCGCGCCCTTACCTGGGTGACCCGCGAAGAACTCGACGGCAAATACAATTCGTTGCAGGTCGCGCTGATCAAGCGGGCGTCTAACCACTGGAGCGGTCGTCTCGCCTACACGTACCAGGACGCCACCTACGTCGGTCTGGGGAATCCGGACGCCCGCCGGGTCTGGATGGACAACGACATCCTCGCGGACAAGGGAACGTTCGCGGCCAACCGCAACCACGTGCTCGCCGCGACCGCCACGATCACGCCCTGGAAGACACTGAGCATCTCGGGAGTGGTGAGCGCCCTCTCCGGAGGGCGGATCAACGAGACCGTGGGCCGCGACTTTAACGGCGACGGCGACAACAACGACCGGCCGATCAAGGACGTCAGCAACTTCAACACCTGTTCGGCGGCCGGAGCCGTGGTCGGATCGACCACTCCGTGCACCCCGGGCGCCCGGGTCTTGTACCCCATCCTGTCCGAGGTCGACTCGCAGGGACGGGCCGTGATCAATGGCATCACCGCTCCGGGTTCGCTGATCGTCGATGTCTCGTTCCGCTACCAGATCCACATGAACCAGGCGGGCTCGCGGAGCCTCGACCTGTTCTACGACATCTTCAACGTCTTGAACCGGGCGAACATCACGCCTCCTTCCGGAGTCCACTCCTCCTCGACGTTCATGGTCGAGAACGCCGCGGGTTTCCCGCGCCAGATGCAGGTCGGCGCGCGGATCCGTTTCTAGTTCACTGCGAGTTCACGGATTCACAGCCCGCGTTTCGGGAGCGTTTGGGGGGAATCGTCTAAAATGCCCCGCATGCAGATGAAACGCGGGCTATTAGTGTTACTGGCGGCGGCAGTGACGGCGTTTGGCGTCGCCACCGCCGCCCACGCTCAGGGGGAAATGGGGAACATCCGGGGCATAGTGACCGACGAGCAGGGTCAACCCCTCGAGGGCGCCGCCCTCAAGCTTCACAATGTCGGAAAGGGCGGAGACTTCTCGACCAGGACCGACAAGAAGGGTCTCTACTACAAACGCAGCCTGCCGAGCGGCGACTACGAATTCACGCTGGAGAAGGACGGGTACAAGTCGGTCAGCGATCGTTTCAAGGTGGCGGCCGGAGGCGACCATAAGTTCGATTTCAAGCTCGCGAAGGGGGCTCCGGAGGGCGCCAAAGAGTTCGCCCAGGGCTTCGATGCCTTCAACCGTGGCGACAACGCGGCGGCCGCGGCGTTCTTCGAGGCCGCCTTGGTAAAGGCCCCGGAGTTGCCGGAAATTCGCGTCAACCTGGCCATCGCGTACCTTCGCCTCCAGCGCAAGCCCGACGCGGTGACGCAGCTCGAGCAGGCGGTCAAGCTGGCCCCCGAGCAGCCCCGCATCCTGTTCCAGCTGGGCGGCGCCTACGTCGAGATGAAGGACTTCGACAAGGCGGTGGGGGCGTTCGAGCAGGGTCTGGCGAAGCAGTCCGACTTGAAGGACCAACTGGCCCTGGAGGCGACGATCACCCTGGGCGCCGTGTACTTCGCAAAAGGTGACATCGACAAGTCCATCGCGAACTTCGAACGAGCCCTGGCCGCCAAACCCGGCAATCCGATCCCCATGCTGGGCCTGGGGAAGTCGTATCTGAGCAAGGGCGACACCGACAAGGCCCTCCAGGAGTTCCAGAAGGTCATCGCGGCGGCGCCGGGCACCTCCGAGGCCAAGCAGGCGGAGGCCTTCATCGTCGGCCTGAAGAAGCCCGGTTCCCCGGAAGCGGACAGCCGGGAGCGCAGCAGCGCCGGCCGGAGACTCACTTGATTACGAACGAAGGAAGAAGATGAAAAAGACCAACGGAAGAGTTTTGATGGCCCTGATCGGTGTGTTTGGGGTGGGAGCCTCCCTGGCGATCTCCCAGGAAAAGGGCGGCAGCGACGCGACCGGCCCTTACGAGTTGGTCGCCGGATGGCCGGAGAATAACTGCGGCCCCGGCTACCAGGTCGGCTCCACCGCCGGGATCTGGGCGGAAAGCCCGGATCGGGTATTCATCTTCCAGCGCGGCTGTCTGCCCATTCTCGTGAGCGAGGGTGGCGGTGGCGAGGGGGGCCCCGGTGGTCTCGTTCCTGCCCGCAACGCCTCCGGTTACGATCTGTCGCAGGCGGACAAGACGCGGCATCCCCGCTGGGACCACGTTCTCTATGTCGTCAACAAACAGGGAAAGATGATCGAGTCGTGGGAGCAGCACAACGCCAAGTTTGTCCGGCCCCATCGTGTCCAGATCAACCCCTACGACCCCGAGAAGCACATCTGGCTGACCGACGACGGCGCGCAGATGGTCTACAAGTTCACCCACGATGGCAAGACCCTGGTCCAGTCGTGGGGTGAGTTCAAGGTTGCCGGTAACGACGACAAGCACTTCGGGCGTCCCACCGAAGTCGCGTGGCTTCCTGATGGCACCTTCTTCGTCAGCGACGGCTACACCAACACCCGCGTGGTGAAGTTCGACAAGAACGGAAAGTACCTGATGGCCTGGGGCCAGAAGGGCAACCCGCCCAACGAAACCCGCCCGGGCTACTTCAATACCGTCCATGCCATCGCCATCGACAAGAACCGAAGGGTCTATGTCGCCGATCGGGCCAACTCGCGGATCCAGATCTTCGACGAGAACGGTAAGTTCCTCGATGTGTGGACGGGCGTCATGCGGCCCTATTCAGTGTTGCTGAGCGAGGACCAGCACCTCTGGGTGGCCGATGGGACCACGCAGAAGTTCACGAAGTTCAACACCGAGGGCAAGCTCCTCTTCTCGTGGGGCACGTTCGGGACCTTCCCCGGCGGATTCTGGGGCGTGCATCAGTTCAGTGTGGACAGCGAGGGCGCCTTGTACACCGCCGACGTCCATATCGGCCGTCCGCAGAAGTTCGTGCCGAAGAAGGGCGCCAATCCGGCGCACCTCATCGGACGGTACTTCCCGGTGATGAAGCCCTAGTCACCAGCTCGCGCCTGGGCCGTTGGCATTTTTAGACCGGTGGGGGGAGAGGCGCCCTCCTCCGATAAGCAGCACCCCAATGAGCAGTCGGCCTCTCACGCTTGGCGCCACGGCTCCCTGACCGGAGGCGCGATTTCCGATCGAGAGCCCGTGCTACATTCGGGGCTCCCTTGGCCATCCGCAAGCTCCTGACCCCGTGGCGCCCTTCGCTGCTTGGCGCCCTTCTCACTGCCGCTTCACTCGGGTGTCCGGCCCCCGCGCCCCCTTCGGGTCCGCGCTCCCTTCTCTCCGAGAAGCCCGATGGATCTCGGTCTCAGTTGGACGTGATCGCGATTGGTGGCGAGTCCCGCGAAGCGCTGCTGGCCAGCCAGTCGTGGACGGTCCCTTTTCCGCGCCAGGCCATCCTCACTTTCGGGGTGGGCGCACGGTTCGACGGTGCGGGCGAGCCGCCCGGCTGGGGGCGATTCGTGGTGGCCGTCGATGGCCGCGAGATTGCGAATGAGACCGTGAACCCGAGAGTGGCCCATGACTGGAAGGACGTCACCGTCGAACTGGACGCGGCGCCGCCCAGGGGAGTGCTCTCGATCTCCATCCGATTCACGGACAAAGACGGCCACGATCTTCCCAAGCCTGCGGAACTTCGGCTCGCCGTGTCCGCCCCGGTCATCCATGACCGCGCTGCCTACGGCCTCAAGCGTGGCGTGATCCTGATTTCCGTGGACACGCTCCGGCGGGATCACGTGGGCGCTTACGGCTACCCGAAGCCCACCACTCCCGTCCTCGATGCCCTCGCCAAGGGAGGCGTTCTTGCCGACGATGCGGTGAGTGTGAGTTCATGGACCCTGCCCTCGCACCTCTCGATGCTGACGTCGGTTCTTCCCGGCGCGCATGGCGGGACGGACATGAAGCAGGGGTTCAACCGGTCGGTTCCATCCGTGGCCGAGCTTCTGAAGGCCCAGGGCGTCGCCACTCACGCCGTGACCTCTCATCTTTATGTATCGCAGACCTATGGCCTGGAGGCCGGTTTCGATTCGATGAACTTCCGCCAGGACCGACTGGCTGAGAACGTGGCGAATCACGCCATGGATCTGGTGGATCGGTTCGGCGACCGTCCCTTCTTCATCTTCCTGCACTTTTACGATCCTCACTGGCACTACGCGCCCCCGCCGGATGTGTTGAAAATCTTCGAGGCGTCGTACGCGGGGAAGTTGACCGGGAATCTCAAGGACTTCCAAAAGCTCCGCCCGGATCAGGTGAAGCCTGCGGATCTCGACCATCTTCTGGCCCTTTACGACGGCGAGATTCGTTACACGGACAACGAGATCGGCCGCCTCATGACTCATCTCAAGGACCGCGGAGTTTTGCGCAATACCCTCATGGTCTTGACCTCCGATCACGGCGAGGAGTTCCTCGAACATGGATCGTGGGAACATCAAAAGACCCTCTATGAAGAGGTGATCCGGGTTCCCCTGATGATGGCGGGGCCTGGTCTGGCGCCTCGGCGCGAGACTCAGCCGGTCAGTCTTCTCGACATAGCGCCCACCATCCTCGACTTCCTTTTCGTAGAGCGAGCACCTTCAATGAAGGGGATGTCGCTGCTGCGGCCTCTGGCGGAATCGCGCGAAATGTACGGCGAGACCGACCACACCACCGACGGCACGCGACTGTCTTTCCTGCGCGGCGGGGCGAAGTCATGGAAGGCCATCCTCCGGTCGGATCCGTTGAAGCAGACGGAGCGCACATCTGAGTGGTATGACCTTGCCGTCGATCCGGGAGAGAAGGCGAATCGTCCGCCGGTCGCGTCGCTGCGGGCGTCGGTGGAAGCCCGGGCGAAGGACGCGGCCCTCAAGTCACGTTCGGCCGCGGCCAGGAAGCCGGTAGAGTTGTCGGCCGAGCAAAAAGAGAAACTGCAGGCCCTCGGGTATATCGGGAGATAGAACGGGCAGAGAGATTGGTATCATGCCTCTCTCCGCATCGCATCCCGTGCGCCCGTAGCTCAATGGATAGAGCGTTGCCCTCCGAAGGCAAAGGCTACTGGTTCGAGCCCAGTCGGGCGCACCACGTTTGACCGCCGCGGGCTGAGCGGGGACACAGGGCTAGACTCGAAGGCAGGGAGAGCCCCCATGAAACTACGCCTTTTCCGGTTGCTTGTCCTGGCCGCGTTGCCAGTGTCCGCGTCCATGGCCTCGGCCGAAGGTCTCAAGCATCCCTTCTGCGCCACCTATCCCGGCAGCGACCTTGTACAGATCGTCAATTCCCAGGAAGCCAGGGCTCGAGGCGGCGTGCGCGCGAAAGGCTCCAACACCCTTGCCGCCCGGGTCACCCGGAATGGCGAGGTGGCCATGCTGGTCGATCAGGGCGATCTCGTCTTCAAGCCGAACCCCATGGACCTTCAGGGCAAGGGACTTGAGTTCCGGCCCGGCTACACCGTCTCCCGCGTCGATCGCCCCCTGGGTCCCGACGGCGCGGCGATTGCGCTGGGCGATGACGATTCCCGCGAAGTCCCGCTGCCGTTCGCCTTCCCGTTCTTTGGGAAGACCTACGACAAGGCGTTCGTGAACTCGGACGGGAACCTCACCTTTGAGGCGGCCGACAGTGCGTCCACCGCGCGGACGCTGTCCCGTCTGGTCGCCGGCCCCCCTCGCGTGGCCCCCCTTCTGGCCGATTTCGACCCCAGCGCAGGCGGTCGTATCACCACGACCTCCCGCGCCGACGGTTTCAGCGTGAAGTGGACCGACGTGCCGCAGTTCGACGATACCGACAAGAACACCTTCGAACTCACCCTCTTCCCCGATGGTCGTATCTCATTTTCGTACGACGCCACCAACCTCACCACGCTGGTGCAGCAAGGGGCCTCGGGAATCGCGGCCGGCGGAGGCATCGAAGGTCTGCAGACCGCCGATCTGTCGCAGGCGGCCGGCGTTTCCTTTTCCCGCTCGATCGGCGAGTCGTTCCGGGCGGAGGTAGACATCGACCTCGAAGCCGTGGCCGGAGCGTTCTATTCGAGGTTTGGCGACGACTATCAGCAGCTCATCGTCTATACGAACCGGTCCTACATCCCCAGATCCCGTTCCGCGTTCGCGTTCGAAACCACCATCAGGAATGGCATCTCCGGCATCGGAGCGAGGATCGGTGACGACAGCGCGGCCTACGGGTCGCGAGGAGGGCTCGAAAGCATGGTCTTGATGGATTCGTTCGGCAAGTATTCAACGAACCCCGCCGCCCGCATTCTTCGCGAGGAGACAACCCTCTCCGTGCTCGCTCACGAGGTCGGACACCGCTGGCTGGCCACCGCCCGCTTCAACGACGGCGGGGCGCCGAGCACGGAACTGCTCGGCCGGCAGCAGGCCCACTGGAGCTTCTATATGAACTCGTCGGGCTCCCACGATGAGGGGAACGACATACAGGATCTGGGCGGCGGCCAGTTCAGGACGGGCGGAACGTCGAAACGCTACGGGCCCCTCGACCAGTACCTGATGGGCATCAGACCGAGCGCAGAGGTTCCAACTTTCTTCATCATTCGGAATCCGATTGTCGAGGGCGAGCAGTCCGCGGAGCGCGCCCCGCAATCGAACGTCGATATCAGGGGAACCCGCAAAGATGTCACGGTCGCGGACGTCATCGCCGCCCTGGGGCCGCGTTCGCCGGCGCCGGCGCCGAACCCTCCAGCCTGGCGGGTTGCGTTTCTGTACGTCACCGACGGGGACCCGAGTGATGGGACCGCACTTGCGCTGGTGGAAAGTATCCGGTCTCAATTCGAAGCCTATTTTCCGCTTTCGACCGAGGGCCGTCTCTCGATTGAAACGCGCCTGAAGTAGAAGCAACCTTTGAAACGGCGAGCCGTTCGTTCGGTCCGCCGCGACCTCGATCTCGACGGCGCCCTCTTCGTTCTGGGGAAGGGCGGGGTGGGAAAGACCGTTTTGTCGGAAGGGCTCGCCGCCCTTGCTTCCGAGACGGGTCAAAGAACCCTCCTGGTCCGCATCGGCGAGTCACTTCACGCTTCCGATCCGAAGCTCCGTTCGCCCACTCCGTCGAAGCGTGGATTCGAGGTGGTCGATCTCGACGCCCGCGTGGCCATGGATGAGTTCGTCGACAGCGTGGTTCGCCTCCGCATATTGGCGGAACGAATTACCGGAAGTGAGGTCTACCGAAAGTTCTTTGCCGCCGCTCCCGGCCTGCCCGAGCTTGTTCTGCTGGGTAGGATCCGCGCGTACTCGCTCGAAACCGATCGGCGCCGTGGGAAGCGCTGGTCGACGATCATCGTCGATTGCCCTTCCTCGGGCCACGGACTGCTCATGCTGGAGACGCCGTTTGCGGCGTTTCGGGCCGTTTCGATCGGCCCATTCGCGAGGCTCGCCTCCCACATCATCGATTGGCTCAAGACTCACGCGCGCATTGTCCTCATCGCGGTTCCGGAGGAAATGGCGGTGGCCGAAGCCATTGAGTTCAAGGAAGACCTTATGGAGAGAACCGGCCTCTCGCCCTCCCTGGCCTTCTTGAACCGCATGCGTCAGGAGACGCTCTCCGCCGCGGCGCGCCTGGCCCTGATCGAGGTCGAAGCGGCGCCTCGGTCGAAAGACCGGCTTCTGTTGGACTGCGCCACCCGGGTGCAAAGGAGGATGCGTCTCGAGGCGTTTCACTACCGCCGGCTGGCCCGGGGGCTGGGCCTCGCCCCCATTCGAATCGGCGAGCTTCCCAACTGCCGGCCAAAGACGGTGGCGGCGGCGCTTTCGGGGGAAAGCGAGTGAAGCCGCAACTCGCCATTTCGAATGCCCTGGCCGGCCGGCTGGTCATCGTGTGCGGACCGGGAGGGGTAGGGAAGACGACCACTTCCGCCGCTCTGGCCCTTGCCGCCGCGAATCGCGGTCGCAAGACCCTGGTGTGCACCATCGATCCATCGAAGCGCCTTCGCACCAGTCTTGGCCTTGCCCGACTCACCGGCTCGCCGCAGAAGGTGAAGGGTCGCCTCTTCGCCATGCGTCTCGATCCGAAACAGACCTTCGACGATCTGGTCCGCCGCCACGCGGCCTCCCCCGAGGCGCGGGAGAGAGTTCTCTCGAACCGTTTCTACCAGCAGATTTCCCGCCATCTGGCCGGCACGCATGAAGTGATGGCCATGGAAGCGCTCATGGGAGTGGCCGGCGATTTCGACCTGATCGTTCTCGACACCCCGCCGGCCTCGTCCGCGCTGGCCTTCCTCGATGCGCCGAAGCGGGTCGTCGATTTCGTCGACGGCCGGGTCCTGCGGTACTTCCTGAAACCCTACTTCGTGGCCGGGCGCCTCGCCATTGAGCCGAAGACGATCGTGGGGCGGACGTTCGTGCGCATCCTGGACTCGGCGGTCGGGCTTCAGTTCCTTCGCGAACTCTCGGAATTCTTTCTCGCCTTCGAGGGCCTCTTCGATTCGTTCCGGAAAACCGCCAACGCCATGGAGGCCCTCCTCAAGGCCGAGGGCACGACATTCATCCTGGTCACGACGCCCGCTTCATCGCGGGTCGACGAGGGGTCGGCGTTTGCGGAAGCCTTGCGGGAGAGATCGCTCCGGGCCGCGGCCATCGTGGCGAATCGGGTTCATCCGTGGGCGATCGAGCCTCCGATGCTGGCCGGGAACGAAGGGCCGAGCTGCCTGGCCCGGGACGTGCGGGCCGAGTTGACCGCGCTGGCCGAGCGCGAGCAGGTGCGCGCCGACGCAGACGCCCGCCATCTGAGGGAGATCAAGGCGAAGAGCGGTCTGTCCGCGATCGCCGTGCCCGAACTCGAATCGGATGTTCACAACCTCCGCTCGCTCTCGACCATCGCCTCCTGGCTTTATCCCGCACCGGCGGTTCCGTGAGAATCATCATGTTCTCGGGCAAGGGTGGAGTGGGGAAGACCACCCTCGCCGCCGCTACCGCAGTACGGGCCGCCTCTCTCGGCCATCGGACGCTGGTGATGTCGACCGATGCCGCTCACTCGCTCGGCGACTCGCTGGCTCTGCCGATTGGGCCAGAGCCCACGCGAGTGGCCGAGAACCTCGATGCCATGGAGATCGATGTTCACCACGAACTCGATCGTGAGTTCGGCCCCATCCGCAACTTTCTCACCAAGTTCTTCAAGGGCCAGGGACTGGACGAAATCGTGGCCGACGAAATGGCGGTTCTGCCCGGGATGGAGGAGTTGTTCTCGCTGCTTCGCGTCGCGGAACTGGCCCAGAGCCACAAGTACGATCTTCTGCTCGTCGATTGCGCGCCCACCGGAGAGACCCTTCGGATGCTGGCCGCACCCGACGTCCTTCGCTTCTACTTCCGGAAGATCTTTCCCATCCAACGGATCCTGGTGCGAACGGTGCGACCGGTGGCCCCGCTCATTACCTCGCTCCCGGTGCCCGACGACGACGTCTTCGTGGCGGTGAAACGACTGTACGAACGGATCGAGCGCCTTGACCCTCTTCTGCGGGACCCGAAGGTGACATCGATTCGCATCGTGCTCTCGCTGGAGAAGATGGTGATTGCCGAGTCCGAGCGTCTGTTCACCTATCTCGGGCTCTACGGCTACTCGGTCGACGCGATCATTGCCAACCGGGTCCTGCCCGAGACCCTCAAGGGCGCCTATTTCGAGCGCTGGTCGCGCGCCCAGTCCGCGCATATGAAGCGCGTCCGTCAGGGGTTCGCATCCATGCCTCTTCTCGAATCGCCTCTGTGCTCTGAGGAGGTCATGGGAACCCGCCTGCTGGGGACGCTGTCGGAGCAGGTGTATGGCGAGCGCGATCCCCTCACGGTCTTTCACACCTGTCGTCCGCCCAAGGTGGAACGCCGCGGGGATGGCTATGTGTATTCGTTCGACCTGCCGTTTGCCAGCAGCGACCGGCTTACCGCCTACGCGGCCGGTGATGAGTTGTCGGTCACCATCGACAATTGGCGGCGTAACATCGTTCTGCCCCGGTCGCTTAGCGGGCGGGAAGTGAAGGAAGCGCGCCTCCGCTCGGGGCGACTCAGCGTGGTTTTCGGAGGTCGATGATGGCGAAGGTTGATGAAGCCTCAGGCTCGCGGAGCAGGAAAGCGTGCTGTCTCGTCTCCGAGGTGCTCGAAGAGATGGGCCTCAATTCGAGGAAGGCCCGCGAGATCAGACGACAAACCCTTCTCGGCCTGATGACATTCTGCCAGTGGCAGCTCGCGCGAATCGACGAAGAGACCGATTCTGCCAAGCCCACCCAACCACGCCGGCCGAAAGGCCGGCGGGTAAGAGTGGTCTAGACGATCAACGGCGTACCCCGCCGGGTCCTCGTCCGCGGCGCCCCTACTTCTTGACCGGAGCGGGGGTGGCCTTGGCGGCCGCAGTCGGCTTCGCGGCAGGCTTCCCCTTGGCGCTGGTCGCCATTACGATCGGGGTGGCGTCGACCACGTTCGGAACCTGGCCGAGTTCGTCTTCAACGCCCACGAACACATCGTAAATCCGGACGCCCAGTTCGCGGTCGTCCGTGGTCGACATGCCGAGGGACTTCGGGACGATGGTCTGGTCCATGGCGAACTTCAACTCAACGGTGTCTTCGGCGCCGAGGTCCGCGGCTTTGAACCGGATCTTCTTTTCCACCAGCTCGCCATTTTCAAACTTATGGGTGAAACCGGCTCGTCCCTGGGCCGAGAAGGTGAGGGTGGGAGCTCCGGTCGGGTAGTTCTTGGGCGAGTAGGGCGCGTCGAACTGGAGGTAAACGATCACCGGCTTTTTGGGATTCTTGAAGGAGAGGACGGCCTCTTTCTTGGTCCACGTGGTCTCCACCATCGGATTTGGGCCCGGCTCGGGGTTGTGCCAGCCTTCCTTGTAGTACACCCGCACATTTTCCACCTGGGCCAGGAGCTGCATCTTCGCCACCGCGTATTCCCGCAGGCCGAAGTCTTCGCCCTTCAGGGGGATGCGCTCGCCGCGCCCCGACGGGTAAAGACCCACCGTGACCGTAGCATCGCCGATGTAGGTGACCACCGGAACAAACACCGTCCGGGTGTAGGTGTAGGTCTTGTTGGCTTCCCATTGGGCGGGCGGCGGGGTGACCGCGTGGTCGTCGGTGAAGAGCAGAACCTTACCCTGGTCGATGAAGTGAACCAGCGCCCGATAGTCACCCTCAATCTTCTTGAAGTCGGGTCCGGTGGTCCACGTATAGGTGACCTCGAGGGCGCTGTCGAGCGGCGCGTTCATCCGGTTGGCCTTGAAGGAGGCGGTGATGTCGTTCGCGGGCACAGCGCCGCGCCGGTTGCATCCCAGCACCAGCAACAAGGGGGTGACGATCAAAAGGGCGCGGTGAATCCGCATCGTAGACATGCCTCCAGAAGACTTCAATTGATTTCGATTCGAGACTGCAAAGGGGCGTCTTCCGTTCGGCGTGTCTGAAAACGCTCGCAGGCCGCGGAAAACCGGGGTCAGGAAGATTGACGCAAGCGCGTATTGTACTGGTCGGGTCGAATGAGTGTCAACGAACCGACGGATTGACGTCGCTCACTTCCGTCCCGGGTCGAACACGGCGAGCCAGGCGTCGATCTGCTCGGAGGTTTCCTTCAGAGCCGGCTTCTCCGAGCGCGGGCCGACCGCTTTCGAGGGGCGATCCAGCCTTCGCGCGAATTCGTGGGCCTTCTCGACCCGGGCCCCCATGTGCCGGGCCTTGTCCCCGAGCGACTTGTCCGACGTGATCACGGTGAAGTCCCGGGCTGTCGTCGAGCCGGCCAGGAGCTGCAGGATCAGGTCGTCCGCCGACTTCGCCTCGCTGAATACGATGCGCATGCGATCGGTCTGACCGGCCCCCCGGGACCCTGCGGGCGCCGGACCGTCGAAGATGACAGTCGCCTGGGCGCCTTGAACGCGGCAGAACACCCCCACGGTTCGGGCGCAGGACTCACGGTCCGCCTGAGCCCCGTTTGAGAAGCCCAAGGCATGGGCCAGGTTGTTTCCGTCTACAAGATAGGGCATCGAAAGACCGTGGGGCGATGCTACTATCCGGTCTTGGTGGGACTTGGATTGACGAGGCCGGACAGAAAATGAGCTTTGCCGACAAAGGCGCGGTCGGGGATATCGAACCGGCATTCTTCATCGGGTACCTTCATCGCCTTAAAGCCACCGGAACACTCAAGTTCGAAGATGCTCCCATTCAAAGAGCCATCTATTTGCGGGAAGGTCGCGTCCTCTTCTCCTCTTCGAACGCCCCCGACGACCAACTGGGCGCCATCCTGGTGGCGGGGGGGAAGATCGCTCAGGAGCAGTTCGACACGATGGTGGCCCACCTGGAGCCCAAGCAGTCCATTGCTGCAGCCCTCTCTCAGGGCGGGCACGTCTCGCAAAAAGACATCGGCGACGCCGCTCGGCGCAAGGTCGAACAGATTGTCGGGGCCTGCTGCGTGCAGACCACCGGCAGTTATGAGTTCGAGGACGGTGTACTGCCGAAAGGCGCCCTCGACCTGAAGCTCACCACCCAGAGGGTTCTCGTCTCCGCTTTTGAGGTGTTGGAGCCCTCCGGTTTCCTCATCCGGATACTGAAGAGCCCAATGGCCGTTCTCGCCCACGCCGAGGTCGACCCCGCCGAGCCTGAACTCGTAAGACTGAAGGAGGCCCTCGACGGAGTTTCCACTCTCGCCGACATCGGTGGGAAGGTGGGACTGCCCCTCGCCGCGACCGAGGCCCGCGCCGCGGTTCTGGTCGTGCTGGGAGCCGCGTCGGTCGTGACCTCTCAGATTGAAGAAATGGCGCTTCCCGACACCGGAGAAACATTGCCAGGCCTGTCCGGCATGGGGTTGTCCCAAGAAGCCGATCCGGTTGAAGCCCAGACCATCGCTTTCACGCCCAGTCCGGTGGGTGCGGCCCCCGGGGCCGACGCGACCCTGATGGCGCCGCCCTCGGCCGGGCCGGCCGCTTATGGTGGTGGATCCGCGGACGCGACCCTGGCCATGGGATCGCGTCTCGGTATGCCGTCGCGGAAGACTCCGTCGGATAGCGGAGCGATCCGCCCGGGTGGGGGCAGGCGGGAGACCGCCAGTACCCAGGACCTCGACGCGATCAAGGAACTCATCGGATCGCCTGCCTCTCCCCGGCCCGGGTCCGCCTCCATCCCTTCGCAGCGTTGGGAGCCCAAGCTTTCTTCGGCGAGCCGTCCCGGCCGCGAGAGCGAGGGGCTTGCGGGCGCGCTGAGCAAGCCGACGTTGAAACTGGCGGCGGGGGTTGTGCTGCTCGCTGGCGCTCTGGTGCTCGGATGGTTCGGCTACCAAACGAGCCGGAAGAGGCCCACCGCCCCGGCCGTCTCGGTTTCCCCCACGCCGGCCGTGCCCATTCCAGTCGCGGCCGAAGCGGCCCCGGCGGGCGGCGTCCCGCCAACCACTGCGCCCTTTGTGGCGCCTCCGGCCACAACCCCCGCGCTCGCGGTCACCGCCTCGCCCTCCCCCAAGCCCACCCGGGCCGCTGCCCCCTCGGCGACCCCGCCGCCGAAAGCGGTCGAGAAGGCGAGCGCCAGCCCGGCCCCGGTGATGACACCCCGGGCGACGCCGACCCCAGCTGCGGTCATTCCCCCCGCGGCAAAGGCGGTGCCTCAAACCCCGCCTTCGAAGGGCTCCGGATACGAGGCCATGAAGGCGGGTCGCCTGGCCGAGGCGGCCACTGGATTCGAGAGCGTCGCGCAGTCTCGCCGCACGGAGTTCTCGGTGCAGCTTCTGGTCGCCTGTTCCACCCAGACCGTCGAGAAGGCGATTCAGAACGATCCGTCGCCCGAGCTTTTCGTTCTGCCCGCTACCATCGCCGGAAAGTCCTGCCATCGGTTGATGCGTGGCTTCTTCAAGACCAACGAGGAAGCCGCCCAGGCGGTTGCGGCGTTGCCCGGCTACTACGTCGCGGAGGGTGCAAAGCCCAAGGCGATCCCTCTCCATACGGTTCTCCGTTAGTCGCCAGACGCTGACGAGACCCGTTTGCGAGGCCGTCGCTCTTTGCTGCTCGCGGGTGTCCCTTGGACGCTCGCTCTAGCTTTCCTCGGAGGCGTATCTGCCCAGGAGCCCTCGCCTTCGCCGGGCCTCGATCGGGGAGAGGCGTTCGAACGCGAAGTCAAGGCGGCGAGGAGCTATCTCGAAGGGTGGTTCGGCGCTCCCATGGTCGTTCCCGAGGTCGAGGTTCTGAAGGAGGAGGGCGGAGGTGGAAACGCCGAGCTTCCCGGGCACTATCAGGATGGGATCATCCGGCTTCGCCCGGAGACGCTGCGGAAAGAATCGGAGCTTCGCCGGGTTCTTCGTCACGAAATGACGCATGCGGTCATTGACCAGCGGACGCGCGGGAACTGTCCCCACTGGTTCCAGGAGGGCATCGCCCAGTTTCTGGACGGCACCGATGTGGTCTCAACCGATGCCTGGCTGCGGCGCGATCCACAGCCCCTCATTCCTCTCTTCCGTCTTGAAGGCCCGTTCCGGGATCGAGACTCTTCCTCGCGGGAGCGGGCCTATCGCCAGAGCGCTTCCGCGGTGTCGTTCCTTGTTTCCCGGCTGGGGAGAAGCGGACTCCTTTTCCTGATCCAGAGGCTGGGAGAAGGGCGCCCCTTCGAAAAGGCCCTCCTCGAAACCGGGCTGTCCTACACCGAACTGCAGCAGGCCTGGGAGGCGTCCCTGCACCTTCACGCCCCGGGGAAGTAGTCAGAATCCGGCGGAGGTGTACCACTCGAACGTCCGAGCGAGTCCGGACTCGAAATCGACCTGAGGGCGGTACTTGAGGAGTTTCCTCGCCGCGGTGGTGTCGGCTAGAGAGTGGCGGATGTCGCCCTGGCGGGCCGGCTCGTACTTCGCGTCTACCTTGCGGCCCGAGAGCTTGACAAGGGTCGCCAGGAGCTCGTTCAGGGTGTGGGCTTTCGAGGTGGCGATGTTGACGGTCTGGCCCTTCAAGCCCGGCGCAGTCAGTGCGAGAAGGTTCGCATGGACCACGTTGGAGATGAAGGTGAAGTCGCGGCTCTGCTTGCCATCCCCGTAGATGACCGGAGTCTCGCGCTTCAACAACGCTTTGGAGAATCGGCTGATCACCCCGCTGTAGGGCGACGAAGGATCCTGCCTGGGGCCAAAGACATTGAAGTAGCGCATGGTCAGGGTGGGCATGCGATAAAGCTCGGCGAAGATCCGGACGTAGGTCTCGCCCGCGAACTTGGCCGCGCCGTAGGGCGAAAGAGGTCGCGCCGGGAGAGCCTCGTGCTTGTAGCGCTCCTTGCGATCGCCATAAACCGATGACGAGCCCGCGTACATGAAACGCTCGACTCCTTCGTCCCGGGCCGCTACCAGCATGGCCATGGTGGCGGTGGCATTGGCGTGGTGAGACGCGAACGGCTCGGAGATGGAGAGGGCCACCGAGGGCACGGCGGCCTGGTGATAGACCACCTCGATGCCCTTCATGGCTTTGGCCGCGGTCTTGGGATCACCGCAGTCGCCGGCCAGGATCTCGATGTCGTTGCGAACCGACCTCAGATTGTTTCGCTTGCCGGTGGAAAAGTTGTCGAGGACGCGGACTTTGTGGCCACGCTCCAGAAGAGCCTCCACCAGATGGGACCCGATGAAACCGGCGCCACCGCTGACGAGGATTCGCTTCATGGACATTGGAACGCCATTCTACGCGTGCGTTGCTTGGCGAGGGTTCCAGCGAGTCGGAGCGCCGCGCGCGAGAGGTGACGCCGCACCGGCGAAATGAAGCGGCGCAACTTGAAACTCAGGAATCGCCAGCTTCGGGAATCGGAAACCATCACGGCCGAGCACGAGTACGGACGAACTTCATCTCAGGCTTGTCGACTCTTACGGACGGTTCACGAGTACGACGCTGCAGCACCACAAACACCGTCATTGCGAAGAACCCGTCGTTCTGTCGTGGCCTGAAGCAATCTCTCTGCGCGCTGTTCTTCGCACGTTTCGCGGCCGCCGAGTGGCGGTCACGGCGGTTGCTACGCTTCGGGCGTGAGACGGCGGGACTCCACGCGTGGAGGCAAGCGCCGTCCCAGGGTGTGAGGACGGCGCTCAGGCCGTTCCTCTTTCAAGGAGTCCCGCATTGAATCTCACGCCCGAAGACGCAACCGCCGAGCCCACCACTCCCGTCGCGAACGACGCGAACGCCACGCCCATCCTCGACCACGAACGACTCGACTGCTTCCGAGTCGCCCTCGAATTCGCCGCGATGGTCCCCGCCCTCACGAAGAGCGCACGCCCCGCCCTTCGCGATCAACTCGAACGCGCCGCATCCTCGATCGCGCTCACGCTGGCCGAAGGCTGCGGTCGTCGGACAAGGCGCGATCGGCAGCACTTCTTCGCCATCGCCCAGGGGTCCGCGACGGAATGCGCCGCTGCCATCGACATCCTCCGGGTGCTCGGTCACGTCACGCTGAAGGACACGACCCGTGCGAAGCACAAGCTCACGCGCATTGTGCAGATGCTCGTCGGCCTCCGTCGCCGCTAGCTTGTCAGTGGGTAAACCATGTCGCTCACCTCGCGACGGAACGCCTCGTTCTCGACGAACTGCTTGTAGACCTACGTGTCGTCCTTCAGAAGGGTCTGATCACTTTTCCCAGGGCCTGGTCGTCCGCCATGCGCGCCGTGTGCGGCGTGTTCTCCTTCGCGTTCTTGTACGTTCGGCACGCCTGGACTGCGAGAGGATCATGAGATTGTTCCTCCACGGCAATTGTCGCACCAGTGGTGCGACTTTCTTGTCTTTGGCGTAGGTCTCGTGAAACTGGCGCATTCGAAAAAGGTTCGCGCGGGTAAACCCTCGCCGCCCGGGAAATCTGCGGGCAAGGTGCTGGGCTAGACGGGCAACCACGCCCTCGCCCCATTCCGCCTTTTCGATCTTCCGGCCGATGTACTTCCCGATCTCCCTGGTCCACTACTTGGGTTGCTCCATTCCGATCAGCTGGCGCACGAGGCGTGTGATTGCCCTTTGACGGGGCGTCGAGCGTATCGCAACGCTAGCAGCCTCCGCGCCTTCTGGGTGGAGGCAGGCTGTCGTTGCGTGGCTGCCTGCGCACCCGAGAAATCGGCGGACCTAGGCTGGGCGCCTCGTTCCGAAGCCTCAACGCCTGACCAGCGCGGTGAGGATGGCCATCAGGCGAAGGAGAACGATGCGGGCTTGAGGGCTGCCGGTAGGCGCGGTTTCGAGATCGAGCAGGTCGAGAACGGCGAGGCATTCGAAGGCGCTGCCCCGCGACATGGCGTAGTGCCGGGCTTGATCGCGGCCAACGCGGCCGGCACCCTCCGCTAAATTCAAAACCGCGCTGATACTGGCGCGATCGAGCTGATCGGAGAGTTCGGCGCGCTTGAGCGGCAGCCGGCGGACCACGTGGGATCGGAAGGCGAGTGCGAGGCGGTACGCGTGCCCCGAGGGCAGGCTTCGCGCTCAAAACGGTGCAGCGAAGCGGCTGGCGCGACGGATGCAACGGGAGTGGCGGCGGGATTCATCATGGAGACCTTTCTTGGGGCTCAAGCGTGGCCCTCACTTGGCAGGGCCACGCGTTGAAAGCCACGCTCCTCCTTGACCCCGCCGTCACGGAGCGCGAGCGCTGCCCGGAGGGCAGGGCAACGCCTGGCCTTGGGCCACGCTGCATCCGGCGTGACAGACGCGTGGGAGTGGGAGACGCTTCGGGCGCCACGTTTCTTGAGCCGACGTGAACCGTGAACGCACCGAAGTTCTGGGCAACCGTGGACGACCGAAGTCTTGGCGTCAAACGTGGACCTGGACGAACCGATCGCTGCCGCGGAAACGTGAACGTGCCTGGATCCCGGCTTCCGCCGGGATGACGAGGGAGGGTGGGGCTTTCTCGGACCCAAGTGACGTCACGGCCGAGGACGAGTACGGACGTACTTCATCTCAGGCTTGTCGGCTCCTACGGACGGTTCACGAGTACGACATGACCGTGAAACCAAGCGGAGGCCGAATTCACTTCGGCCGCAGCGAACGGGGGTCTGGGGGGCGGGGCTGTTCAACGCCCCCCAGCTAAAGGAAGATTCGGCGGAGTTGGCCTGTAAGCCGGATTCTGTCCTTCCCGCTTTTGACGGCGGAAGTGGACGATCATCCCTCTAAGTGCCGCGATTGCTCGCGGCCTCATGCAACCAACCCGGGGGCTTGAGCGATGGGCCATCGCCTCGTATCGCCCCCCTATTTGGTCTTGCTCCGTGTGGGGTTTTCCCTGTCCCGCGAGTGTCACCACCGCGGCGGTGCGCTCTTACCGCACCTTTTCACCCTTACCCCAAAAGCCTTG
>JANLSZ010000061.1:0-88850 GCA_031362685.1 Vicinamibacteria bacterium | reverse complement strand
CCGCCATGCTCCTGCCGTGGGCGGGAGCACGGGCCGGGTCGACTTGGCTTGACCCCGCTTCGCGGGTTGGCAACTGCTCCAGGCCGACTCTGGCGAGCCGGCCTGTCATTGCCGCGCTTAGCGTTCGCTCAGCGTCAAGTCCCCTCCACCCCGCCATGCTCCTGCCGTGGGCGGGAGCACGGGCCGGGTCCACCCCGCCCTTTGCGCTTAGGTCCGGCTCTGGTAGGCCTTGAGACCTTCGCCGAGGATCCGGATGGATCGGCGCAGGTCGTCGCAATTGAGGACGTAGGCCATGCGCACCTCATTCGATCCGAGGCCGGGCGTGGCGTAGAAGCCCGCGGCCGGTGCCACCATCACCGTCGCGCCTTCGAAGGAGAAATCCTCGAGCAGAAACCGCGCGAAGTCGTCGCTGTCTTTCACGGGCAGACGGGCGACGACATAGAACGCGCCCTCGGGTTTGCGCAGAAAGACGTCCTTTAGCTTTGAGAGTTCCTGGTGGATCACATCGCGGCGCTTTTGATACTCGGCGCGGACGCTCGCGTAGTAGTCCGCTCCGATCTCCGACATGCCCAGTGCGAGAACCTGGGCCAGGCCGGGAGGCGACAGGCGCCCCTGGGCCGCGTGGTTCGCCGCGGCGATCACCTCGGCGTTCCTGGAGACGAAACACCCGAGACGAATGCCGCAGGCGCTGAAGCGCTTCGACAACGAATCCACCACCACCACCCGGTCTTCGAGGCCGGCCAGATCGAGGGCGGAAGTCGCCACCCGACCGTCGTAGACGAACTCCCGATACACCTCGTCGGAAACGAAGAAGAGATCGTGGTCGCGACAGAAATCGGCCACGCGCTGAATCTCGTCGCGGGCGTAGACGGTGCCGGTGGGATTGTTGGGATTGCAGAGCAGGACAAAACGCGTGCGTTTGGTGAGCACCGCCTCGAAGGCCTCACGGCCTGGCAGATGAAAGCCCTCTTCGCCCCGACATTGAACGGCCACCAGCTTGACCCCGGTCATGGCCGCGAACGAGTTGTAGTTCGTGTAGAAGGGCTCGGCCACGATCACTTCATCGCCCGCCTCGGCCAGGCACAGAAAGGCAAAGAAGACGGCCTCGCTGCCCCCGGTGGTGGCGATGATGTCCTTCGGCTCGACCTTGAGGCCCACCGTCGCGTAGTAGCGACACAGGGCCGAGAGATATTGAGGAGTACCCGCGGAGGGCGAGTAGGCGATCACCGGATCGACCGACTGCAAACGATCGCGCATGACCTTGGGCGTTTCGAGGTCGGGTTGGCCGATGTTCAGATGAAAGACCTTCACCCCCCGGCTTTTTGCGGCGTCGGCATAGGGGGCCAGTTTTCGAATGGGCGAGGGCGGAAGGGCCAGACCTCGGGAAGAAATTTTGGGCACTTTCTCGACCTCCACGCTCTTCGGGGGTTTTCTCTTAGACTTCGCGCATTCCGCGTGTTCGGATCCCCCGAACCGTTCTCATTCTAGGTCTTTCAAAATGCTGGCAGGATTTGGCCGGTTTCTGGTTGTCGCAATTCTGACCACGGGCGGCTATGCGCTGGGGCGGTCGCCGAGCGAGGGCGCCCTCGCCGGTCTGGTCGCAGGCAGCGTGGCTTTGTTCCTCGAGGCTCTGGTGGGCCGAAGCGCACCGCGGCAGGTTCTTTCCGCCTGCTTCGGCCTGTTTGTGGGGCTTCTTCTCGCGGTGCTCGCCGGAAGCGCCCTTTCGCCCATGGATGCGTCGATCGAGACCGCGGTTCGCCTGGGCCTCGCCGTGGGCCTGGGATGGATCGGCTTGGCCACGGGGGCACGCCGCGCGGATTCGTTCTCTTTGGCCCGGCTTCGTTCTGACTGGGAAGCGAGCGCCGACACGGTGGCCGCCCAGAGCACGCCCAAGATTCTCGATACTTCGGTGATCATCGACGGTCGCATCGCCGAAATCGCGGAGGCCGGCTTCATGGAGGGTCCGCTGGTCATCCCCCAGTTCGTTCTGGTCGAACTTCAGCAGGTGGCAGACTCCTCCGATCCCCTGAAGCGCAATCGCGGCCGGCGCGGTCTCGACATGCTCCAGCGCATCCAGAAAAATCCCGTGGTGGCCATTCAGATCGTCGACACCGATTTCCCGGACGTGAAGGAAGTCGATTTGAAGCTGATCGAACTGGCCATCAAGACGGAAGGCAAGATCGTCACCAACGATTTCAACCTGAACAAGGTGGCTCAGCTGCGCGGGGTCAAGATTCTCAACATCAACGACCTCGCCAACTGCCTGCGGCCCCTGGTGCTCCCGGGCGAACCCATGCGCATCTTCGTGAGCAAGGAAGGCAAGGAACACGGTCAGGGCGTCGGGTACCTCGATGACGGCACCATGGTGGTGGTGGAGGGCGGCCGGAAGGCTCTCGGTCGGACCATCGACGTGAACGTCACCACCGTCCTTCAGACCGCGGCCGGAAAGATGATCTTCGTTCGCTGGCCCGAAGCCCCCGCCGACGAGTTTTCGCGCAAGGACGCCCGGCCGGTGATGCGAAGGAGCGACACCAAAGGCAACGGGGATGCCCACGCGGCGAGCCTCCGCGACACCGACGAGGTCCCCCTGGCCGCCTCGCGCGAGACTGCCGAAGTCCTTCCTGCGGTCGCGAACGGCCGTTCGAACCGGGGCGAGTAACGCGCTCCGACCATCAAACCATCGGCTCGCCTTCTCTTGATTCGGTTGGCGTTGACGATCTTTACCTTCTTCGTCGGTACCCTCGTCTTCGCGCCCATCGGAATCCTGGCCTGGCCGTTCAGGCGGGATGGCGAGGTGGGCTTTGGGGTTACGAGACTTTGGGCCCGCGTCATACTCCTCGCCGCCGGGGTGCGCGCGACCACGGAGTTGCGGGGGCCGCTTCCCGAAGGCCCCGTGGTCTTCGTGTCGCGGCACGTGAGCGCACTCGATATCCCGATCCTCTTCGCCGCGCTCCCTCGATCCTTTCGGATCGTGTACAAGAGCTCTCTCCTCTACGCGCCGCTCCTGGGCCTCTTCCTCGCCGCGGCGCGACACGTGGCGATCGACCGATCGAAGGCATTCCGGGCCAGGCGGAGTCTCGCGGCCGCGGCAAGGCGCATCCGGAACGGCTTGTCCGTGGCCCTTTTTCCAGAAGGCACCAGAAGCGGCGAGGCGCCCATGGGCTCCTTCAAACGCGGGAGTTTCAAGCTGGCGGTCGAAGCGGAGGTGCCGGTGGTGCCGGTCAGTCTCATCGGCCTGCGGCGCGTGGTGGGCAGAGGATGGATCGTTCCCGGCGACGTCAAGGTGAGGATTCATCCAGCGCTGGTAACCGGAGAGGGGCCGGACGCGGTGGATGCCCTCGCCGCCCAGGCGGAGCGCGTGATCCGGGAAGAGGGGGAATGAGATCATGACCAGAGTCCAACGAGTCGCCCTCTGCGCCGCGGTGATTGGAGTCTTCGCCGGTAATCCGGCCGGGCCAGTCATGGCGAAACCAACCGACCGCCTCGCCCAGGCGATCGACGCGATTCTGCAGCGCGAAGTGTTCAAACCGGCCCTGGTGGCTATCGACATTCGCGACCTTGACACCGGTCGCGTCCTGTTCGAACGCAACGCGGCGATGAACGTGAAGCCCGCCTCCACCATGAAGCTCTTCACCACCGCGGCCATCCTGGACGCCGAAGGCAAGAGTGGAACACCGTCTGCGACCACGGTCGAAACCATCGGCCGACTCGACAGCCTGGGCCGGGTCCTCGGAGACGTCTATCTCATCGGTCGCGGCGATCCCAATCTCTCCGACCGATTCGAATGGCGAAGCGAGAAGAACCCCTTCGATCAACTGGCCAAGGACCTGCGTGACTCGGGGGTCACCCGAATCGAAGGACGCCTCCTCGGCTACAACGGTCTCTTCTCGGACGAGACCATTCCCGACGGCTGGACCGCGGACGACCTTGTCTGGTCGTACGGCGCCGAAGTCTCAGCGCTCAGCGCCTTCGACAACTCGCTCCGCCTTCGTCTCGAACCCGGCGAACGGGAGGGCGAGGCCACCCGGCTGATCGTTCAGCCGTCGACCGATTTCATTCACTTCGAGAACCGAGCCGTGACTTCCGCCGAGGGAGGCAAAGGGAAAGTCTCTTTGTCGCGACCCCTCGGCTCGCGTCAGGTGGTCATCGGGGGCAGCGTGCCGCGCCTCGGTGAAGCGTGGATGGGCGCTATCGCCGTGCCGGAGCCGACTCTGTTTGCGACCACGCTCTTCGCCGAAGCTCTGGCTCGCCAGGGGGTGAGCGTGCGTGACGGCGTCTTCGCAACGCGGGATTCGCTGCCGAACTCGCTCCGGCCGCTGGCCTCGATCCGTGGCCCCGATGTGGCGGAGCAGATCCGCGTGGTCAACAAGGAGAGTCAGAACCTGCACGCGGAAATGCTGTTGCGCCGGCTGGGTCTTGACGCCTTCAACGACGCATCGGTCGAATCGAGCCTGCGGGCTCGAGAACTCTTCCTCAAGGGCCAAGGCGTTCGGGCCGCAGGTACGGCGATGTACGACGGGTCGGGTCTGTCGCGCTCCAATCTCGTGACCGCCCGCGCCGAGGTTGACCTTCTGGCCGCCATGGCCAGACACCCGCTGGCCGCGACCTTCAAAGACTCGCTGCCCATCGCGGGCGTCGATGGATCGCTCAGGAAGCGCATGGTCGGCACCAAGGCCCAGGGGCGTGTTTTCGCCAAGACGGGCTCAATCGGTCACGTCAACGCCCTCGCGGGGTACGTGGATGCGATATCCGGTCGTCGCTTCGTCTTCTCCATCATCGTGAATCATCACACCCATCCGTCGAAGGAAGCCACCGACGCCATGGACGAGATCTGCACGCTCCTCGCCGATCTTCGGTAGCGGCCAGTCGGTCCTTCTCAGAAGAGGACCCGCGCCGACTCGCCGTCCGGATAGTCTTGAAATCATGTCGGACATCGAGAGCGCAGCGCCGACCCGCGAGGAGATAATTCTCGAAGGCCTGAACGAAGCGCAGCGGGTAGCGGTGCTTCATGGCGACGGCCCCATGCTCATCGTGGCCGGCGCTGGCACCGGCAAGACCACGGTGCTCACCCGGCGCATCGCCCACCTCATCACCACCAAGCGGGCGAGACCCGAAGAGATTCTGGCCCTCACTTTCACGGAGAAGGCGGCGCGGGAGATGGCGGAGCGGGTGGACCAGCTGGTCCCCTACGGCTACACCGAGAGCTTCATCGCCACCTTCCATGCCTTTGGCGATCGCATGTTGCGGGAGCACTGCTTCGCCGCCGGCCTGCCCGCCGACTTCCGCGTTCTCTCCCGAGCCGACGAAATCGTGTTCTTGCGCGAGCGTCTGTTCTCGCTTCCGCTGGTGCGGTTCCGGCCGCTCGGCGATCCCGGCCGCCACCTTTCCACTCTGGTCGAATTCGCCTCCCGCGCCAAGGATGAAGACGTGTCGGCGGAGGGCATACTCGCGTTCGCGGAAGAGCAGCTCAAGAAGGCCAATGAATCTTCCGGTGAGGAAGCCGACGCGGAACGCGAACAAGCCCTCGATCTGATCGAAGCCGCGGAGTTCTTCAAGGCGCAGCAGGCCGCCCGCGCCTCGGCCGCGCTCGTGGATTTTGGCGATCAGATCCACCTGACCTTGAAGCTCCTTCGCCAAAGGCCGGACGTCGCCCTCGGTCTGCGCAAGCGCTTTCGTTACATCCTGGTCGATGAGTTTCAGGACACCAACCACGCCCAGCTCGAACTGATCCGTCTCATCGCCGGTGAGGACCGCCCGAATATCACGGTGGTGGGCGACGACGATCAGGCCATCTATCGCTGGCGGGGCGCCGCGCCCGCCAATCTCATCCACTTTCTCTCCCTCTACCCGCGGGCCTGCCGGGTCGTGCTTCGTCAGAACTACCGCTCCACCCAGGAGGTTCTCGACACCGCCTATCGGCTGATCACCTACAACAATCCCCATCGGCTCGAGGCCATGACCGGCCTCGACAAGCGGCTCATCGCGGAACGCGGGACGGGCAAGAACGTCTCTCACTGGCGCTTCCCGAATGCGTCGGCGGAGGCGGACGCAGTGGCCAAGGCGATTGAGGATTTTCAGCAGGACGGCTCCATCCCGCTCAGCGACATGGCCATCCTGGTCCGAAACAACGCGGATGCCGATCCGTTCCTGCGTGCCCTCAATCTGCGCGGAATTCCCCATCGGTTTTCCGGAGGCGCTGGCCTGTTCGAGCGGGCCGAAGTCCGCAGCCTCATCGCCTTCCTTCGGCTGGTGGCCTCTCCCGACGACTCGGTTTCGGCCTGGGCCCTGGCGTTTTCAGAGATCTATTCGTTCGATCCCGTGGATCTGTCCCGGCTTTCGAGGTACGCCTCGAAAAAAACTCGACCCCTGCTCGAAGTCCTGCGCGAACTGGAGGGGAACGAAGACCTGGCCTCCATCAAAGGCCCCTCAAGGGCTTCGGCGAAGAAGTTCGTGACCGATCTCGAACGCGGGGTCAGGAGCATGGCGCAGAAACGGACCGGCGAGGCTTTGTACGAGTTCCTGAAAGAGTCGGGGTATCTCGCCCGGCTCGCCGCGGTCTCATCTTCCAAGGATGAACGGAAGGTCGCGAACATCGCCCGCTTCTTCGAGATTGTGCGCGGTTTCTCGGTGGTGGCGGAGCACGACAACATCCCGGCTTTCGTGGCCCGATTCGATCTGCTGCGCGAGGCGGGCGAAGACCCGGCCGCCATCGAAGTTCAAGAGGGTGACGCGGTCAACCTCATGACCGTCCACAAAGCCAAGGGATTGGAGTTCCGCACGGTCTTTGTAGCCAGTTGCGTGGACCAGAAGTTCCCCCTTCGCCGTCGAAGCGATCCTCTTCCCTTGCCCGGGTCTCTGCTCAAGAGCGAGATCTCCGCGGGCGACGCGCATCTCATGGAAGAACGGCGCCTCTTCTACGTGGGAATGACCCGGGCCAAGGATGACCTGATACTCACGTCGGCCGACGATTATGGCGCCGGGACCACACGGAAGGTCTCGCGTTTTGTGGTCGAAGCTCTCGACCTGCCTTCGCCAAAAACCAGGGTGGCACGGTCTTCGCCGCTCGAGACCATCGCAGCTTCCGCTCCCGTCCCAGGGGGCGTGATCGGCACGGCTACAGAGGCGGGCTCTTCCGAACCCGAGAGTCTCGCGCTGGCCCTGGCCCCTCCGCTGCGTTTGTCGTTTCGTCAGGTCGACGACTATCTGACCTGTCCTTTGAAATACCGATTCGTCCATCGAAACCGGATTCCCCTGTTGACCCACCATCGCGTGGTCTACGGCAGCGCCATTCATCAAGCGGTGCAGGAAATGTTCAAGGCCCGCCAGGCCGCGGTCCCCTTCGGAGTTGACCAGCTTCTGGCCGCTTTCCGACGGGCCTGGGTCTCGGAGGGATTTCTGTCCCGGGAGCACGAAGAGCTGAGACTGAAAGAGGGTGAAAAAACCCTCGCGAGGTTCTTCGAGTGGGAGAGGGCCAACCCCCTGCGGCCCACCGGAGTGGAAGAGGAGTTCTCATTCGCGATCGGCCGGACTCGAGTGATGGGCCGGTACGACCTGGTGGTGGCGACCGAAGATGGCATCACCATCCTCGACTTCAAGACCGGTGACGTGAGTACCGAAGCCAAGGCCCAGCATCGGGCGGAGGAGAGCCTCCAACTGGCGATCTACGCCCTCGCTCACTTCCGGACCACAGGCTCTCTTCCCACCCGGGTGGAGTTGCGATTCCTGGAGTCGGATCGGGTCGGCGGTTTCGCTCCCTCCGAGGCTCTGGTCCTCGCCACCGAGGGAAGAATCGCCGAGGTGGCCGACCGGATCTCGCGCGGTCTCTTCGAAGCGACCCCATCTCACGGCGCCTGCCGGCCGTGCTCCTTTCGCGACGTCTGTCCCGCCACCGCCAAAGACGATTAGTACACTACGCGGGTGACCGAGCCTCGGACGCGCCTGCTCGCCGCTGCTGCCACGGCGGTCGGTGTGATCGCCACCGGGTTCGACGCCCATCTGGCTCCGCAGGCAGGGGGGTGGTGGCACGGCCTGACCGGCTCGCCTTCGCTTCTTCGATTGACGACTGCACTCGTGGCCGCCTTTCTGGTCTGGGCCCTGGGCCGTGACGTCAACGTTCGGCCGTTTCTATGGATGAGCACTGGGCTGCTCCCCCTCGTGCCCGCGATCAGCGGGTTCGGAGCGCCGCTGCTGTTCTTCTCCGGCTACACCCTGGGGCTGCTCTTCGCGATTCTGCTCGGCGGGACGTCGCGCGATCTGGTTCCGAAACTGCCGGCCACAGACCCCTTCTCCGTGGTGATGATTTCGTTCGCCTTCTTCATCCTGGTCGGAACGTATCTCCCCGGGCCGGCCGGACCGCAAGGCGACGAGCCGCACTATCTCCTGATCGCCGAGAGTCTTCTGAAGGACGGCGATGTCGACTTGAAGAACCAGTTCGAACAACGGGCCTTCTCTAAGTTCACCAGCGCGGATCTGGAACCGCACACCGCGCCCCGATCCCCCAAGGGGAAGCTCTATGCAATCCACACCCCTGGCCTGTCGGCGTTGATCGCTCCGGGCTACGCTCTTTTTGGTTTCGCGGGCGCGCGCGCGGTGGTCTCGTTCGCCATGGCCATGGTGGTCGGCCTCCTGTTCTTCGTCTCAAAGTCCCGGTTCGGCGCACCGACCGCGAGCTTCGTGTTTGTTCTGGCCACTTTCGCGAGTCCCCTGCCTATCTACGCGAATTCGCTCTTCCCGGACTCGGTCGCGACCCTGCCGGTAGCCGCGACGCTCGCGTGTCTGGTGTCCACGCACCGAGCACTTCTCGGCCTCGCTTCGGCCTCGATCGCGACGCTTCCCTGGCTCCATCCGCGCTTTCTCCCTCTCGCCCTGATTCTGGCCCTGGCGTCGGCACGGCCAGGCCGCTTCTCGCTCCGCCGGGGCGCGGCGGCCTTTGTTCCGTTGTTCGCTTCGGTTGGCCTTCTTCTGTCCTATTTTCAGACGCTCTTCGGCAGTGCATCGTTGTCCGCCGCTTACGGTCCGGGTTTCTCGTCCGACGTATCGCTCACCCACATCCCCTGGGGCGCTTCGGCTCTGCTTCTGGATCGACAGTTCGGCCTCCTGCTGTTTTGTCCGGTCCTACTGCTCGGTCTTCCGGGCGCCGCCAATCTCTGGAAGCGCGATCGGATGATGACGGCGCTGGTGCTGGCGGTCGCCGGCGGGTTGCTCGGGGTGGGTGGATCTTTCAGCATGTGGTGGGGTGGCGCTTCCGCCCCGGCGCGTTTTCTGATCGGAGCGATGCCTGCGCTGGTAATCCTGGGTGGCGGCCTGTGGTCAGACTCCGAGTCGCGACCGGACCGGCGCGTCCTGCTGGGAGCAGCCACCGGCTTCGGTCTGGGATTGCTTTGCCTCGCCTGTCTGGCTCCCCGGGCGCTCCACAATCGGTCGGACGGTGAAAGCGGCCTTCTCAGACTCCTGGCCCCCGTACTCGACCTGGATGGTTTCTTCCCCGGCTTCGTCAATGGAGGCAGTCTTGGGATCGCGGGCTTGTGGGGAACGGTCCTGGTCGCCGCGATGATTCGGCCAAGACTTGGCCTCCTGGTTGCCGTCTTTCCCCTGGCCTTCGGGGCCGTCGTTTCCTCAAAGCCTTTCCTCGATCCCTTCTCCTCATCCCTTCGCGCTCTGGAGTCATGGAACGATGATCGACGAACTCTTGGGGGTCAGGACAGCCGCGGCGCATTCACTCTCGATGTCCCCCTCGGTTCCTCGGCGTGGGATCTGGCTCCCGGAGTTCAGTTGTATTCACCACGGTTCTCTCTGCCGAAAGGGGCCTGGACCCTGCGCGTGGAGTCGTCAGCTGAGAAAACGCCCGAAGCCTTGAATCTCGTCCGGATTGGCCTGGTGGGAGACGACGAGAGTGCCGTCCCCTTCGCCGAAGCGATGATCAAGGTTGGGGAGAGTGTCGTCGCCACGACCTTCGACCTGGAGCGGAGCATGCCGCGCCTGCACATCCGTGGTGAGGGCTTGCAATCAAAGGCGAGAATTCTCTCGGTCCAGCTGACCCCGCGAGCCGAAGCACCCTGACCTCCTCCGGATTCGTCGGTCCTTGGCGCTTTCTTTGAGCCCGGGGGGCAACTTGACGCCTCCTAGGCGGTGTTGCTAACGTACGCGCTCGTTCTTACAACCGTACTCGTAGTCGTTTCTCCGGCGGTCACGGAGGTCGGGCGGGTCGAATGTCGACCCGATTCTTGGCGCTCCTTCGGCGGTGACGTTCAGACGAGTCGAAAGGCCGAAGGAGGCCTAGCAAAAATGATCGAAGGCAAAGTGAAGTGGTTTAACGAGTCCAAGGGTTTTGGATTTCTCTCCCGTGATGGTGGACCGGATGTTTTCGTTCACCACTCGGAAATCAAAGCCGATGGATTCCGCACGTTGAACGAAGGCGATCGAGTCAGCTTCGAAGTCGTGGACAGCCCCAAGGGTCCGCGCGCCGCTAACGTCAACAAGATCTAAGCGGTCCCTCAAAGCGACCCGAAGAAGCGACGTTGCTTCTCGCCCGGGGTTTTCGAGCCTGCTCGAGAATCCCCGGGCTTTTTCTTTTTCCCCCGATATCCCTTGTCCCAGGTTCTAAAGACCCTTCGCCGGGCCGGCCAGATCGCGCGCGACGTTCGCGAGCTCGGCGCCTCCCTCATCATTCCCGGCGCTTCGCTGCGCGTGGTCTGTGAAACCGTCGAAAGCGAAATCGAGAAACGGGGAGGCAAACCCGCTTTTCCCGCCCAGACCTCGATCAATGACATTGCGGCCCACGACTGCCCCACCCCGGACGACCCGCGGACGTATCAGAAAGGAGACCTGGCCAAGCTCGACATCGGCGTCCATATCGACGGATGGGTGGTCGACACCGCCACCACGGTCAACGTCGGGGGAACCGGCAATGGCCGGATGATCGAGGCGGCGCGGCAGGCCCTCGCCGCCGCCATCCAGGCCTGCAAGCCTGGGATTGCGGTCAAAGAGGTGAGCGCCGCTATCGAGCGCGCCATCACCAGTGCTGGATTCACTCCGCTCGAGAATCTGTGCGGCCACGGCGTCGGGCACTACATCGTGCATGCGCCTCCCGCCATCACGAATACGGTTCGGGCGGCCGAAGGGAGGCTGCCCATGCGCGGGGTGATCGCGATTGAACCCTTCGCCACCGACGGCCACGGACGATCCGGTCCGCGCGGATCCGCAGAGGTCTTTCGCCTCCTGCCGGAGGCCCAGGGGAAGCTCAAGGACTTCGGCATCGACTCGGACTTCGCCCGAGCCCTCCTGTCGTGGCGCGGCCTTCCCATCGCGCGACGCTATTTCCGCAGTTTTGGAAATGAACTCGTCGCCGAGACTTTTCAAAGACTGGAGCAGGTGAAGCTGCTTCACGCCTACCCCCCTCTGGTGGCCCTTTCCGGACGGTCGGTCGCGCAGGCCGAGCATTCCGTCTATCTGGGCCCCGAAGGCGTGATTCAGTTGACTTAGATGACTCGAACTCGCCTTGTCTACTCCACCAACGCGGCCGTGAAGCCCGAGCCGAGGACACTCGCCGCCGAAATGGAACGCAAGACCAAAGGGGCGCGGATTCGGCTGGAACGCCGGACCTCGGGCCGCGTGGTCACGGTAATCGGCGATGTCCCTGGAACATCGAGTGATATCGAGGCTCTGGCCAAGCTGCTCAAGGCGCGTTGCGGGACGGGCGGATCGGTGAAGGATCTCGATATCGAACTTCAAGGCGACCGGCGCGACGCCGTTCAGGTCGTTCTCCGCGAGAAACGGATTCCGCACAAGCTCGCCGGGGGCTAGTCCCTATGCTGTTCCCGGGACGGTCTGTGCGCAACGACGTCGAGCTTGGGGACGCATGGCTGTCCTCGGCTGGAACTGGCTCAAGCGACGATCCGTCCTTGATAACCTCCCGCCATGACCTCTGTTGACCGAAACCCGTTTCGTCCCAATCTGCTGGACGGCCGCACTCTTCTGATTACCGGAGGCGGCACCGGCCTGGGGCGCTCGATGGCGCTGAAGTGCGCAGGAATCGGCGCGAAGATCGCGATCGTGGGCCGGCGCGAGGGTCCGCTTAAGGCCACGGTTGAAGAGATCGAGAAAGCCGGCGGCAAAGCGGCCTTCGCCCCGTGCGATGTTCGCGAGTCGGGTTCGGTGCAGGTGGCCTTTGATTCGGTGGAGGCGGCGCTCGGGCCGGTGAACGCCCTCATCAACAACGCGGCGGGCAACTTCCTTTGCGCCTCCGAAGACCTCTCGGACAATGCCTTCGACTCCGTGGTGAAAATCGTCCTCTACGGAACTTTCAACTGTACCCGCGAGATCGGGCGGCGGCTGATCGAGCGCAAGGCCGAAGGCCACGTTCTCTCCATCGTGACCAGCTATGCCACCACCGGTTCCGCATTCGTCCTTCCTTCCGCCTCCGCGAAGGCCGGGGTTCTGGCCATGATGAAGTCGCTGGCGGTTGAATGGGCGACTTACGGAATCCGGGTGAATGCGGTGGCTCCTGGTCCGTTCAAGACCGAGGGCGCTTTCTCGCGTCTGCTGGTGGGCGAACTCGAGAAGCAAGCCTTGAAGCGCATCCCGTCCAAGCGCTTTGGAGATCATGACGAGTTGACGAATCTGGTGGCCTACATGTTGTCGGATGCGAGCCCCTATCAGACCGGCGATTGCGTGACCATCGACGGAGCTGAAGGCATTTTCTCGGGCCAGCAGTTCGCCGGTTTCGCCCACATCGACCGCGCCTCGGCCAAAGAAATGATGTCAGCCATCAAGCCGAAAAAGTAGGGGCGGCCCAGGGGCCGCCCGGGTGGGCCCCTATCGGCGCACGGCGTTGCCGCGACCACCGAACAGATGCAGCGGGCTTGGGGGCGCGGCCAGGGTCACCAGAAATCGGCCGAAGATCGAAGCGGGATCGGCGTGGGCCACGTCGTGCGCGTCCATGATGGCCCGGATCCAGGCCGGAGATGCGCCCTCGCTGTCCGTGCGGGAGAGAAAGAGATGTTCGGCGACGAGGAGGTGGCCCACGGCCAGACTCAGTTCGTCCACCACCGGTCTTCGACCCGAACCGAGATTTTCGATGGCGGCCCGCAAGACATGGTACGCGGGGGTGAAGAAGGGTTCGGAATCGATGTCGAGCGTCTTGCCGCGGCCCGCGCCGAAATGGAGACCATAGAAGGAAGGGCCCACCCCGTGAACATGAAGGAGCAGGCGAAGGAGGCGGAGACGCAGGCCGGGGCCTGAGAGATCCCCCTGACCGCGGGACGCCCAAGGGACCATCGAGGCGAAAAAGAATCCCCGGAAGAGGAAGCGGGCGAGCCCCGGACTCCCGGGAGTCGGGTCGAGGGGTTTCGTGACCGCGAACTCTCCGGTGAGCTTCACGTATTCCCCAAACTTTTCATCGCTCAGTTTCAGCACGCGCCGACGGGTCCAGTCTTCGACCACCGCGGCGATACGCCGGAGGTTTCGACGAAGGGAGAACGTCGGTTCGTGAAGATCCAGGAGGCGTCTCAAGACCCAGCGCATCGATTCGAGGAGTTCGGAATCCAAAGGCGTCCCTCGGACCCACTCGAGTGGCCGATCGCCCGGCCCATCGGCCCTTCGCCAAAGCCGGGCCAAAGCCTCGACCTCTTTCTGCTGGAGATCGAGAGGACTGCCATCGTTGCGAACCACGGTCGGACAACAGAAGCTGGTACTCACGCGCGTCTCGCCCGAGACCGCGTCGAACGAGAAAGGGAACATCTGGCAGGTGAGTGGCTTGGCGCCTCCTCCGAGCTCCTCATGGATGCGACAGCGGTTCTCGGCCGAGAGGAAACCACAAACGCCGTCGGGGCGTTTCCGGATGCGAAGGAGCCCGGAGCCGGCAAACTCGAAAGGCGGTGAAGCGGCCCCCGGTGGCGCCGAAGCGGATTCTCGAAACCAGCGCCCGGCGTCCTTCGCCTCGTATCGCTGCTTCTCGGCCTCCGTCACCACGATGTCGAAGGCACGACGGCAGCACTCGCCGCAGCTGCGGCAGGTAAAGTTCTGCTCGGTATCGAAGACCAGGGTCATGGAGGCTTGAGGCTAGTCGTGCCGGCCGGTCATTGACGTAAGCCACTCATCTTTCTTAAACTAGCCGTTCGCCCTCGCGCACTGGGAGATCGTCCAACGGTAGGACATGCGGCTCTGAACCGTAGAATCGGGGTTCGAATCCCTGTCTCCCAGCCAGCGTTTGAGGGCCTAGATAAAGGACCAAACTAGAGTCAAGCCCGCCACGCTTTCGAGGCAGAGGAATCGCGGTACACCCGCCCCTACACCCTGACGATGCCCGCATGAGTCGGCATGCGAGCGTTCCAGAGTCGCGTCCCCGGGCGGCACCCCGCCCACCCCCCCGCTTTCCTACCGGTCTTTCTGCGAGGAGCGGAGCGCCCTCGCGGGGCAGCGCCGGGGGAGCACTGGCGGCCACGACGCTGCCATCGGTATGAAGGGTTCCAGATCTGCGGGACTGACTTCGTGGGGCTTACCCGGCTCAGACTGAAGACCATTCGACTCTGGCATTGCGTGCCTGACCGCACATCACCCTCAAGGCTGTCTGCTCGCCTTCCATCCTCCGCGAGACGGAGGGGGGGGGGGCAAGACGTGGGAGCGGGAGCGGCAACTAGTTGTGCTGGAAAATGATCCGCTGGAACGCGGTGCTGTTGTTGAGGTCGAGGTTGGAGCCGCACCGATAGCCCCCGTTGATCATTCCGGCAAAGGTGTGCCAGCAGAGGCGACCGCCGTCGGCGGGGTTGTTGATGTCGCAGCTATCTCTATTCACCGTCTGCCCGCCCGGGGCGAACCCCCAGGAATAACTGTCGCTGAAGTACCATCCCGCGCCGTTCGATTGCTTCGTGCAGATGGTTTGGGGTCCGCAGTCGAAGAGGACGTCGGCACGCGGCGCGTGGGCAAACGCGGTGAGGTTTGGGGAACCGGTGTCGCGACACCCCAGGAGGAGATTGGCCTGGCCGCACGCGGCCAGGATCGTGGCCACGGGCGTGGCGGCGTTGTCGTAGGTATCGAGGTAGCACTGCGTCCAGCCGGTGAGGGCGCTGATCGGCGTGTTCACCTGGACGCCAAAGAATTGCGCCACACCGTTGCAGACGAGGTTCCCGTTGGGACCGAATCCGCTGATGGATTGCCCCGCCGGACAACTCTGGTTCGCGAGCCCGAGGTTGCCGGCCATGCCCTGAGGCCCCGCCGGGCCGGTCGCCCCGGTGGGCCCGGGGGGACCCGCGGCCCCGACGGCCGCGCCGAAGTAGCCGACAACGTCGCCCAGGATATCGGTCGAAGACGTGTCCGCTTGCAGCCGCAGGTCGCCGAGCGTGCACGACGTCGCCGCCGGGTTGCACAAAGGCACCGCCACCCCGTTCGCAATCGCGGGCAGACCCGCCACGGAGCCGTAGTTCAGAATCGCCGCAAGCGGTGCTGGAGGCTGTGGACTCGCCACCGCCCAGGCTCGGATGTTCCCCGGACCCGCCGGCGAGACGGTCACGAAGTTGATGATCGCCGACGTCGCTCCCACCGGAATGCCGCATCCGCCGGCAAAGCCCCCCTGCGCCGGAAAGCCCACCGTGCCCACGACGAGCACATTCCGCTGAGTGTTGGCCAGGATCGGCCCCGTTCCGCCCTGCGATACACGGGTATCGAACACTCGGCACGGCGTCACCGGCGTGTACACCAGATCGCTCGTCACTGAGCCCAGCACCAACGGGATGTCGGCACCCGCGCCCTGCTGGGACAAGCCTGCCAACTGCTCCAACGATAGCGCCTCCATCCGGCTCTTCAGATACGCCCGGATCGATACGCCAAAGGGCTCGCCCATGGCTCGTTCCTTCGCGGCCAGGATCGACTCCGCGAGTTGGCCGCGCTGCGCCAAAAGCGAAGCCGGCGACGACGGGTCCTGTGCGCCGATCGGCGTCACGAAGGACACGGATACCGCGAGCGCCAACGCGCTCACCAACACCGACGACCATCTGCCAGTTGCTTTCATTCTCGATTCCCCCACTGAGACACTCATCGTCTCTCGATCAACCCCAGGGTGGCGACGGCCACGCGGAACTGTTCTGGTGCGGACGGTACCACCCTCGTGGTGAGGTGCGAGCCTCAACCAAACCAGTGCCGGACTTCGGAGCGTCGTTCTCCTATTCTCGTCCGCGAGTGGATGAAAGTCTTCGAGAAGCGAAAGAAGTAGCCGGGCTGGGAGAAAGCAAGAGCGCGGAGGCGATCCCAAGCCGCTGATGCATGCCGCTTCGCTAGCCTCGTTACTTCCCGCGAGAGTTCGGTTGTGACCTCGTACCGCGAGGCCCACCCCCGCGAGCCGTCGAGGTTCAGGAGCCCCAGGCCGGTCGGGCTTCAGGCCCGAGGCCGGCGCAGGGCCAGCACGGTCAGGTCATCCGCGGGGGGCGCGCCTTCAGCGAAACTGTTCACCGCTCCGACCACCCGGTCCACGCACTCGGCCGGAGAGTTCGCGGCAAGACTGCCCAAAAGAGTTTCCAGCCGTTCGATCCCATAGAACGACTCGTCGGCTGCTTGAGCCTCGGTGACACCGTCGGTGTAGAGGAACATCCCGTCGCCCGGCGAAAGAGTCAGTTCGGAGTTCGCGTAACGTGCCTCCTCGAGCACGCCCAGCGCAGGACAATCCGCATTCGCCAGCAATTCCAGACCGCCGGTTGCCCGCAAGACGTAGGGAGGGTTGTGGCCACCGTTGGCATAGGTCACCTTTCCGGTGGCCAGATCGAGAAGGGCCACGAAGACCGTGACGAACATGGCCCGCTCGTTGTCGCGCGACAGCGCGCGGTTCATGCGGGCCAGAACTTCGGCGGGGCCTTCCGCCGACTCCGCGGACGCGCGGAAGAGGGTCAGGGTAATGGCCATGAACAGGGCCGCGCCCATCCCCTTGCCCGAGACGTCGCCTACCGCGAACCAGATCCGGCCGTCCTGTTCGAGCAGATCGTAGAAGTCGCCGCCGACATCGCGCGCGGGTTCGAGGGCCGCGTCCATGAGGACGCGCCCGGTCGGGAAGCGCCGGGTGAGCATCCCCATCTGGATGTCGTGGGCGAGGCGCAGACTCTCCTCGATGCGCTTGGTCTCGACCACCGCGGCGACCAAACGGGCGCGATCGATGGCGACGCCGGCGATCGAAGCGAAGGCGAGGAGCAGGGTCTCGTCGTCGCTCGAGAAGGCCGCGGTGCCCCGCTTGTTGAGAAGCTGGATGACGCCCAGGAGCCGGCCATTCTGGGAGAGCAAGGGGGCGCAAAGGATGTTGCGGGTGCGGAAGCCCGTCTCCTTGTCAAACCTCGGATTGAACCGCGGATCGGCGTAGGCGTCGGGCACATTCAACAGACTCAGGGTCTTGGCCACGTGGCCGGCGATACCCACTCCCAGGTTGAGGAGGACCGCATCCCGCTTGATCTGCCCCGAAAGATGGCTGCGCAGAACACTCACCTTGTCGTCGTGCATGAAGATCGTGCTGCGCTCGGCCTCCATGACTTCGGTGGCCTTGTTGAGGATGACGGTCAGCAAGGGGTCGAGGTCGACCTGCACGGCCAGGGCCTTCGACACCTCGAGGAGCGAGCGGAGATGGCGAACCGCGCGCGCGTCTGGCGCTTCCTCCTCCGGCTTCACGAGGAAAGCCGGGTGAGACTCTGCTCGACCGACGTTTCCACCGCGAACAGGGCAGTGAAGCCGGCGAGGTCGAACACCTGACGAACCGGCGCCCCCATGCCGCAGAGCACGAGACGTCCTCCCGCTTCCTTCACTCTGCGCGCGAGCATCAGAAAGACCCGGAGGCCGGCGCTGCTGATGTACTCGACGCCCGAAAGATCCACGAGCAGGCGGGGTTCCCGGGCGTGGCCGAGAACGACGGCTTCGAGGGTGCTCGAGGTATTGGAGTCCACCCGGCCAACCGGGGCCACGATGAAGATGGCGTCGCGTCGCTCTTCCTTGATGTCCATGCTCAGGCCCCGATTATCTTCTTCCTGAGGAGTAATCGGTTCTTCTCTCCCCGACGCTCGTACTCCACGAGGTCCATGAGTCGCTTCACGAGATGGATCCCCAGGCCCCCCACCAGCCTCGCTTCGAGGGGTGCGCTGGTATCGGGCTCGGCGCGGGCCAGAGGATCGAAGGGAATGCCGTCGTCGATGATCAAGATGTCGAGAACGCCTTGCGCAACTTCGAAGCGGATGTCGATGTGGCCGGTCTCACCGGTCGGGTAGCCCGAACGGACGGTATTGGAAAGGACCTCGTCGAGGGCCACCTGCACCGCCTGGGCCACCGGTCCGGCGATCCCATGCGTGGCGCTGAAGTCATCGAAGGCCCGGGCAACCCGCCGCACGCTTTCGGCCGCCGCGGAGACGCTCAAACGGGTCGCGGTCATGCGGTTGGGGCGCTCTCCTTCACTTCGGCCCTGGGTGCTCTTGTGTCGCCCGTCACTTCCGGCTTGACTCCAATCCGTACCACTGTCATATTGCCGTGCACGCAGTTTCGTTGCGAGACGTCATTTCCAACCAAAAACTTATCACGGGCGACGTAAGCCCGCCCGCGTATGTGGAGAGTCACCATGTCCAGGAAGCCCTCGGTTACAGTCGGAGTGGGAGTCGCGGTCGTTGCCGCCGCCGGTATCGGTTATTTCGTGATCAACGGTTTCCCTCCAGGGGAACGAGGCGCCGCGGGCACCATCGGAGCGGCCGCCCGCTACCAGGCCCCGCAGATCGCAAAGGGCGACGTCCAACTCACGGACGCGGAAATCCAGGCTTTCCTGCAGACCGAAACCTTCCACCGACTCACGACCGATCCAGACCTGAAGAAGGCGCTGGGCAGCGATGCCTTCCGGCAAGCCCTCGCAAGCGACGCCTTCCGGCAAGCCATGTCCAGCAACGCTTTCCGACAGGCAATGGCCAGCGACGCGCTTCGCCAAGCTATGGCTGGCGACGCCTTCCGACAGGCCCTCGCCAGCGACGCTTTCCGGCAGGCCCTCGCGAGCGATGCCTTCCGACAGGCCCTCGCAAGCGACGCTTTCCGACAGGCCCTCGCAAGCGACGCCTTCCGGCAGGCCATGGCCAACGATGCGTTGCGGCAGGCCATGGCGAATGACGCGTTCCGACAGGCTATGGCCAGCGACGCTTTCCGGCAGGCTCTCGCAAGCGACGCTTTCCGGCAGGCTATGGCCAGCGATGCGTTCCGGCAAGCCCTCGCAAGCGACGCTTTCCGGCAGGCCCTCGCCAGCGACGCCTTCCGACAGGCCCTCGCCAGTGATGCCTTCCGACAGGCCCTCGCCGGTGATGCCTTCCGACAGGCTCTCGCCAGTGATGCCTTCCGACAGGCCCTCGCCAGCGAGGCGTCTCCGCGGGCGCACTAGGATAGGAGTCCGCAAACTCCGGGGCGCCCGACCCTCGCCCTCTTTGAGCCTTCACAGGACAGGGAGATATCGCAGTCTCCCGTCCTTCATCCGTTTTCCGGGTTGTTCAGGTTCCAATGCGCTCACCGCTCGTTCAAGCCGCTGTCGTCTGCCTTATGGTCGGAGGGGGCCGACCCGCCACCGCCCAGCTGACGGCCCTCAAGACCGACGACCTGCAGCTGCTCTACCTGAACCCGACCCAGACCTATCTCACGCCGCACGTAGCGCGCTGCTTCGAGAACTCGATGCGCTTCCAGCGTGAGCTGTTCGGCTTCGAGCCCTCACAGAAAGTCACGGTACTGCTGGACGACTCCGCCGACTTCGGCAACGCCAGCGTCAGCGCCGTACCGAGAGACAGCTTGATCTTGCAGGTCGCTCCCGTCAGTTTCGTGTACGAGACGTTGCCCGGCAACGAGGCGATCAATTGGATGATGAATCACGAGCTCGTGCACGTGGCGGCGACGGACAAGGCCGCCCAGGGAGACCGCTTGTTCCGCGGGCTGTTCCGCGGAAAGGTGTCGCCGATCGCGGCGCAGCCCGAGTCGATCGTCTACTCCTACCTGACGACCCCCCGCTCTCTCGCCCCCCGCTGGTATCAGGAGGGAATCGCGGTGTTCATCGAGACATGGATGGCCGGCGGCCGCGGGCGGGCCCAAGGCGCTTGGGACGAGATGGTGTTCCGCTCGATGGTGCGGGACGGTAGCCGCTTCTACGATCCGCTGGGTCTGGTCTCGGAGGGAACCAAGATCGACTTCCAGTTGGAGGCGAATTCCTACCTGTACGGGACGCGCTTCATGTCCTATCTCGCCCATCGCTACTCGCCCGAGGCGCTTGTCGACTGGGTGGCGCGCAAGGACGGCTCGCGCGCCTACTACGCCTCTCAGTTCAGGGCGGTGTTCGGCCTGAGCCTCGGCCAGGCGTGGAGTGACTGGATCGCGTTCGAGCGCGACTTTCAGCAAAAGAACCTGGAGGCGATCCGCCGCTACCCGACGACGCCCTACGAGGACCTCTCGCGCCAGGCCCTGGGCTCGATCTCGCGAGCGTTTTACAACCCGGACGCTCGCAAGATCTACGCGGCCTTCAACTACCCAGGCGTGGTCGCCCACGTCGGCGCGATATCGACCGAAGACGGCGCGGTAGAGAGGATCCGGGAAATCAAGGACCCCCTGATCTACTCGGTCACGTCCCTCGCCTACGATCCCACCGCCAAGACCCTCTTCTACACGACCGACAACCACGAGTACCGGGACGTGCGTGCGCTCGACCCGCGCACGGGAAAGTCACGAATCCTGCTCAAGGACACCCGGATCGGCGACCTGGCGTTCAACCGGGCCGACAAGTCGCTTTGGGGTATCCGCCACTTCAACGGGGTGGCCACCCTCGTGCGGATCCCCTATCCCTACCGTGAGTGGAAGCAGGTCCGATCCTGGCCCTTCGGGGAGACGATCTACGACATCGACATCGCGCCCGATGGGCGCCTCCTCTCGGCCTCGGTCGCGGAGATAGACGGCCATCACACCCTGCGCGTGATGAGTGTCGAGTCCCTGCTGGCGGGCGACCCCACGCCGATCGCCACCACCGATTTCGGGACCGCGATCCCGATGAACTTCGTGTTCTCACCCGACGGCAAGGCCCTCTACGGCAGTTCGTTCTACACCGGGGCGGCCAACGTCTTCCGTTTCATCCCGGCCACGGGCGCCGTCGAAGCCCTCACCAACGCCGAGACAGGGTTCTTCCGCCCGCTCCCACTCGAAGACGGATCGCTGCTGGTGTTCCGGTACACGGGGGAGGGCTTCGTCCCCGCCCGCATTCAGATCAGGCCGATCGAGGACGTCAGTCCGATCACCTTCCTCGGGCAGCAGGTCATCGAGAAGTACCCGACTCTCAAGGAGTGGAATGTGGGATCACCGATGAAGGTGGACCTCGCGTCCAGGGTCAAGAGCACGGGCGGATACCGCGCGATCCGAAGCGTGGGACTCGAGTCGATGTACCCGGTGGTGCAGGGCTACAAGGAGTCCGCCGCGTATGGCATCCGCCTCAATTTCTCGGACCCGGTCCAGCTCAACCGGGCCTGGCTCGCCGCCTCCTACAGCCCCGACTCCGGTCTTGAGCAGGACGAGCGTCTGCATGTCGAGGCTCAGTACCTGCGCTACGACTGGAGCGCGCGGTTCCGGTACAACGCAGCGGACTTCTACGACCTGTTCGGCCCCACGAAAAACAGCCGCAAGGGGTACGCATTCGGGCTGGGCTACCGGAACTCGCTCATCCAGGATCGGCCGCGACACCTCGAGGTGGCGGTCCAATCGACGTTCTACCGCGGCCTCGACCAGCTGCCCGAATTCCAGAACGTTCAAGAAAGCGTCGACCGACTGCTGGCCACCCGCGCCCGGCTCACCTACTCGAACCTGCGCCACTCGCTCGGCAACGTGGACGAGGAGAAGGGCTACGCGTGGGAACTGGGCATCGCGGACGACTACACCGACGGGCAGTCGTTCCCGCGCGTACACGGGACCCTCGACCTTGGCGTCCCGCTACCCCTGAAACACTCGTCACTCTGGCTTCGAACCGCGGCGGGGTATTCGCCGGGCGACCGCAAGGACAGCTTCGCCAACTTTTACTTCGGGGGCTTCGGCAACAACTGGGTGGACCACGAGGCGGAGCAACGTTATCGGGAATACGAGAGCTTTCCGGGCGTTGAAATCAACGAGATCACGGCCACGAGCTTCGCGCGATCGATGCTGGAGTGGAACCTCCCCCCGCTGCGCTTTCGTAGGGTTGGCCGCCCTGGCTTCTACCTCGCCTGGGCCCGGGCGGCGGTGTTCGCGAGCAGCATTGTCACCAACCCCGGAACATCCCCTCTTCGCCGGGTGATCAGCAACGTGGGCGGCCAGGTCGACTTGCGGTTCTCCGTGCTCAACCGGCTGGACATGACGCTATCGGCTGGACAGGCGGTGGCCTTCGAACAGGGTCGCAAGGCGCGCTACGAGACCATGGTCTCGCTCAAAGTGCTGAGATAGGCGTTATCCCTGCGATGCGCGTCGCCGCAGCCCTCCTGCCCGTTCTGCTGTTCCTTGGTTCATTGATCCTGCTGGACAGCTTCAAGCTGGTGCGTCTGCGCGCGGTTCTGCAGGCCATCGCGGCGGGCGCCGTGGCCGCCTTCATTGGCGCCGCGGTCAACGGGGCTCTACTCGACCGCCTCGGCCTCGAGCTCACCGCCTACTCCCGCTATGTGGCTCCCTGGGTGGAGGAACTGCTGAAGGCCGGGTGGGTCTTTTTCCTGATCCGCCGCCAGCGCGTGGGTTTCCTTGTCGATGCGGCGATCCTGGGATTCGCAGTGGGGGCCGGGTTCGCGCTGGCCGAGAACGTGGACTATCTGCGGCATCTGGAGTCGGCGGGGTTGTCCTTGTGGTTCGCGCGCGGCGGCGGCACCGCGATCCTTCATGGAGCCACGACCGCGACCGTGGCCGTGCTGGCCAAACACTTTCACGACCGTCGCCCCGGACTCACGGCGTTCCTGCCCGGCCTCGCCCTCGCCATCCCGGTTCACTCTCTCTTCAACCACTTCGTCCTGCCGCCCATCATCTCCGCTCTGGCCCTGCTGGCAACCTTGCCGCTCCTGCTTCTCCTGGTCTTCGATCGCAGCGAGAAGGCCACCCGGGCCTGGCTCGCCGGGGAGTTCGACGGCGAGCTTCAGATGCTTCAGGAGATTCTCGCCGGCACGGTCGCCCACACCAGGACCGGCGCCTACCTCGAGTCGCTGAAGAGCCGCTTCGAGGGAACCACCCTCGCCGACATGCTCTGTCTGCTGCAGATTCAACTGGAGTTGAAGATCCGGGCCAAGGGCATGCTCATGGCCCGCGAGGCCGGCCTCGAACTCCCGGTGGGCGAGGATGTGCGCGCCAACCTCAAGGAGTTGCACTACCTGAAGGGTCAGATCGGGCGAACCGGACTCCTGGCCATGAGGCCCATCCTCAGTCTCAATAGCCGCGACGTCTGGCAACTCTCGATGATGGAGGAGGAGGGCCGGGCGGGCGCTCCGAGCACGGGAGGGTCGTAGGGTTCCACGAGAGTTGCGTCTCGGGAATCATCGGTTGTTTTCGCGTCGCCTCTTGAGATCGTCCTTCAACCCGGGCGGGATCCTGATACCGGCTTTTTCTGCCAGGGCGATCTCGCTCTCGGCTTCGTCGCGGCGCCCGGTCAGCATACAGACCACGCCGAGGTTGAGGTGACCCTCGCCAAGATCCGACTTCTGGGCGAGGGCGGCACGGTACTCCGCCTCGGCTTTGCCAAGATCGCCCGCGCGAAAGTAGGCGCTGCCAAGGGCGAAGGAAAGCCAGTGCGGTGTCGGCAGTGGTCCTTCACCGCCCCGCTTTCGCAGGGACTGCAGCGTTCTGATCTGATCTTCGTTGCGGTCGATCGCGGCCTGGATCACGGTGGCATTGGGAGCGCTCGCCCGGCGCCGGGCGGCGGAGACATCATCCTGGAGAGCCTTGATCTGATCGTCAAGCCTTCGCTGCGTCGTCATCTCGCTGCCCGCCGCCCGCACCTGACCCTGCTTGAAGGCCTCGCGAGCGGCCACGAAAGCGGTGACGGCTTCAGGGTAGCGTTTCGTCGCCATCAGGGTCTGGCCGAGACCGTGGTGCGCGGCGACAAGTAGATGATCTAGATTCGTGGCGAGCCGGAATTCCTCCTCCGCCTCGGCGTACATTTCGTGCGAAAGGGAGTCCTTGCCGGCCCGGTAGTGTTTGACCGCCTCCTGGGTGTCGCGGGTTGGGTCGGGGGCCTGTACGAGTCGGCCCTGGAGGAGCGCGACGCCGAGGACGGCGAGCGATGCGAACAGTGTCATGATTCCTCTCCTGGAAAATCAGAGCCGCTTCAAGAATTCCTTGACTCGAGGCTGTTCGGGCTCGATCTGGAGCGAGCGAAGGAGACTGCGACGGGCGGCAGCGCCGTCACCAAGACAGAGGTAGGCGAGACCTTCGGAAGCGAAGCCCGCCGCGTGGGTCGGGGCAAGGGCAGTCGCGCGCTTGAAGTCCGCCAGCGCACCGCGGCAGTCGCCCGATTCGATTCGGTAACGGCCCCGAAACAGCCACGCCTCGGGTTCGTCGGTACGCGCCGAGAGTGCCGCGTCCAGGAGCCCCAGGCTCCGCGCCAGGTCGCCGCCCTTCTGGTACTCCATGGCACGCTCCACCAGAAAGCGATGGGTTTCGGGTACGCCCGCCGCGAAGGCCTTCACCAGAAGCTCGTCGGAACGGTCTGGGTCTCGCTTGATCTGATGCAGGACATCGCTCAGGTTCCACAGGGCCGACCCAATTCCAGGATCAAGCTCAAGCGCCTTCTCGAAGGCGGCGACCGCGGCCTCGGACCGGCCCTCGGCGCGCAGCACGAGGCCTTCGTTGTTATGGGAACCGGCGGTACGTGTGCCCCTCACCCCCTTGGGCGCAGCCGTGGCCTCGGTCGCCCCGATATAGCCGAGCGCCTTTAGCTTCTCGATGGCCTCAGCGTTGCTCTCACCAGTCTTGGCCAGAACAGGCGCCGCCGGCCGATAGTGCTCCGCATAGGGCACCGCCTTCCCCGAGGGCGGCGGGATGCCGGGCAGCACAGGCTCGGCGAGCCCCAGACCGCGGGGCAGGCCGAGCAGGGCGAGGAGGCTCCCGGCCAGCTGCGCCGCCCCACCGCGTTGGATGTGACCCGGGGCGGCCGCGACCCCGGGGCCCCACAGGAGGTAGAGCCCGTCTTTACGGTGCCAGCGGGCCGCGGTCGCCATCGCGAAACTGGACAGCTCGCGGGGACGCCCTTCGTTCCAGAAGAAGCCGTGGTCGGAAGCGACGACGAGCACGGCGCTGCTTTCCTCGGCGAGCCGCCGGTAGGCGCCCAGGATCTCGTCTACGTGGCGAAAGTAGCGTTCGGGCACGCCGTGGTACCGCTCGAAGTCCTCCTCCGCGATCCCAAGTTGCCGGGGCGGTGCGAAGGGAGCGAAGGCGTGCCCGATGCTGTCGGTGCCCTGGAAATAAACAATGGCGAGGTCGGGCCTCTCCTTCCTGATCCACTGAGTGGCGAGGCGGTGGTAGACCTCGGTCTCGATCAGGATACGGCGCAGGGCGGTCATGGGATGGGCGTAAGGATCCGACCCGCTCTCCCCATCGAGGCGACGGTACTCCCCCTCATCGAGCCAGGGGAGGTAGTCCCTTAGGGCACGAACGCCCGTTTCCGAATCGACGGCCCGTAGAGTCTCGCGCGCCCACGACTCCTGGACCGCCGGGAACACCGTGCCCGGGGGCGGGTCCTTCTCCTGATAGAGAAAGCCCATCAGCCGGTCGGAAACCAGCAGCCCCCGAACAGACTCGGCCGGATACGTGGCCCAGAGTCCGAAGGTCGCGCTGGTGAGCCCGGCGTAGGTCGCCATGTTCCAGATCGCCGGCGCCCGCCGCTCGTCGGAGGTGATGGGCTCTTTCTGGCCGGTGGCCGGGGAGAAACGGGTGAAATCAAGCACCCGGTGCTCGACCGGAGAAACGCCGGTCATCATGGTCGTCCACACGATGGGAGAGAGCGGCGGGTGGAGGGTTTCGAGCGCGCCGCCCGTCCCCTCGGCAACCAGCCGGGCCAGGTTTGGCATGGCTCCCTTGGCCATGTACGGATCGAGCATTTGCCAGTCGCCGCCGTCCAGACCCACGAAGATGACAGGGCGGCCCCCGCCGCGGACCCTTCGCGCGATCTCAGGTACCGAGCCATCGTCGAGCGCACCCGGGCGGGATTCAGATCGCGGCCGAAGAAGGGCGACCAGGGCCACGAGTCCACCCAGAAGGGCAAGCGGAAGGGCGCGCTTGAAGACTGGGTTCATTGGGGCTCGAGATGGAAGCCGGCGGAAGGGCAAAGCATAGGAGGGCGCGGCACAAAAAAAGAAGGGGCCCCGCGAGATGGGGCCCCTTGGTCACGAGGTGGTGAGGGCTAGAACGTAAAGCGAACGCCGACCCGGATGCTCCGTGCGTCGGTGAAGCCCAAACCCTTGTTCAGGAAATCCGGATTTGTCCTGGTTGCCCGAGGGTTGGCGATGACGCCCGCTGGGTCCGTGCTGTTCGGCTTGGCGATAAGCCCCCCGTCGCCGTTGCACAACGCGTCCGGGACGCCCGCGCAAGTGCCGTCAGCAACTCGGTTGTATCTCTCGTCGTACTGGGTGATGGCCTGCCGGTTGAGGAGATTGAAGGCATCGACAATGACATTGAGCTTCGAGCGGGCGCCGACCTTGATCGGATAACTCAAATGAAGATCCGCTTCATAGTCGTTCGGGCCACGACCGAGCGAACCTCGAGGCACGAGGAAGTACTCCCAGTTCTGGTAAGCGCCCGAATAGCCATAGGCATTCAACGGAAGGCCGGAGTAGTAGTGGGTGCTGAAACCGATGTTGAGTCCGTTGAGCGCGCCCTCCGAGAACTGATAACTCCCGTCGAACTTGATCTGGTGCTTTCGTTCGGCAGAAAGCGGGCCCTGGGCGTTGACCGTGAAATCGGCGTAGTCGAAAGCCGAGTTGATGTTCGGGTCGAGCTGGCCGCTGGAGTTCTGGAACAGGCCGTCGTAGTTGCCTTCGAGCTTGGTCCAGACGTAGCTGGCCAGGAACTGCCAGTGGTTCGAGAAACTCTTGCGCGCGGTCACTTCGACGCTGTAGTTCTTGCGCTCCGCCTTCGGCGCCGGGGCCTTCGTGACGCCGTCGTAGAAGGCCAGTTCCTTGCCAAGCGTCCCCTCGCCGGGATTGGCGATGAAGTACTCTCCCGCGCTCGGAACCAGGAAATCTTCGATGACGCGACCGAGCGTGCGGTAGGTGAACTTGGCGCCCAGAACCAGGTTCGGCGCCACTTCGTACTCGACTCCGCCGAGGCCCTCGTCGATGAACTGGCCCTTGATATCGGGGTCGGTCGCTTCCGCGCTGCCGCCGAGAAGGGTGGATCGCGGCGCCGCGAGATCAGGGAGGAAGTTGGCGGCGCTGGAACTGAAGTTGTTGCAAAAACAGACCACCTCGCCGCCCAACGCGCGGATGTTGATGTCCTGAGGAATGTTCTCGTAGAAGCGTCCGTAGTTTGCGTAGAACTTGCTCTTGCCGTTCTTGGTGAAGTCCCAGATGAAGCCGAGGCGGGGGGCCCAGTTCTTGACCTTGAAGGCGGTGTTTTCGAACCGGTCCTGCACATCCTGAATCTCGTAACGCACGCCAAGGTTCAAGGTGAAGTAGGAAGCAATCTTCCAGGAGTCCTGCAGGTAACTGGAGTAGCCCTTCGATCGCGGCTCCGCGACCTGCGGCACCGCGATCTTCCAGGTGCTCGGATCGGCGCGGTTGAAGCCGGAGGCCAGATCGTCCAGATAGTAGCGGTGGCGATAGTAGACGGTGCCGGCGGAGGTGCGCTTGAAGATGCGCTGACCCGCTCCACCCTGGTAGTTCTCGGTAGTCGTCGAGGTGAGCTCGTAGTCGCCACCCAGCTTGAACTCGTGGTTTCCCAGGAACTTGGTGAGGTCCACCTTGGCGACTTTCCGGCCGAACTCCTGGTCCTGGAAGAAGCCAAAGCCGTTCGAGGCGGCGTTCGGGGTGACGGTCTGATCGATCAACTGCGCAACCGATCGGCCCGGACCGTCAAACTTGTCGCTCTCCTGATGCTTACCAATCGTGGCCCGGATCAGAAAAGAACTGCCCACGGTGCCGTCGTAGCGAGCGACAAAATCGGTGCTGCCAACCTTGCGAGTTCCCTTCCACGTCACCTCAGGGCCGGCGATGTTGAAAATGTTTCCCTGGATGTCACCAGGGTCGCCGAAAGCGGAGCCGGTGATGGTGTGGTTGGCATTGAGCTTCCAGGTCAGCTTGGTGGCGAAGAGGTTGCGCACGGTCTCGCGCGGGATGACTGAGCCCACCGTCGGGGCGCCGGGCGACGTGAGGGCCCGAATCAGAGTGCTCTCGTCGGTGCGCTTGGTGCGGTTGTAAGCGCCGAAGAACCACACTTTGTCCTTGAGGAGATAACCGCCGAGGTCGCCGCCGAAATCAAACCGGTTCTTGATTTCGACGGTCGTGGTGGTGGTCGCTGGTCGGAGGCTGGCGGTGGAGTCGGCGTTCTGGAGCCCGCCACCTTCGTAGAAGCCGAAGACGTCGCCCTTGAACTGATTGCCACCGGACTTCGTCAGGACGTTGATGGTGCCTCCCGTCATGCGGCCATACTCGGCAGGAAGGCCGCCGGTCTTGATCTCAATTTCCTCCACGAAGTCGAAGTTCAGGGTCTTGCCTTCCGCGCCAACTTCGACGCCGGTGGTGTTGAGACCATCGATGATGTAACTGTTCTCGGCCCCCGACGAGCCATAGAAGACCGTGCCCGTGCCGTCGTCCTGGGTGCCCGCGGCCACGCGCGCGATGGAATAGATGTCGCGACGGGTGGGGAGGCGCTCGAAAAGATCGGCGCTCGCGTTCACGCCGGTGGACGAGCTGGTGGTGTCGATATTGGGGGATTCACCGGTGACGGTGACGGTCTCGGCGACCGTGGCGACTTCGAGCTTGATCGGAATGGTGACGGTGCGATCCAGGCCGACGACGATGCCGGTCTGGCTCACGGTTTTGAAACCGGAAAGCGAGACCTTCACCACGTAGGTGCCCGGAGGCACGGTCAAGAAGCGGAACTCGCCCTTCGAATCGGTAGTGACGGTCTGCAGGCCTTGCAGGCTGGGGCTGCTTGCGACGACAGTGACGCCGGGCACGGCGCCGCCGCTGTTATCGGTGACCGTGCCCTGAATACGACCAGCCGTCTGGGCAAAGGCTCCGGTGCCGGCCATCAACAAAATCGTGAGGCCAAGGGCGCATAATTTCTTCATCATTTTGATCTCCAAGAGTTTCTTTCCGATCGGTCAATCCGAACGTCTATTCCCTAAGTGGCTGAATTTTAGACTTGGGAGGTTGCTAAAAGCAAGGGATGCAAACGGCTCATGCACCAAAGCGTCTACCCCCATGTTCAGTGCTCTGAACCTCGACCCCGGTCGATCCCTTTCGGTGGGCCGTAGTGGACGAGTCTGGCCAGATCCGCGGCCAGTTTCTCCACTTCCGCCCGGCGTGAAGCCTGCCCGGGGGGGCACGGCCCCCCCAGGAGCCCGCGGGGCATCCGCAATGATGGACCGCTAGCTAGAACCCCAGAGGCTGCTCCGTCACCACTCCGAACTCCTTCTCCAGCGCAAGCCCCACTCGTCCGAGCACCCCTTCTTCGAACAGCCGGCCGATCAAAGTGATCCCGTGCGGCGCCCGCCGCGGCGGATTGAACTTCGGCAGCGGGTTCGCAGGGTCGGGGGCCCAGTCGCTCCTCGCTTCCGACACCTGCACGAACCCCGCGCGCAGGGTGAGAGACGGATGGCCGGTGAAGTTGGTGATTGTGAGCTGCTCGTCGCGCAGGGACGGGACCATCAACACGTCGACCTCGGTGAAGATGCGCGCCATCTGTAACGCCACCTTTCTTCGCAACCGATCGGCCTGCACGAAGTCCATCGCCGAAAGGAATCGCGCTTGCCGAAACAGGTTGGGCCATGCGTCCTTGACCTGGGCCTTGAGGGCGCCGAGCTGACTGGTCAGGGCCAGCTCCTCAAACGCCGCTGCCCCTTCCGCGAACAGAATCGTCATGAGCGAGCCATACGGCCAGTCGGGCAGCGTCACCTCCACCGTCTCCATCTTCAGCTTCTTCAGGGTCTCCATCGCCGCGCGGTCCACGTCCGTCGCCGGGCTCTCCTTCATCCACTGCGCGATGTAACCGACCTTGAGCCCGGCTACCGGCGAGGCGGCGTCGAAGTCGAGGCGGCTCGGCACGCTCGACACGTCGCCCGCGTCCGGGCCGGTGATGGCCTGGAGCACGAGCATCGCATCTTCGACGCTTCGGGTCATGGGGCCGAGTTTGTCGAGCGACCAGCACAAGGTCATGGCGCCGGTGCGGGGCACGCGGCCGAAGGTGGGCCGCAGGCCGGTCACGCCACAACGCATCGCCGGGCTCACGATGCTCCCCCCGGTCTCGCTCCCTATGGAGAAGGCGACGAGGGCCGCCGCCGTCGAGGCGCCGGGCCCGGCACTCGATCCCGACGCACCCTCTTCCAAAAGCCACGGGTTCATGGTCTGCCCGCCGAACCAGATGTCGTTGAGCGCGAGCGCGCCCAGGGAGAGCTTGGCTATGAGCACGGCGCCCGCCTCGTCCAGCCTGCGCACGATAGCCGAATCCTCAGCGGGCACGCGGTTCTTGAAGGGCTCGGCGCCATACGTGGTGAGGATGTCCTTCGTATCGAGCAGGTCCTTTACCCCGTAGGGGATGCCGTGCAGCGGACTAAGGTACTTCCCCGAAGCGATCTCGGCATCAGCCTTCTTCGCGCGCGCGATGGCGTGGTCTTTCGTGACGGTGATGACGGAGCGGATCTTCCCGTCGAGCCGCTCGATGCGACCGAGATAGATGTTGGTGAGCCGCTGTGAGGTGAGCTTCCGTGACTCGATCCACCTCGAGAGCTGGGTCACGGGCGCCACCGCAATCGCGTCGTCGGATGCAGGCAGCGGCGCCCCGTCGGCCTTCGACCGGACGAACCGGTCGCGCGATGGCCCGGCGGCCATGCCCGGGAGAACCGGGTTCCAGAGCATGGCGGGCGAATCGGTGGGCAAGATGGCCACTTTCCGAGGCCCGGTGCGCCGCTCGAGGTAGGGCGCAAGCGACGTCCGCCAGGAGTCGGCGGCCTGCTGCCGCTCCGCCGCCGTCATCGTCACCTGCATCAACTTCTCCGCCTCGGCGAACGTCGCGGGTGATACGGCGGGGCCTGAGCCTTTTCCCGTGCCGAAGGTGGGCGGTGCGCCGGGTGTCTTGGGCGTGGATGGTGACCCGGGAGAGGGGCCGTCGTCGCGGCAAGCGACGGCCGCGGTGAGGAAGCCGAGCGGCGCGCGGATGACGAACTGGCGGCGGGTGTTCATGGCAATGGTGCTTTCAAAGGGTTGGCTCTGTTCGTTGCAACGATAGGAGATTTTTGTTCTGAACAGCCACGCAGCTTGCCGCAAGGCTGCCTCAGTGCTGATCTCATCATGAGTTCACTCCCGGGGAGAGGGGGCGTCCTGCCAGCGCCCGGATGTTGTTCCCTGGAGATCGGGCCGGGGGTGAACAGGGGTCAAGGGCGTTCGCCCCTGCAACGAAGAACAGACCCCGAGGCGCGAAGCCCCGGGGTCTCACTCAATCCGTGGACGCTAGAACTCGAAGCGAGCGCCGAACTGGGCGGTGCGGGGACCGGCGCCGGCCCGTAGCGCGGTCAGCCGGAGGAAGTCGGACGCGAAGCGATCGCCGGTGGGGTTGGCGAAATTGGCGCGGTCGGTCAGATTAAAGACCTCGCCGAACAGTTCCACCTTGCGCGGACCGAGTTTGATCCGGTAGCCCAGGCGAGCGTCGGCCTGGAAGAAGGCCGGGCCGCGCACCCCGTTTCGGCCGCCATTGCTGGCCACGCTGATCGCATTCGGCCCCACGCCCGAGTAGGTGCCGGCGGGAAGGGGTTCGAACAGGATGCCGTTGCGGTCGTTGTCGAGGGTGCTGTCTTGAACGGTGTAGGCCGTGCCCGACACGTAGCGGACCACGGTTGAGAACATCACGCCGCCGGTCCTGGGGACCAGGGCCGCGCCGCTGAAAACGAAATTGTGTGGACGATCAAAATCCGTGGGACCCTGGTTCATATCGAGCCGCAGGTCGCTCAAGAGCTGGAAGTTGCTCCCGGGAGCCCCGCTGCCGCTCGTGTTTCCGCTGCCTTTCGAATACGTGTAGGAAACCCGCGCCTGGTAGCCGTGGGAGTAGCGCTTCTCGATCCCCACGAGCAGGGCGTCGTATTCGGTGCGCCCCTGGTTCGTGAACGTATTCACCGAGGCGACAAAGCTCGGGTCGACCCGGACAATCGGCGCGGTGCGCGCAGTGCTGGTGCGCAGGCCGGGGTTCTGGTTGAGCACGATGAACTGGTCACGGCCGAACGCATGCACGTAGTCCAGACTTACCGACATGTCGCGTGAAAGCTGACGCTCGAAACCGAGCGAGAGCTGGTCAACGTAGGGGACCACCCGGTCGGGGCTGTCGAGGGTGACGTTCCCAGTGTTCTTCAGCCGGGTGCCCGCAGGATAGAGCTGGTTGAGCAACGCGCGGTTCACCGTCGGGCCGTTCACCAGGAAAGGATCGGTAGGCAAGCGTCCCGCGGAGGGACCCGGGTCGATGTTGTTCGCCGGGAAATTGACCGTGAACGACTGTGAGAACACGCCAGCGTTGATGACGCCGTTTATCAACTCCAGATGGGTCTTGTCGTAGAAGCGACCATAGCCGCCGCGCACGACGCTCTTCCCGTTCCCTTTCAGGTTATAGGCGAACCCGACGCGCGGCGCGAGGTTGTTCTTGTCCACCGGCGCGCTCGTAACGCGCGGGTTGTCGAGCTCCGGCAGCGGGATTCTCTCGAGATCGTAGCGCACTCCCAGGCTCAGGGTCAGACGCTTGCCGGTCTTCCACTTGTCCTGGATGAAACCGGTCATGAAATGCTCCTTCTGCGTCGATTCCGCGGGGCCGGGAACGCGGATCGTGAGGCGATCCGGATAGCTGCTCGGGTTGGCCGCGTTGAACGGCCCGTTGCTGCGGGAAAAGCCGAAGATCCCGTTCCAGCTGTCCTGAGCAGTCTGGAAGACGTCGATGTACTCGTATTGAACACCGGCGCGGATGCTGTGGTCGCCCTTGGAGCCGGGGATGAACCAAGAGAACGTGTCGTCGAACTGGTACGCGTTGTTGACGCGCGCCTGCATGGTGGGGCTCTGCTGATCGTCGAAAGTCTGGAACCGGAGCGTCGGCAGGAGCTGATCTCCGTGTTGTCCGTTAGTGTTGAAGTTCGGGTTTGCGAAGGCGACGTCTTCCTGGGTAAAGCCAACCCGGAAGGTGTTGAACTTCGTGTTGCCAAAAGACGAATTGAGGGAAGCCGCGACGGTCTGGTCGAGATCGGATTCTTCCCGCGAGGCCGCCTCCGTCACCGAGCCAATGATCTGGTTCTTCTGAGGAGACGACTCGCGCAACCAGCGGACGTTCCAGGAGTGATTGGCGTTGATCTGGTGATCGAAGCGGATCAGGGTGTTCCACACCCGATCCTGGGTGGTGGGCGAGGCGTTGAACTCGGGCCGCGCGGGAATGTTGATGGTGCTGGCGCGGTCGTTTTCGACTCGCTCGACACTCACGAAGAAGTGCGCCTTGTTCTTGATAATTGGACCGCCCACCGTGAAGCCGTACTGCACGAACTTGGTCTCTGGCTTCTTGAGGTTGTTCTGTTTCACAAAGAAGTCTTTCGCCGTATAGGAGGCGTCTTGCAGAAAATAGAAAGCCGAACCCTTGAACTGGTTGCCACCCTGCTTGGTGACCGCGTTGATCACCGCGCCGGTCGTTCGTCCGAACTCGGCGTCGTACTGAGAGGTGAGAACCTGGAACTCCTGGATGGACTCGATCGGCGTGCGCGCCTGGGTCCCCGCCCGCTGACCAATGACGTCGTCGTTGTTGTTGGCTCCGTCCACGAGGTAGTTGTTGTTGCGCGGGTCCTGCCCGTTCACGCTGACCGAATCCGACCCGAACGACTCCGTCGAAATGCTCGGGATGACGCCGGGAAGGAGTCCGATAAAGCCAATGAAGTTGCGGTTCGAGGAAGGCAGGGAGACAAGGTCGACGTTGGTCAGAACCCCGCCGACTTCTTTCGACGTGACATCCACGATGGGGGCGTCGGCGGAAACCGTCACCTCCTCGGACACCCCGCCCACCTCGAGGCGAATATCGAATGAGGCGGTCTTGCCCACTTCGAGGCGCAGGTCCTTGTGCGAGTACTTCCGAAAGCCCGAAAGTTCGGCGGAAAGCTCATACTGGCCGGGAATGACTCCAGCGAGGAAGTACGTGCCGTCGGCGCTGGAGGCGCCCTGTCGGAAGACACCGCTCGCCTGATTTCGGACCAGAACCGTCGCTCCGGGCAGCGCGCCACCGCTGGAATCGGTGACCCGACCCCGGATTTCAGCGGTTCCCTGCTGGGCAAGTGCCGGTGCTACAAACCCCACCAGAATTACAAGAAGAAAGGGGGTAACCAATGCATTGATTCGTCGCATGCTGACCTCAACCATCAATCGGCGAGACCCAATGCCTCACCTGCTTAACCGTATTTGTGTGCAACCGTCATGCCGAGTGGCCACGACGATTGGCTCGGCGCTCTCAGCGCTGGACTATAAACGCTATATTCAAAGTAGCTTAGATAGCAAACGCGGGCGTCGACAGCTCATCTTCATTAACGCTACTTCATTGAGTGAAACAACGAACGCAGCCGGTGATGCACTTCTTTGGACCAAACTTCAATGCGCCGGATCGAAGCGGGACCTGACGTCGCCTTCAGGCCGGTGAGACACGCCCCAACCCGGGGGGTCGGTGGCCCGGCCCGGACTGGAGAAGGCGCCTTCAATTTCACCGGCGCGGTGACGGAGCCGTCCGGCACGTAAAATCGCGGGTATGAAGAAGGATTCATTCGGATCGCGCGCCCCGCTCCAGACCAGGAGCGGGAATTTTTCCATTCATCGCCTCGACGCCCTCAAGAAGGCGGGCATCGCTCCCAACCTCGAGACCCTGCCGTTTTCCATTCGCATCGTCCTCGAAGCCATCCTTCGATCGGTGGACGGTGAGCTGGTTCACGATCAGGACGTGAAGAACCTGGCCGCCTGGAACGCGAAGGCGCCCAAGGACATCGAAGTCCCGTTCATGCCCGCCCGGGTCATCCTTCAGGACTTCACCGGCGTGCCCGCGGTGGTGGATCTCGCCTCCATGCGCGCCGCGGTGAAGCGCCTCGGCCACGATCCGCGCAAGGTCAACCCCCTGGTGCCCGTGGACCTGGTGGTCGATCACTCGGTTCAAGTGGATGCGTACGGAACGAAGGACGCGCTGGCCCACAATTCCAAGCTCGAGTTCGAGCGGAACAATGAGCGCTACGAGTTCCTTCGCTGGGGACAAAAGGCCTTCGACAACTTCCGCGTGGTTCCACCCGCGACCGGCATCGTCCATCAGGTGAATCTCGAATACCTCGCCAAGGGCGTTCTCTCAAAGACTGAGAATGGCGAAACTTTCGTTTTCCCCGACACCCTCGTGGGCACCGACTCGCACACCACGATGATCAACGGCCTCGGCGTCCTGGGATGGGGCGTGGGCGGCATCGAAGCCGAAGCCGCCATGCTGGGCCAGCCGCTTTACATGGTCACACCGCAGGTCATTGGCATGCGGCTGGTCGGTCGGCTGAGTGAAGGGGTTACCGCCACCGACATGGTTCTCACCGTCACCCAGGCCTTGCGCAAGAAGGGCGTGGTCGAGAAGTTCGTGGAGTTCTATGGCCCCGGCCTCGATGGCATGCCTCTGGCCGATCGCGCCACCATCGCGAACATGGCTCCCGAGTACGGCGCCACCTGCGGCTTCTTCCCGACGGACGATGAGACGTTGCGCTATCTCCGCAACACCGGCCGCACCGAGGCGGAAGTGGATCTGGTTGAGCGGTACATGAAAGAGCAGGGCCTCTTCCGAACCAAGGCCTCGGCCGAGCCGGTCTTCACCGATACCATCGAGCTGGATCTTTCCACCGTCGAACCGTCGCTCGCCGGACCCAAGCGTCCTCAGGATCGCGTCGCCCTCAAGTCGATGAAGGAATCATTCCGCAAGTCGCTGGTCGCTCCGGTGAAGGATCGCGGCTTCGGCCTCGGTCCCGACGACCTGACCCGCACCGCCCAGGTCGCTATGAAGGGAACGACCAGCACCATCGCTCACGGCGCCGTCGCCATCGCGGCCATCACGAGCTGCACCAACACCTCGAACCCTTCCGTGATGCTCGGAGCGGGACTCGTGGCGAAAAAAGCGGTGGCCCGGGGTCTGACCGTGAAGCCTTACGTCAAAACCTCGCTCGCTCCAGGATCCAAGGTCGTCACGGAATATCTTATGAAGTCCGGTCTTCTCGGCGATCTCGAGACCATCGGTTTCAACGTGGTGGGGTACGGCTGCACCACCTGCATCGGAAACTCGGGTCCGCTGCCGCCCGCGGTTTCGAAGGCGGTCAACGAAAGCAAGCTGGTCGTCTCCGCCGTGCTCTCCGGAAATCGGAACTTCGAAGGACGCGTCAACCCGGACGTGAAGGCCAATTACCTTGCATCACCGCCTCTGGTGGTTGCGTATGCCCTGGCCGGCACCACCGACATCGACTTCGCCACCGAGCCGATCGGCGCCGACAAGACCGGGGCGCCGGTGATGCTGAAAGACATCTGGCCCACCATGAAGGAAGTGGCGGATGCCGAAGCCTCGGTGACCGGCGAACTCTTCACCAAGAGCTACGCTGATGTGTTCGGCGGAAATCCGGACTGGAACGCCATCTCGGTGGCTGAAGGCGCTCTCTTCGATTTCAAGGAACCCTCGACCTACATCCAGGAGCCCCCCTTCTTCCGGGGCCTCTCGATGGAACCCGCCCCGCTCAAAAGCATCGATGGCGCGCGGATTCTGGCGATCTTCTCCGACTCGATCACCACCGACCACATCTCGCCCGCGGGGGACATCGCGGCCGCGTCTCCGGCCGGCGATTTCCTCAAGGCTCGCGGCGTCGAGAAGAAGGACTTCAACTCCTATGGCGCGCGGCGCGGCAACGACCGGGTGATGGTGCGCGGCACCTTCGCGAACATCCGGCTCAAGAACCTGATGGTGCCGGGGGTTGAGGGCGGCGTGACCGTCTTCCAGCCCGGGAGCGAACGGATGTCGATCTACGACGCGGCCATGAAGTACAAGGCAGGGGGGACGCCGCTGGTGATCCTCGCCGGCAAGGAATACGGTTCGGGCTCGTCGCGCGACTGGGCGGCCAAGGGAACGCTCCTTCTCGGCGTGCGCGCGGTCATCGCGGAGAGCTTCGAACGCATTCACCGCAGCAATCTCGTGGGCATGGGCGTTCTCCCCATCGTCTTCAAGGATGGCCAGAACGCGGAAAGCGTCGGCCTCAAGGGCGACGAGTCGCTCTCCATTGGCGGCCTCGATGCTTCCAGCCTGGTGCCGCGTCAGACCTTGACCGTGAAAGCCACGCGCGCGGACGGCTCCGGCTTCTCGTTCGAAGCCACCTGCCGCCTCGACACCGCGGTGGAGATCAACTACTACAAGAACGGCGGCATCCTGCAGACCGTTCTGCGAAAGATGCTGAGCTAGAAACCACGCGCCCATGTGACGCCGGTCACGGCTGTTCTTCGGGTCCCGGTGTGCGGTCTTGGTTTCGCTAGACTGTTGTCTCTCCTCTTGATCTGGCCTGGTCTGGCAAGTCCGTTCTCCCGCAGTTCTTCTGGCTTCGAAAATGAAAAGACGATTCCGCGACACCTCACTTTTGGCATCCCTCCTCGCACTTCTGGCTGGTCCGGTGTGGGCGGGCATCTTCGGGGTGCCCACCAACCTCGCCGTAGATGGCCGAATCTGCACGGCCGCGGGGGTTCCCGACCCGAGTTGCGTCAAAGCGAGCACAAACCCCGGCTCGTGGTTCACCATCGTCTCTCGAGACGGCGGATCGGCGGAGGGGGATATCGTGCACCAGATCCGCTTCTTCATCGAGGTGACCGGGACCACCCTCGACATCAAGGTCTTCGATCCGGGAATCTCGGGGGCGCGCGACCAGACCGCGGGTGGCGCTCCCGCCTTCAATTACACGCTCTTCAATCCTGCCGGTGCCGTGTTCAACCCGAACGGCGGCGGCGCCGAAGGCGGACCTCTGACGATCACCACCGACCTCACCACCGATGACCGCCTCGCGCGCTTCAGTTGCAACAATAACGCCGCCCCCGCGTTCACCGCGGCCAACGCGGGCACGGTTTTCGGAACCGCGGCGGCGAACGGCTGCGCTGCGCTCGCGCCGGGCCTGTACGTCTTCGAGGTGGACACGACGGCGACCGGGACCGGCCTCGACGTCAACGCCTTCGGCCTGTCCGTGTCCGACTCGGCGGGAAATCCGTACGACGTGTACACGGTTGGGAGCGCCGACAACACCGACGGAGCGCCCGGCGCCGCCGAGACCTCGCTTCTCATCGGGACCACCAACCCGGCTGCCGCGGGAAACCCGGCCGAGACAACCAACCCGGGAGTGTTCTTTCCCTACGTCCAGCGCGGCTGCACGGTGGAGCCGTCGAACTTCGACGCGGACAGCGGTGTCGCGGACGGAACCGGGGTGGCCGGAAGTCTGACCGATCTCCTCGGCGCCACCACGACGCTGACGATGTCCGGCGACAACAACGTGGCTTTCAACACCGTGACCGTCGAGTCCATCGCGGGTCAAAACCGCCTTTCCGACAACTACGGACTCTACGAATTGCGCTACACGCCGAACACATCGGCGAACAAGAACTGGGCGGACTTCCGGGTCGCCGACTGGCAAGGGTCGGGTGTCGGAGCTCCGGCCACCTTCCCCAGACAGATCGCGGCGGGGCGGGAGATACGGATGTATCTGCCGAACGGTTACGCGGGCTGCGAGGCTGGGTCGTGTCAGCACTCCCGGCCCAGCAAGCCGATCCTGACCGCGAGCGCGGTGGTGGCGTCCGGGCCCAACCCCCCGGCCTCTTCGGCCACGACGCGCTACGTCCTCACCGCCTCCATCTACAATCCTTCGCCCCTCGGGCTCAGCGGCGCCAGCATCACCCTGCCATTCGAGACTGGTAACGCCAACGTCACGGAGACCGTCGTCGCCGGCAGTGATTTCTGCTTCCTCGACGGTGGCCAGCAGGTGACCTGTACCGTGACCACCGGCACTTCGGGAACGCTGAACTTCCGCCGAGCCTCGGGGCTGGTTGTCCCTCCGGGCCGAACCCTGTCCTTCCAGTACATGGTCGATTTCGCGGTGAGCGCCGCGGGCGGCGCCTTCGTGATCACGGGGGTACCGGTCGTCCCTCCGGCGCCTGATTCCACGATCAACGCCAGCTTCACATCGGCCTGGGCAACGACCGAGAGTCTGGGACCGATTTGCGGCCTGCGGGATACGACGGCTGCAGTAGCCGGAACAACCGCCGACCTCGCCATCACGAAGGTGGGCAGTCCCCTGTCGCAGCAGGCGGGCGGCAATGTGACCTTTCAGATTCAACTCACCAACAATGGCCCGGCAACCGCCACCGCGCCGGTGGTGACCGACGCCGTGACCGCGCCTCTCAATTTCCAATCTGTCACCGCTCCCGGATACTCCTGCGTGGCGCCCGGCGTTGGCGCCACGGGGTTGCTGACATGCACACGCTCGTCGAACCTGACCGCGGGAAGCACCGATACGATCACCCTGGTCCTTCAAGTGACAGGGGGCACAGCCTCGGGCACGGTGGCTCGCAATACCGCAACGGTCGCCAGCGCAACCGCGGATCCGGCGTCGGGAAACAACAGCGCGACCGACGACACCTGGGTGCTCGACGCCGCCGGCGCCACCACCTGCTCGGCCACGCCGACCGCGGGCACCGTGACCACCGGCGGCGTTCTCAACGATTACTGGCCGGCCACCCTTTCGGCGTCCGCGGGCAGCACGACGATCCAGGTTGGAACGCGCCTCGCAGGCGCGGCCGGCATCGACATCGCGGCCGGCGACCTGCTCCTGGTCATGCAGATGCAGGACGGCGAGTTCGATTCGAGCAACACCGACGCCTACGGCGACGGGGTGGGCGGCGATATCCCGAATGTGGCCGATCCCGCGCCCACCGCCACTTCGCCCTTCGACCGTCAGCGACGGGCCAGCGGTTCTCTTTCCACCGGAAACGCGGGGCGCTACGAATACGTCCGCGCGAACAACGCCATCGCCGGGGCGGGCGGAACCCTGGTGCTCTCCTCGCCGCTCGTGAACGACTACAAAGTCTCGAATCCGGCGTTTGGCGCGGCGGGATCGAACGGCCAGCGTTCGTTTCAGATCATCCGGGTTCGCGCCTTTACCAACCTGACCCTGAACGCCAATGTCACGCCGCTCCCCTGGCAGGGAACCTCGGCCACGAACTCGGGGGGCGGTGTGGTGGCTCTCGATGTCTCCGGAACGCTGAACTTCGCAGGTTTCGCCATCGATGCCAGCGCACGCGGTTTCCGGGGAGGGCGCGGCCTCGGCAACGGAAATGACAACCCGGGCGTGAATCACATCTTCCGCACCACGAACAATGCTGGCGGGGGTGACAACGAAGGGATCAAGGGCGAGGGGATTCATGGTTCGCCCTTCCAGAGCGGCGGGACCACGCAGTCCATCGTCGACCGACTCGGGGTCCTCTCGAATGGCTCCGGGTATCCCGGCACGACGGCGACGGATGGACCGGCGGGAATGGGCGCGCCCGGCAACGCTGGTGGCGGCGGTTCCTACGATTCGGCGGGGGGCGGCGGCGCGAACGCCGGCGGCGGCGGGATCGGCGGCGACGAATACTGCAACTTCGGCGGTGTGGGTGACACCACGACCTGCGCCCTCGGCGACGGCTCGTCGCCGCCGCATGCGATGGGGCACACCGGCGGGCGGGGCGGGCGGCTGGATTTCACTCCGAGCTCGCGCCGGGCCGTCCTCGGAGGAGGTGGTGGTGGTGGCGCGAATCACAACACCACGAACGGCCACGGCGGAGTCGGCGGAGGAATAATCCTGCTCCGATTGGGCGGCACGGCGCCGACGGTTGGAGCGCAGGTTGAAATCAACGTCAACGGCGGTAACGGCGTCACCGACGGCAGTGATGGCAACGGTGGGGGCGGGGGCGCCGGAGGATCGGCGGTGGTGCTCGCCAACGTCGCCCTGCCCGCGGCCCTCAACCTTCAGGCCAATGGGGGCCGTGGCGCCAATGTCGCCAACCATGGGCCCGGGGGGGGCGGGGGAGGCGGCTTCACAGCGGCCGCATCCGGCGCCACCTTGTCGGCAGCGGCCGGGGCGAGAGGCGACCGCACCGTAACCGTCCCCGTGGGCGCCATGAACGCCCGGGATGGCGAAGCCGGGCTCGCGGTCACGGTCACCGTCGACCCCACGAACGATGCGCCCGCCCGCGCGGACGGATGTAATCCGCTGGTCGACCTGACCGTCGGGATCAGCGCGCCTCAGCAGGTCCTGGCCGGAGGCACGATCTCGTATCCCATCTCCGTATCCAACAACGGGCCGACCGCGGCGCCCAACACCACGTTGACGATTCCGGTTCCCGAAGGCACCACGTTCGCCTCGATGACGCCACCCGCCGGATGGACCTGCACCACCCCCGCGGCAGGAGCCACCGGTCTCATTCGATGTGTCCGCACGGCCGCCATGCCCGCGGGGACCTCCGAAGTCTTCACCCTCGTGACCAACGTGCCGGCGGCGACGCCCGCAAACACCACCTTCGCGGCCACCGCTTCCGTCTCCACGAGCACGAACGAAACCACGCTGTCGAACAACTTCTCGACCGCGACCACCCTCGTGGTCGGAGCGATTTCGGCCCTGACCCGCGCCGAGATCGGCGGGTTCAAGGCGTCTCCGGAGACGGGGACGGTGGAGTTCCTGACCAGCGCCCAGCGAAACTCGCGGTCGTTCCGGGTGTTCGTCTCCAGCCTACCCACGGGCGCGGATCAAAGGGAGATCACCTTCGGCCCGATCAGGGCTCCGCAGCCGAACTCCTCGGCGCCCATTGCCTACACCGTCGCCGCCCAGGCCTTCACGGAGCGGTTCGTGTTCATCGAAGAGGAGGAATTGAACGGCCACCTCCGGAACATGGGACCCTTCGAACCCGGAGATCTCCGACTGGCCAACAGTTTCGACCGGACCGTGGGTCGGATGGTTCGAGCCGGCGCCATTCCCGTGCTGGTACCCGGAGCGTCTGTGCTCACCCTGCCCTCGCGCGAAATCGCCCGCTCGGTGCGGTTGTGGCAAGGGAAGAACCGGCGAGAAGGACTTCGCGCCCAGCGCGGGGAACAGCGAAGCCGCCGGACGGCTCCCGAAGGACTAAAGCTCGTGTTCACGGGAGGAGGGGAGATTTCGGTGCGGCGCTCCGACCTGGCCGGCGAAGGCCTGCCGAACAGCGTGGGAGCTAGGGCCTTGAATCTGACCCTCCTCGGATCTCCGGTTCCCTTTCGGGTGGTCAGCGAACGGACTCCGGACGAAGCCATCGTCTTCAACGCCGAACCGCGACGCACCGCCTACACCGACCGGCAGGCTTTCGTGCTCACCTGGAACCCGCAGCTCCCTCCTCCGCCCGCGGCCCTGACTCACGAGGGCACGCCGGTTCAGCAGGGATGGCATCGGGTGGAGCGGGATGACATCTACAGCAGCACCGTCGCGCTCGGAGACGAGCCGTGGCTCTGGGATCTGCTGGTGTCGGACGGACTGAACTGGCCCACCTCCTGGGATCCGACCGCGGGGACATTCGACCTGCCGGGACTTCCCGCTGCGTTCAGTGACGTCAGCGTTCCCGTCCGCTTGCGCGTCCTTGGGCGCACCGACCATGAGCACAGTGTCGTGGCGAGAATCAACGGAGTGGTGGTCGGGAGCGTCACTTTCCAGGGCACGACCGGCGGGCTGCTCCAGGGGAGCATCGCGCGGAACAGCCTGTGGGAGACCGGTAACGAGCTCACCCTCGAGTACTTCGTGAGCGGCTCCACCGACCTGGGCCTCGCCTACCTCGACTGGATGGACCTCGGACTTTCCTTCCCCCGCGAAGCGCGGATGCTCGGAGCCAAGAGTATCGAACCGTACAACCCCACTCTTCCGCCCTTGGACGTGGACTATCTCATCGTGTCGCATCCTGATTTCATGGATCAGTCCGAAAAGATCGCCGCTTTGAAGCGATCGGAAGGCCTGAGCGTTTCGGTGATCTCGGCGGAGCGGGCCTACGATCGTTTCAGCGGAGGATTCTTCGAGGCCCGGGCCATCTCGTCCCTGATCCAGACCGCACCGCGGCAGCGCCGTCTGAAGTACGTGCTGCTCGTGGGCGACGACACCGTCGACTATCGAAATGTCCTCCAGAGCACGCCCTTCCCGACCATTCCCTCGCTACAGGGCTGGGATGATGAGTCTGGCCGCACTCCTTCCGAGAACCTGTTCGCGGATGTCGACGGGGACGGCCTGCCCGATGTCGCGATCGGCCGCCTGCCCGTGCAGACCGACGAGGAAGCCGACGCCGTGGTGGCGAAGATCATCCGCCAGTCCTCTGTGATCACCGCGAATCGAGGACGACACGTGGTGGTCGCCGACAACCAGATCCCGGGCGATCCGAACTTCATCGCCGAGGCTCAGGTGACCATCGCGGCGCTTCCTTTCGGAGCAACCGTGACCTTTGGTGATCTATCTCTGGGTGTAGATGCGGCCCGTTCCCAGATGTTCGCCGGCCTTGCCTCAGGCGCGCAGATGATCCACTACTTCGGCCACGGAGGCCCCGAAGTCTGGGCGGACGAGCAGGTTCTTGGTGTTGCCGATATCCCCGCCCTGACCTCGAGTCCGGAAACCGTGGTCTTCACCTGGTCCTGCTCGTCGAGCTATTACACATTTTTCTACGGACCCTCGGTGAATGAGGCCCTGCTACTGCTGCCCGAAGGCGGCGCCCTGGCCGCGTTTGGTCCGTCCGGAATCTCGAACTCAATCGATCAAGAAGCACTGTATCGCGCGCTGTACAGCGAACTCGGGGACCCGAGCCTTACTCTTGGCGAAGCCATTCAAAGAGCGAAGCGGCGGGCCCACGGCGCGCCGGGCGGGCCCAGCGTGGTGACCGGCTTCAACCTCTTTGGAGATCCGGCCCTTCGTCTGGGCGAACTCGGTCCGTCGAAGTAGGAACCGCGGGCCTCGGCTACCCGACCGGCCTGGTCCGGAGTTGCTGCGCACCATAGTACGCCGCTCACGACGCCAAGCGAGGCCCCCCATACTCGCTGTTGCCCAGCCACTTTTCGAACTTCCCCAACACCGAGGCTCGGCGCGACAAGGAGCACGTCCTGCATTCGGTTGTGCGCGTTGTCCTGCCCGGACCGGCGCCATTTCGCACGAGAGCGGCTATCCTGCGATTCGGAGTCAACCACCCCAAGAAACGCCTTCAAGCGAAGATCCAGGAGCCCCATGCCTATCACCATCACCTTTCTCGGCGCCGCTCGCACCGTAACCGGATCCGCATACCTCGTCGACTCCGGAGGGTCCCAGGTGATGGTCGACTTCGGAATGTTCCAGGGACGTAAGGAAATCCGTCAGCGCAACTGGGTCGATCCGGAGTTCCCGGCCCCCCACATGGAGGCAGTGGTTCTCACGCATACCCACCTCGATCACATCGGTCGCATTCCTCGGTTGATCAAGAACGGCTTCAAGGGACCGATCTTCTGCACTCCTCCCACGGTGGAACTCGCCGAGATCCTGCTCAAGGACGCGGCCCATCTGCAGATGGAAGACGCGGAATACCTGAACCGCAAGGGTCTCACCTCTCACAAGCCGGCGCTGCCACTCTTCGACGACCGGGACGTGGAACAGGCCCTCAAACTCTTCGTGCCGGTGGCTCTGGGCAAGACCCACATCGCCGCTCCGGGAATCTCCTTCATGTTCCGGGAGGCCGGCCACCTTCTCGGAGCCGGTTCCATCGACATGACCGTCGAGGACGCGGCCGGAGCCACCCGCCGGATCCTGTTCTCGGGAGACATCGGCCGGTACAACGCGGTGCTCGCGAAAGACCCGGATCCCTGTCCCGACGCGGACTATGTGCTGATCGAGAGCACGTACGGAAACCGCCAGCATCCGGTGACGTCGGTTCAGGAGCAGCTGCAGACCGTCATCGCGCGGACCTTCGCGCGGAACGGCGTCCTCCTCATTCCCGCCTTCGCGGTGGGCCGGGCCCAGCAGATGATCTGGCTGATGGACCGGATCGTCCACGAGCAGAAGCTGCGTCCGTTCCCCATCTACATCGACTCCCCCATGGCCGTGGACGCGACCCGCATCTACGCGCGCCACGGCGAGGCGCTAAAGGACGCGTTCACCCTGGTGGGCGGCGAGAGTGTCCTGAACAGCAAGTGGGTGCGCCTCGCCCGCACGCGCGAGGAATCGGAAGCGCTCAACAAGGTCAAGAGCCCGGCAGTGATCATCTCTTCCTCGGGAATGCTGTCGGGTGGCCGCATCCTGCACCACTGTCGGGTTCGACTGCCTCACCCCGAGAACACCCTGCTGATCACGGGCTACCAGGGTGAAGGGACGCTGGGCCGCCGACTCATCGACAAGGCCTCCACGGTTCGGATCCACAAGATGGAGGTTCCCGTTCTCGCCGAAGTGACGGACCTCAAGGGCCTCTCCGGTCACGCCGACGTGAACGAACTCATGCGCTGGCTGTCCGGGGTCAAGAACCCGCCGAAGACCGTCTTCGTCACTCATGGCGAGGAGGACGCGGCCCTCACCCTCGCGGTGAAGATCAACGCCGAACGCGGCTTCAAGACTCACGTGCCCAGGCACGTGGAGACCGTGGTCCTCGACTAGACCCCGATCGACGCCGAGCGGAAGGTCCCTGGAAGCATGGTTTCGGGAATCACGGACGCCGCCCGGCGGTTCGTCATCGGCCGCGGCGCGGTGCGCGGCGAGTACGTGCATTTGAGCGAATCGTGGCGATCCATACTCGCGCGCCGGCCTTACCCGGGCCCCGTCATCTCCCTGCTCGGGGAGTGTCTTGCCGCCGCCGCGCTTTTCGCCTCCACCGTAAAGATGCTTCAAAGCGACGGCCGGCTCACCCTCCAGATTCAGGGAGGGAAACCGCTCTCGCTCCTGGTGGCGGAATGCCGGGCCGACCTCTCGGTGCGGGCGATGGCCAAGGTCGATGCCGTCGCGACCCTTCGCCCGGACCTGTCCTTGAACGACCTCACCCACGGCGCCTCCTTCGCCCTGACCATCGACCCGGGAGGCGACTACGACTCGTATCAGAGTCTCGTGCCCCTCGAGGGCGATTCAGTGGCGAGCGTGCTCAACGCCTACATGCGCCGTTCGGAGCAGATCGAAACTCATTTCGCTCTGGCCGCGGACGAAGAGGTGTGTGCGGGCCTCCTGGTGCAGAAGGTGCCGGCGCAGGGAGGGAAAGCGGATGCCGACGCCGATCCCGATCTGTGGAACCGAATCCGCACTCTGGCCGCCACCGTCTCCCGCACGGATCTGCTCGAACTCGAAGACACCGACCTCCTCCATCGCCTGTTTCATCAAGAAGAAGTGCGCCTGCTGCCGGAACGAAGGGTGGCCTTCGCCTGCCCCTGCTCGAAAGAACGGGTGTCCGGGGTGCTCCGGGTTCTGGGGGCCCAGGAAATTCGCGGCCTTCTGGCCGATCGCCGAACGATCGAGGTGCATTGCGACTTCTGCGGGCAGCGCTTCACCTTCTCCGCGGAAGAGGCCTGGGCCGCCCTCGGGAGTTGAGCCAAGCGTCTCCGACGGCCTGGCGACGGACTAGGGTCGCTTCTCCTTGAAGGTGTCGCAACGATTGGGATCGCCGGTCTCAAGACCGCGATGCAGCCAGAACTGACGCTGCTCCCCCGAGCCGTGGGTCCAGGACTCCGGCCGGATAGAGCCTTGAGTCATCTCCTGAATGGTGTCATCGCCGATCGACCCGGCCGCGCGCATGCCCTCCTCGAAGTCGCCGGGCTGAATGACCTGGCGGTCGCGGTTGGCGCTATGACCCCAGACCCCCGCAAAACAGTCGGCCTGGAGTTCCAGGCGGACCGACAGGGCATTCGCCTGAGCCTCGTTCCCCCTTTGCTGAGCCGCCGTGACTCTGTCGGAGACGCCCATGAGTTTCTGGATGTGGTGACCGACCTCGTGAGCGATGACATAGGCCTGGGCGAAGTCTCCGGGAGCCCCGAACCGTTTCGACAGCTGGTCGAAGAATGCCGGGTCGAGATAGACCTTGCCATCCGTCGGACAGTAGAAGGGGCCCATGGCCGAAGAGGCCGTCCCGCAACCGGAACGGACGGCCCGGGAGAAGAGGACCAGGGGCGGCTCCTCGTAGGGCTGACCCGTTTCGGCAAAGATTCCTTTCCAGGTCTCTTCGGTGTCCTTCAGCACGAGGGCGGCAAAGTGTCCGAGCTGATCCTGGGGCGCGCCGGTCACCTGACCTCGTTCGTCCACGGTCTCCGGCGCTGGCGTCTGCTCCTGGATTGAGCCGAGGAGTTGAAGAAGGGCGCGGGGATCCTGTCCGGTGAAGTACGACAGGGCCAGCACGAGGAGAAGTCCTCCACAGCCGATGCCGGCCGGGCCTCCCCGCATTCGCTGCCCGCGACGATCTTCGACGTTGGCGCTTTCCGCGCGACCTTCCAGTTTCATTGGCGGTGATCCTAGCGCGAGCTTCCCCGAATTAAACTCGGGCCGCGCATGAGCAAGCTGTGTTCCATCTGTCTGGCCGCGCGCGCCACCGTGAATCCGCCTCCCGAACTCGAGGCGCTGATCCGGATCAACCTCCCCTGGCTGGAAGAACACACGACCTGTTGCTCCTCGTGCGCCCGACGGTTTCGCCGGGCCCTTTCCTACTTTCGCGCCGCGGGAATGGCGGATGGATCGACTTCGCCGATTCTGCCCACCGCGCTGCGTCTTGGCGCCTCCACCCGATATCGAGGGAAGGGCGTCACGGTGGCCTTTCTCGACGCCGGCTTCTATGCCCACCCCGACCTGGTGACGCCGATCGACCGGATTCGCGAGTACGTGGACGTGACCCGGACGGATTCGCAACGATCCGACATCGAGGATCCCAGAAACGCGGGGTGGCACGGCTTGATGACCTCCGTGGTGGCGTGTGGCAACGGCGCGCTTTCGCAGGGTCTGTATCGCGGAATCGCCTCCGAAGCCGAGGTGGTGCTCGTACAGTGCGGGACCGCGCGGCGCGTGGTTCACCACGACATTCGCCGTGGCTTCGACTGGATTCTGAAGAACCGTAGAAAGCACGACATACGAATCGTGAATGTCAGCGTGGGCGGCGACTACGAAGCGAGCTATCTCGACGATTCGATCTGCGAGGGTGTCGAAGCGGCCACCCGGGCCGGGATTTTGGTCTGCGCCGCGGTAGGAAACGCCGGCTACTCTCCCAAGCATCTGGTGATTCCGCCTGCCTCCTCACCGTCGGCGCTCTCGGTGGGAGGGCTCAATGACCGCAATCGTCTCAGCCGGTTCGGCCTCACCCCCTATCAGTCCAGCTACGGGCCGACCATTGACGGTCTGCAAAAGCCCGAACTGGTGGCCCCCAGTATCTGGGTGGCCGCCCCGCTTCTTCCCGGAACAGCCACCGCCCAACAGGCCGGCCTCTTCTCCTTGCTGCTGCAGACCGAGGACACGGGGCTTTCCGCGGTGCTCGCCGAGCATCAGGGAATCGACGAAACCCTCGACAGCGCCTCTCACCTGGGCTCTGCGATGATCCGACAACTGGTCTCGATGAAGGTTCACGATCAAAACGTGATCTCAGAGTCTTACAAACACGTCGATGGGACCAGCTTCGCCTCGCCCATCGTGGCCTCGATCGCCGCGCAGATGATCGAAGCCTGTCCTTCCCTGCGGCCACTGGAGATCAAGGCCATCCTCACTCGGACGGCGCACCGGGTGAGCGAGTTGAAGGCGGAGCAGCAGGGATTCGGGGTGGTGGATCCGCGCGCCGCTCTCGCGGCCGCCCTCATCGAAGCGCGAAGAGAGACGCGAGTGCGAAGAAGGGGAAAACGACGAGCCGGGGGCTAGGGGAGCTGAACCCGGACCACGGCGGCGGCGTAGGCCAGATCGTCGCCTTCGTCCCCGGGTCGCTTCTTCAACGCTCGCATGCAGAACTGATTCTCACCGGCGATCCACAAGCGACTCGGCGCGTCGAAGGGAACCTCGGTCCACGCCGGGGGCAACACCGTCTCGGTGAGGGTGTGGCCATTCAAGATCAGGGTCAGGCGCTGATCCGAGATGCGCGCGGGCGCGCGCGCAAGCACGAAACCGCGCAGGTTGAAAGGCTCGCCGAGAGGAATGACGATGCAAGCCTGCGGGTAGAGGAGATATCGGAAGGCCGAGCCGTCGTCCCACCACTGGACATCGGACCAGCCTTTCCGCACAAAGCGAGGCTCCAGCGTCGCGAGGTCGAAGTCGCCGCCCGGGCGATAGTTTTCGTAGGTGGAGAGGCCGACAAAGCCCTTGTAGATGACTTCGCGCGCCAAGGGGCCGAGCCGTCCGAACGTGGCCTCAACGGCTCGGCGAGCCTGCTCGGTCTGGAGCCGGGCGAGGTCGTCGAGGGGAAGGACAGCGTTCAACTTCCCCTGGCGGCGAAGATCGATGAGCGAGGCGTTCCACAAGACCGCGGCCAGGAGCGCGGCCACGGGCAGGGCCAGGGGTCTGGTGGAAAGAAACAGCCGAGCGCGGGAGAGCAGCCCGGCGAGCCCGAGGGCAAAGAGCGGCATCAGGAGATCGAAGCGTCGCGCGCCAAACGCGTCAGAACCGTTCCAGTCCCTGACGCTTCCGTTGAGGAACGCCGTGAACAAGAAGATGGCCAGGGCGGCCACTGCGTATGTGCCCAAGCCCCGCAAGGCGACAATGAGGCCGAGGAGGCCGAAGAGAAGTGCTGGATGTCCGTTGAAGAGACCGTGGTCGGCGGAGAGGAGCACGTCGAGCGTGTGCCGGCCTGTCCAGTCGACGAAGCCGTTTCCCTGCGGGATGGTGATGAAGGAGCCATAAAGGATCTTCCACGCTACGAGCTGGGGCGAGAAGACCACGAGGGCCGCAGCCCCGGTCGCGGCAACTCTCGGCCATCCGGCACGCGAGCGCCACAGGCCCGCAATCACGAAGAGGACCAGGGCCGCCGCCTGAGTGCGACACAGCATGGTGAGCCCGAGGCCGGCGCCGCACCACATCCACGCTCCGCGATGTCCCTCCTTTTCGGCGCGCAGGGTTAGCGCCAGGGTCAAAGCGGCGGTACCGAAAGTCAGGCCGTGGGACATGAGCGGCGCAAGCGGCGCGTAGAAGAGGATGGGTGAGACGCCGATCGAGGCGAGAACGGCGATCCAGGCCTCTGCTTTCCCAAAGAGCGGCGAAAGGCTTCGCGCCAGCATGAAGACGCCCGCCAGCACGACCGCGAGCGTGGTCGCCGCCGCCGCCCCATAATAGGGCGGCGAAAGAAGCAGCGGATCGGTCGCCCCCCCGGTCCCGGCGAGCCAGAGATGGGTCAGCGCCACCGCAGGTATCCAGACAAGGCCGGGCCCGATGGGCATAGCGTTCGGCTGATGACCCGTGCGCGTGGGGTCGTCAGCCGGGAAGCCGATCCGAGGCCACTGGTTCGAGAAATCGAGATCGTGGTCGGCGAGGAGGGATGACGTGTAGGCAAAGTAGCCGAGAGAGTCGGCGCCGATGGAAAAACCGGCGAGCGCAGGCACGGTTAGGGCCATGGCCAGGACCGGGAGGAAGACACGGTGGCGGTGTCGGACGAGCGACAGGGCGGACAGGGCCAGGGCAGACCAGACGAGCACCCGTAGACGTGGATCGATCAGGGCGAGCAGACCCGCCGCCGCGGCAATCGCTCCGGTCATTTCACCCGAACGCCGCCCCGAACGCCGCCCTTGACCACCAGGGGCACCGCTTTCCGTTTCATGCCTGCGATCCTAGCTCGCTCGCCGCCGACTTGAACTGGGCCCGCGCATGAGCAAGAAGAGGAAAGAGACGGGCCGAGCTCTAGGGGAGCTGAACCCGGACCACGGCGGCGGCGTATGCCAGATCGTCGCCCTTGTCCCCCGGTCGCTTCTTCAACGCTCGCATGCAGAACTGATTCTCACCGGGGTTCCAAAAACGGCTCGGGGCCTCGAATGGAACGTCGGTCCAGGCCGCGGGCAGCGCCGCCTCGGTAAGGGTACGACCGTTCAGGGTCAGGGTCAGGCGCTGGTCGGGAATACGCGCAGGCGCGCGCGCGCGCACAAACCCGCGAAGATCGAAAGGCTCCTCGATCGGAATGACGATGCACGCTTGAGGATAGAGAAGATAGCGGAAGGTCGATTCGCCGTCCCACCAGCGGACATCCGACCAGCCTTCGCTCATGAAGCGCGGTTCCAGCGTCGCAAGGTCGAAGTCGCCCCCGGGACGGTACTCCCGGTAGGTGTAGAGGCCAACGAAAGCGTCGTAGATCCGAAAACGCGTGCCCGGCCCCATCCAGCCGAACGCCGCGTCGGCGACTTGACGCAAACGACGAGCCTGGGCCGAGGCCAGCTCCTCGGCCGGGGCGGACACGCGAAAGTTCTTGGTGCGGTAGAAAGCGATGAAGGAGAAATTCCAGGCCACCACGAGGCTGAACAGCAGGGCGGGCAAGGCCAGGGGCCGTCTCACCAGCACCGGACGGGTCGCGTCGAGGAGGCGGGCCAGGCCGATTCCGAAGAACGGAATCACCAGGTCATAGCGCCGGCCCCCGAAAGCATCGCCGCCGTCGAAGTCGGTCGCCGCGCCATTGATCCACACCGTGACCGCAAAGATCACCACGCCGCAAAGGGCGAGACGATTCAGGCGCGGGCGCGGGAGCAGGAGACCAAGGAGGCCGAGCAGGAGGAGGGGATGCCAGTTAAACAGGCCTCGGTCTGCGGAGAAGAGGGTGTCCGCCCAGTGCGGCGATCCCCATTTCATGAACCCTGAACCCTGGGGAATCGCGAACGGTCGACCGAACGTTTTGAGCCACACGACCACCTGCGGGAGGACGATCACAAGGGCCGGGGGCGAGAGAGCCCGCATGCGACTCACCAGCGACTTGACCGACCAGGCCCCGAGCAACGGAACCATGGCAAAAAGGACGACGGCCTGAAAACGGCAGAGCGTGGCCAGCCCCAGAGCGGCGCCGGCCCATCTCCAGGCGGGGACGGTATCGGCTTCGACGGCGCGAACCACCAGAACCACGGCCCAGCATCCGAGACCGAAGCTCAGACCGTGGGCCCCCATCGGCTGGACGGCCAGGTAGTAGACCGCGGGAGACGCGAGGATAGAAGCCGCGACGGCAAGCCCGGCGGCGGCCACGCCAACCTCGCGAGTCAGGAGACGCACGAGGGCGAGAGCACCCGAGAGGGCTATGGCGAGATTGGTCGCGATGACGGCGCCAAAGTAGGGAGGAGAAAAGAAGTTGGTCGGGTAGATACCAACGTGCAGGGCATAGGCATGGGCGAAGGCCACGGGTATCGCCCAGACAAATGCATTGCCAATGGGGTGCGGGGTGATGGACATTCCGGCCGGCCCCCGCGACGGCGCCCGGCGCCCCCACTCCGTCAATTGGTTGCCGATGTCGAGGTCGAAATCCTGAAGCAAGGAGGCCACGTTCGCCATGTAAGAGTGGGTGTCGGCTTCCAAGTTGTAACCAGCGGCGGCGATGAGTCCGGAGAACAGACCGACCAGAGCCGGCAGCAGGCCAAAGCGGATTCCCGCGCGGGGGGAATAAAGAATGACGCCCAGGCAGACAACCGCGCACCCCGGCCCGAGCCCGGAAAGGCGGGGTTCGACGAGGGAGAAGACGGCGAGCGCGCACGCGGCCTTGCCAAGCCGCGCGGCCGAGATCACTTCACGGGCCTTCCGCCCTGGATCACCAGGTCCTTCACGATGTCCTTCGGCAACCCTTCCGGCCAGGTGTGAGTCAAGGGCATTCTCCTCAGCGGACGGAGGGACGGACGACAGGCTTCGGACCTGTCTCCGCTTCACCCGCATCATCGCCATCGTCGCCCACTCCCCGCTTCAGCCAGGCCGCTCGCACCGGCGGAGGCATCTTCGAGCCGGCGCCGCGGACGGATCGCCACACGATTTCGTTCAAAAGCAGATCGGGCGCGCGATCCGCCTCGGCCAGGTCCATTTCCGCTGACTCCTGCGCTCCCCAAGCCCGAGGATCGTTGGTCTCGCTGATGTCGATCTTGGGAGACAGCGCCTTGAAGGGTTTGGCGTCCGGGGTCAACGAGAAGGCGTTGTAGGCGGGGGTGGCGGCGGCGTCGTACTGCGACAGCGGCTCCAGACCGAGAATCAACTCCATGGTCCGAAGGAAGCCTGAAGTGGTGTAGAGCGTTCGGTCGACCAGGCCTTGGCGCTGGGTGTACGGACTGATGATGAAGCCGATGGAGCGATGGGCGTCGACGTGGTCGGGACCATTTTGCGCGTCATCCTCGAGAACGAAGATGGCGGCGTCCTTCCAGTACCGGCTGGCGGAAATCGCCTCTACCAGTCGCCCCAGAGCGTGATCGTTCTCGGCGATCATGGCCCGGGGCGTCCAGGAGCCGGGCCGGGTGCCAGCCGTATGGTCGTTCCCGAGGCGAAGGATGTTGAGCTGGGGCAGGCTGCCGTTCTTCTCGAACTCGCGGAACTCTTCGAGCCAGACATCGATTCTCTTGTTGTCGGGGATGCTGAGGTTGTAGGGCGGGTAGGTCGGGTGCACATGGTCCTTGAGGCCGGGCACCGATCCGTTGAATGGAGGTTTCATCTCCTCGTCGAATCGGATTTCCGCTCCGGGGATCGAGAACTCTCCATAGCTGCGGTACGAAACGTTCGCGCGCGCCGCGGCATCCCAGAGGTAGCCACGCGGACCCGCAGCAAGATTCCCGTAGGGGTTTCGCATCTTCCCGCCGCCTTCCGAGAGATAGCGGGCCTCGCGCCGGCCGTAGTTCATGGGCCAGATCTTCTCGACCGCATCGGTAGCCCAGGCGCCGGTGGAGAAGGCATGGCCGTCGTAGCTCACTTCCGCGTCGACGTAGAAGTTATCGAGCAGCACGAACTGTCGAGCCAGAGCGTGAGCGTTAGGAGTGACGTTCTCCCCGAACAGGGTGAGCGACGGATCTCCGTTGCCCTGAGGCAGGTCACCAAGGACTTGATCGTAGGTTCGATTCTCGCGAATAACGTAGAAGACGTGTTTGATAGGCGATGGCGCACCCACCTTGCGGGGAATGACCGAGCGGAGCGGCGCCTTGGCGGGAGCGAGTTGCGACTTTCCCGTGTCCGGCGTAACGAAGAGCGCGGTGGCGGTGTATTCCTTGAGCTTGGCGTCACTCGGCGTATCGAGGGTGGTGAGGGTGCCCCAAAGCATCGCTCCGATGTATTGCCCGTCCGGACCGGTCCCCACCCCCGCCTGCCGGCCGCGCGGGTTGGCGACGGACGCCAGACCCTTTCCGGAGAGGATGAAGATCTTCGAGCCATCTTTCGAGTAGCGGACGCCGGTGGGATACCAGCCGGTGGGGATGAAGCCTTCCACCTCACCCTTCCCGTCGTCCTCGATCTCGACCACCGCGACGGTGTTGTTGTCGGCGTTCGCGACGAGCAGAGTCTTTCCGTCGGGGGACAGATCGAGCGCATTCGGCGTGCTTCCCGGCGGCATGTTGGGAAAGGGCGCGATGCTGATCTGTTCGGTCGCGTAGCCTTTGGCCAGATCGATGTTCCAGACCGCGTTGGTGTTGGCGCAGGCTACGAACAGGCGTGATCCGTCTTTCGAAAGCGCCATCGCATTGGGATGCTCACCCACTTCGATCTCGTGCTTCAAAGACAGGTCGGCGGCATTGAACACCTGAACCTTGGCGCCGCCCCACAACGAGAGGTAGACCGTGGTCGAGTCCGGAGACACCAGAACGGTGTAGGGCTCGGCGTTGAGGTCGATGGTCTTGACCACCGCGCGCGTTTCAAGGTCGATCGTATGGAGCTTCTCGCCCAGGACATGGACCGCGTAGAGCCTCTTGCCATCGGGTGCTACCGCCAGCCCTCCGACAAAACTGTCGCTCGCGGGCTTGGGAAGAGGGAAGTCGCCCGTCCTGCTCAAGACCGCCTTCTCCCAGGAGAACTCGTCCACGCGATTCTTGGCGGATCCTGACGAGTAGAGGCGCTTCCCATCCGGGTGAAAGGCGAGACCAAGCCAGGCGGAGTCGAGCATGATCCGGTCGCGGGAGATCTGCCTGGTGAAATCGTAAACCACCAGATTTGGCTGGGAGTAGCCGTTGTTGGTGACAATCAGATGATCGCCGTCGGGCGTCATCACGAGGTTCATGGGCAGATCGCCGATGGTGATGTGCCGGCCCACCGGAGAGATGCGCCAGCCGTTTGGAAGCAGGGTCACCTTCGGCTCGGGGACACTGGGCGGAGTCGTCTTCGTGGGAGTCGAGACCGCGGGCCTGGTGAGGGCGGCGGTTTTCTTCGGTGTGGCTTCCTGGGACGCGGCCCAGACCACGCAAGGCAACAGACCCAGAAGGGCCACGCCGAGTCGGTTCTGCGTCGAGTGCAACGTCATGATCATGGGTTCTTCTCTCCTCGCAACACGGAAGCGTTTTCGCGCAGGCTGGTGGCCACCCGCCGCAGGGTCAGGACGGATCCCGCGAGGGGCGGGGAGAGGGGCTTGACCTCTTTCATCCAATCCATCAGGGACGGTGACACCGTGGCCAGTTCGCGTAACTGCTCAGCGACCCGCGCATATTCCGGGTCCTTGGGAATCTTCTCGAGCGCGCCATCGATCTCGTTGGCCAGAGTGTCGAGCGACTCGGCGATTTTCCCGCGACGCGAGAACTCGCCGGTGTCCACGTTCGTTCTTGCTTTGGCCGGCGGATGATCCGCGCTCTCCGCCGCCTTCAGGGACTTGGAGATTCCCTCCAGTCGCTTCGTAACTTGTGAAACCGCGGTGAAGGAAACCACCGCCTCCCGAAGCGCCTCGGTGAGAGCAGGCGAAATCTTGGTGAACTCGACGAGCGGCGCGGCCAGGGGCTCATAGTCCTCGGCGGCGGGAAGGCGCATCAACGACTCGGCGAGGCGCTGATTCGTGTCTTGAAGCGTGGTGGCGGTCTCGCCCAACGCCTGGCTGGCCGATTCGATCTGGGGGACCGCGTCCCTCACGGACTCCAGTGACTCCATCAGTCGCGGACCGGTTTGCGCGAAGGAGTAGATGTGTTCGGCCAGGGGCTCGAACTGCTCCGCTTTGGGAACTTCGGCGATCAGGGCTTCGAGCCTATCCACCAGTTCGGGCAGCCGGGCGAGGGATGCAGCCACGCGTTCGTCGGCGGAAGGGGGAGCGGCCCGCGTCGCTCTTCGCCTGGAGACCTTCGCGGGAGCCTCGGACTCGGGTTCTGAACTCAGTTCGCCCGGCCCGAACAGGCCGGGGTCGGCGACTTTCTTCCGGGGGGCCATCGAAAGTGAGCTTAGCGTTAGCATCGCCCGGCATGACGAAGGCTTGGAAGTTTTTTCGCAATCTCCATCTCATCGCCTCCATGGTCTTCGGACTGTTCGCGACCGCGGTGGGTCTCTCCGGCAGCGCCCTGGTTTTCCGGGAAGAGATGGAACACGCGATTTACGAGCCGCGGGTGAGCCCCGCGGCGACCCTCCTCCCTCTCACCACCCTCCTCGCCACCGCCGAAAGGGTCGACCCGGCGCGCCGGGTTTCCCTGGCCGTTTTCCCGGGGAGCCCCGATCGGACGTTCGAGTTCATCCTGCAGAAGCGAAGTCCGAGGACGCTCAAGGAGGCCGACCAGATGAGCGTCTATGTGAACCCCTACACCGGTGGCGTGGAGAGTTCGAGACGCAGAGAGGCGAGTCCCATCGCCAAGCTACGGGATCTGCACTTCGCGTTCTTTTCCGGCACTCCTGGCCTTACTTTCAACGGCTACGTGGCTTTCGCCCTCGTCTTTCTCTCGTTGACCGGACTCGTGCTGTGGATAGTGGCCTCCCCCAAGAATCAACGTTTCCGTTTGAGCATGCGCGGGAGCTGGAAGAGCGTGATCTGGAACATGCATCGGCAGATGGGCGTGCTCTCGCTCGCCCTGCTCATCGTGGTGTCGATCACCGGGGCCTACTACGCCTTCCGCGACACCTTCCTCAAAGGCATTCAAACCGTCACCGGTTCGTTGCCCCCCCGCGGCTCGCCCCCGGTGTCCGTGCCCACCGATGGATCCCTGGCTCGATCGATCGATGAAATCGCGGCGGCGTCCCGGGACGCCGTGCCCGACGCGCGCCTGGCCGTGCTGCGCATTCCGGCTCAGCCGACCCAGGCCTGGGCGGCCACCTTCCACCGCGAAGGAGGGAGCGGTGAAAGCACGGACAGCGGACCCACCGCCTTCCTGGATCCCTTCACTCTGAAGACCGTTCGCATCGACGACATCGACGCGATGCCTTTCGGGGCCCGCGTGGTGAAATCGATGGAGCCGGTTCATTACGGGAAGTTCGGCGGCGTGCCCGTGAAGATCCTGTGGGTCTTCCTCGGCTTTCTGCCCCTCATGTTCTCGACCAGCGGCGCCATCATGTGGTGGAACCGCACCGGCGGTTTCAAGAAGAAGGCGGCGACCCGATAGGCCTGCGGGGCTCAAAGCAAAAGACGCGAGCGCACTTCGAGACTCTGAAGCTCGCGCACCGCATCCTTGCCCACCCACCGGCAGGAGGCCGTCCCGGAACGGGCGAGGCCCTGGCAGAACTGCGGCCCTGGGACCCAGCGCAGGCGGGATTCCTGAATGGCTCCGCTTCGCGGACCCACTCCAGAGCAAAGTCGCTCGCGAACGCTCGCTCGTTTGTCACTCCCGCCGGAGCGATCGGGGGTCTGGGGGGCTGAGCACGGCAGTCTGTGGCAGAACTGCGGCCCCCCAGTTAGACGAAACTGGCTCCCCAGGTAGGATTCGAACCTACAACATTTCGGTTAACAGCCGAACGCTCTACCATTGAGCTACTGAGGAACGATTACGTCTGTTCGTCGCGCGCGAATGGACATCTTCCGGCGACGAGGGGCTGGATTATAACGCGGCGGGCGTTGCCAACTACATCGCGGCCCTGGCCGCCTCGGCCTTCACTGTTTCAAGCTCCTTCACCAGATCGTTGAAACGCTGGTAGGCATCGCGCCCTGGCTTCTGATCGGCCTGACCGAGCATGCGCGCCACCGCGACGAACTGATCGATCAGCATGGGCTGCGGGTAGGAGCCGCCGGAGGTCTGGATTCTCGCGATGACTTCATCGATGCTCTTGAGTCGGGTCAGCCCCTCGGGAGTGCGGTCGGCCTGGGCCCTGGTGCGGGCCTCCGTCAGTTTCTGGAGAACACCCCGGGTCTGCGTGACCTTCTCGCGGATGTCGAGAAGGAGTTTCGTCTGCTCCACGATCATCGCGTCGGTCACGCCGTCCTTCACCAGGCGCGGATCGGAGAGAACCTTGAGCGGACGCTCCTCCGAAAACGCTCCCATCGACAGGCGAACCTTGTAGTCGCCGGGAGCCACCATCGGACCCGGCAAGCTCCGGAGTCCCGGCACGCCATCGTGGCGAAGGTCCCAGATGAAACGATGGGCTCCGGCTTTGGAGGCCAGCCGCGGCGGCCCGGCGGGGCGAGTCTCGGGCGCACGCATGCCCTGAGTGGTTTCCGGGGCCTCGGGCGGACCGCTCTCGAAGGTGCGAAGAACCGCACCCGCGGAATCCATCACTTCCAGGCGGAGGCTCTCGCTCGCGGCGGCCCTGAGCGCGTAATCGATGATCGCGCCCGGCTCGATGAACTGGGGGTCTGAAGGTCCCTTCATCAGGTCATAGCGAAGCCGATACGCAGCCTCTGGCTGGAGAAGGGTCGCGGCCGTGGTCGTCCCCATCCTGGCCAGCTGATGAAGGGCCACCACGTTGTCGAGAATCCAGACTCCTCGACCCATGGTCGAGAGCACGAGGTCGCCGCGAAAGACCTTCAGGTCGGTCACCGGGGTCGCGGGAAGATTCAGCTGGAAGCTCTGCCAGCTCTTCCCGCCATTGAACGAAACGAACATCCCGAATTCGGTGCCCGCGTAAATGAGATCCTCACGACCCGGATCCTCCCGCGCCACCCGCGTCGGGTAGTCGACGGGAATGCCATTCTTCCCGTCGGTCAACAGCGTCCAGGTCGCCCCGTAGTCGTCCGTGCGGTAGATGTAGGGCTTGAACTCGCCGAGAAGCGTGCGGTAGTAGGAGACGAGCGCCGACCCTTTGCGGTGGGGAGAATCGTCGATCGACTGCACGCGACCCATCGGAGGCATTCCCTTGGGCGTGACGTTGGTCCAGGTCTTCCCGCTGTCGCGCGTCAACTGGACAAAGCCGTCGTTCGTGCCTACCCAGATGACGCCCTTCTCCAACCGCGACTCCTCGATGGCGTAGATCGTTGAATAGACCTCTTCGCCGGTTATGTCGCGGGTGATGGGCTCACCCGAGATTCCCTGGGTACCCGAAGGATGGGCGGTGAGATCGGGAGAGATGGTGTCCCAGGTCTGTCCCCCATCGGCCGTTCGATGCAGGACCTGCGAACCGTGATAGATGACGTTCGGATCGTGAGGCGAGATCTCAAACGGGGTGATGCGCTGCATGCGGTAACGCATGTCGCTGGCCGCGTGCCCATAGCGATTCTGCGGATACACCCAGTAGCTCTGCTCCTGGCCGGTTTCCATGTTCATCCGGTAGAACTCGCCCTTGCAGACCCCGAACACGATGTGCGGTGCTTTGGGCTTGGGTTTGACCGGACCGGTCTCGCAGCCCGGACCCGGAACCTGCATCATGAGCGGATCGTCGTAGTTGTGCGCGAATGGGGGCAGACTCGGAAGGATGATGGGCCAGCCGGTGTCCTGCTGAGCCCCGTAGACCCGGTACGGGAACTGATCGTCGGTCTCGATCTGGTAGATCTCCGCGGTGGGCTGGTTCATCTGCGACGACCAGGTGAGACCGCCATTGGTGGTCACGTTGGCCCCGCCGTCGTTCGACTGCACCATGATGTCCGGATTGTCCGGGTTGATCCAAAGCGAATGGTTGTCGCCGTGGGGGGTGAGGCCGGTCTTGAAGGTCTTGCCGCCGTCTACGGACTTGAAGAAGCTCTCGTTGTTCACGAAGACGGTATCTTCGTCTTTGGGATGGGCGTGGACGTTGGTGTAGTAGAAGGGCCGGCGCAGGAGACCGAGGTCATTCGATTGGCGGGTCCATGAGACGCCCGAATCGTCGGTGCGATAGAGGGCGCGTTCGTCTCCCGGCGCCTCGATCAGCGCGTAGACCCGCTTGGGATTCGCCGGCGAAATGTCGAGGTCGATCTTTCCGATGAGGCCCGCGGGCAATCCGGTCGCGAGTTTCTTCCAGGTTTCACCGCCATCCATGGTCTTGTAGATCCCCGCACCGCCTTTGGCCTCGCTTCCGCTAATGATGGTCCACGGCTTGCGCTGACCCAGCCATAGTGCGGCATAGAGCTCGTTCGGATTCGCGGGATTCATCACCACCGCGGAAGCGCCGAGCGTCTCGTTGACGTAGAGAACCTTCTTCCAGGACTTGCCGCCGTCGCTCGTGCGATAGACGCCGCGCTCCGGGTTGGGCGCCCAGGCAATACCCTGCGCTCCGACGAAGACCACCTCGGGATTGGCCGGATGCACGCGAACGTCGCTGATCTGACCGACCTCCCGAAGGCCAGCAGGTGCCCAGGTCTTGCCTCCGTCGTTGGACCGGTAGACCCCCTTCCCGAGAATGACGTTGCTGCGGATGCCGTCGCTTCCCGTGCCCACGTAGACGACATCGGGATTTGACTCCGCAACCTCGATGGCGCCGATGGATCCGGTATCGATAGAGCCGTCGGTAACGGGTTTCCAGGTAACGCCGTAGTCCGTGGTCTTGAAGACGCCGCCGCCCGACGAACCGAGATAGAACGTTCCGGATTGTTTGCGGTGCCCGGTCACGGTGGTGACGCGTCCACCCCTCGAAGGACCCACCATCCGGTACTTCAACCCCCCGAAGAGTGCGGGTTCGACGGACGGGCCTGAGGGGGCCTGGGCACGGGCAATCGCCGGCCAGCCACCGGTGATGGCCAGAAGAAGGGTGAGGGCGGTGCGCCTCGAACTCATGCTCTCTCTCTTGACGACTCCTTGATATTGAGCGGAACCGAAGCGCCCGCCGACAAGAGGAGGCTCACGCCATCCTCCACCGAAAGATCTGTCTCCACCACATCCTCCACCGGGAGGATGACCACGTCTCCGACATAGAGATGGTTGGTCGGTACGTAGACGGTCAGAACATCGTGAGTAATTCCATCGCGCAAGGTCAGCTTGAACGAACCGGTCACGAAGCCCGGGGTGGTCCGGCCGGGCAAACGGGCCAGGACGAAACGCTGAAAGGCGTCCTTCGACTGAGGCCCCCCGAAACCGGACAGGACTTTCTTCGTGGTGCCATATACCGAACCCACCAGGGGCACGAGGTCCAGAAGCGCATCCGCCCCATCAAGCACAGGTTTCAGGGGTCCGGTGGAGAAGAGCAGACCGGCGAGGAGAATGCTGGCCAGGGTGATTAGAAAGCCCAGGCCTTGAATGTCGCGCCCCAGAAGAAGGATCGAAAGAGGATGCGCGAGTCCGTCGAGATAGGAAAAAAGCCACCACAACGCCTTCACCGTGATGACTATCGGGACCAGAACGACGAGGCCGCCGATGAACGCATTCCGCAGCCGGGTCGTGAGGCTCATCTAAATTGGTGCTCTCTTGCCGTGTTCCCTCAGGGCTTCATGGTCAGGGCACAGTTGAACCGCTCGCCCTTCTTGGAGGTTGCCTGGACATCCATGACCCAGGTGCGGGTCCCCGCCGCCCAGACCCCCGCAAGCTCAGCGATCACGGGACGCTGTTCAACCTTCACATCGTCTTCGAGTATTCGAACCTCCGGAGTCGTGACTTCTCCGTTGCGCAGGATCTTGACCGTGAGGGTGTCCAGTTTCGCATCGCGTTTTCCGTCGTTCCTCAGGAATATACGAACCTGGAAGGGAGCGCCCGCAACCAGGGGACTCGGACTCACTTCGAAATCAAATCGACCTGAAAATTCCATCAAAGGCACGCCGAATGCGCCCGCCTGCTTGGCCCCGGGGGCCGCGGCCATCCGGGTATTTCCAGTCGCGAACTGATGGACCTCCCCGGTTGGAGCAGCCACGGTGGGCTGAGTTGGAGGAGTCTGGAGGGGCACCGCGGTGGGTGTGGAGGCCGAGGGCGGTGGAACCGTATCGGTCGGAATCGGTCGCAGGGTAAGGGTTGGCAGCACCGAGGCCGCGGGCACCGGTGTGGCGGCTGCGATGGCGATCGGTGTCGACCCCGTCGTCGGAGGTACCTTCGGCTTCGCGGCGTCCTTCTCCTTGTTTTCGATGGCGCGGCGGGCCCGGTCGTAGGCGTCGCGCGCCTGCACGAAGGTCTGGGTGGCGACCGTGAATTGCCGATCGGCCAGGCTTGAAGCAGCGGTGGCAGAGAACTTTTCGCCCTCGGCAAACGCCGCATCCTGAGCCGCTCCCTCTTTGGCCTCGGCCAGAGACCGGGCCTTCTCCATGTCCAACTTTGCGGCGGTGGCACGCGCCGAGAAGCTGGCGTTCAACTTGCTCGATACTTCGGCCACGATCGGGTTCTTGGGATCAAGCATCATGACCCGGTCCAGCGCGGTCGAGGCCTGGGCAGAATCGCCGCGCGCCATCGCCTCCCGGGTGGCGGCCACCGAGGCTTCGATTTCCCGGAGGGCGCCTTCAGCCTGCTCGCGGATTCCCAAAGCCTCGGGGTTGCCGGGTTGAAGGGTCAGAGTGCGCGCGGTCTGGGCGATCGCGCCCTTGTAGTCCTTGTCGGCCAGAACACGCCGGGCGAGATCGAGTTGAGTTTCGGCCAGCATTGCTTTCAGCATGTCGCCGTCCGCACTTCCTGTCTTGTCTTGCCGGGTCAGCAGGCCATAAGCCAGGAAACCGCCGATCACGAGCACGCCCAGCACCCCGATGATGAGAATGGGACTGGTCGGTCTTGGCTCGGGCGGTATCGAGGCCGAAGCGGATCGAGGATCGTTGGGTCCGGCGGGCCGTCCAGGCGGCCTCGAACCGGGACGCGAGATTCGACCCGTGGTGTAAGTCGCGGACGAAACGCCGGCGGAAGGCGGCACGGAGCCGGGGCCCGATCGGCCATAGCTCTTGAAGGGAGCGTCTTTCGGTTTGCCGGCCGGGGTCGCGGTCTGCTTGCCACTAAGGCTCGCGCCCGTGGGTGAGGGAGTGACGGTAGTGGCGTCGGCGGAGGGGGGCGGCACACCCGCCGCGGATCCCTCCTCGAACTCAACGACCTCGGCCTCTTCCCCGTAACGGAAAGCACGAATCGCATCGCGCAGAGCGGCCGCATTCCGGTACCGTCCGTCGAGCTGCTTGGTCATCGCCGTTTCGATGATGGTGACAACTTCCTCGGGCAGCCGCGGATCCCACTGCCGCGGGGGGGGGGCGTCGCGATGAACGACCTGATAGAGAGTGGCGTGAATCGACTCGGCATCGAAAGGCTTGCGATTGGTCAGGAGCTCGTAGAACACCGCCCCGGCGGAGAACACATCGGACCGGGCGTCGACCCGCTCGCCCATGACCTGTTCGGGCGACATGTAGTTGGGCGTGCCCATGACCACGCCGGTCTTGGTCAGATCTGAACTCCCGAGCCGGGCCAGGCCAAAGTCGAGGATCTTGACCTGTCCGTTGGGCTGAACGTGGATGTTTCCGGGCTTGAGGTCGCGATGGATGACGTCGCGGCCGTGGGCATAGGCGAGGCCGTCCGTCACCTGCTCCATGATGTCGAGCTTCTGTTCGAAAGTGAGCTGGCCACCCACAATAAGTTCCTTGAGGTCCTTGCCCTCAAGTAACTCCATGGCCATGTACAACTCGTTGTCCGCCTGCCCGAAATCGAACACGGTAATGATGTTCGGATGATTCAGCTGGGCGGCGGCCCGGGCCTCGCGAAGGAAGCGTTCCTTGTTCTCGTTGTCCGAACCGAGAGCGGCGGAAATAGTCTTGATCGCGACGGTTCGCCCGAGGACGGGATCCTGGGCCCGCCAAACGACCCCCATCGCCCCGGAACCGAGGTGGCTGATGGCTTCATACTTCCCAAAAGTTTTCTTTGCAGTGTCGCTCAAGGCTTCCTCGACCGTCTTTCGAGCATAGCATCGCAGAGCGGCCGGAAATGGCTGATTCCCGGCGACCTGCCTCGAAAATCGGGCCCTGGGGTCCGTCTACGGAAGCAGCGCTCTGGTGATCCGGGCGATGAGGGCGTCGCTGTCGGATTCTTTCTCAATGCCGCGGGTGAGCACGACCAGCACGCAAGGCTGATCGCCGAGTACGATCGCGGCGTCGTGGTGCACCCCGGTGATGGTGCCCGTCTTGTGCGCCACTTTGACGCCTGGAGGCAGGCCCTGGGGGATTCCGTCATTGAACTTCTGCGCGGCCAGAACCTCCACCATCCGAGCACTCGCGGTCTTTGAAACCGCCTGCCCGCGCGCGATGGCATTGAGGACAACGAACAGTCCACGCGCCGTGGTTTCGTTGATGATTCCCTGATCAAAGGCTTTCTGGTCTTCAACCCCGCGCCGGACCTCGAGTCCGTAAGCACCCATCGCCTCCACGGTGGCTCGAACATTCTTTACGCCCAGTCGGTCGATGAGGAGGTTCGTGGCGAAGTTGGACGACGCCGTGATCATCTGAAAATTGAGCGCTTCCAGGGTCATCGATTTGCCTACGTTCTGGTAGACGGTGGCGTCCGAATCGTCCCCGAGGTTCATCGAATATGGGGAGCCGTCCACCACGCTCTTGAACTCGTTTCGCACGTCGATCTCATCCGACAGCTTCAGGAGCTTCTGCGCTTCCTGCCGAAACAGCTCCACCATCACCGCCACCTTCATGGTGCTGGCGGCATGAAAGACCTTGTCGGCCTCCTGCATCCACTCCTCGCTACCGTCAAGGGCTCGATAGGCCACGGAGACTTCGGCCCCGCTGTCGCCAATCAGCTTCTCCGCGGCCAGCCTCCTCGCCGAGAAGGGCGATGGCTCCGTTTTCGGTCCGGGAGGACTCTGAGCGGCGGGTTGGGTGAGCGTTCCAAGAGTCATGGCGAAAACCGGAGCAAGGATATTCATGGGACGAGGCCTGATCCTAGAACACCCGGCCCGGGACGGGGCAATCAACGCGATCTTTCCAGCTTGGTAGTGGTGGCACGCGCGGCCGGACGCTGCGGTGGGCTCGCGGCGCCGGGTACGCCTCCCGCGTCGGCACTGTGTCTACGGAACTTCGGAATCGTGTGCCTCCTTGCTCGGCTCGGTTGGGCGCAAATGTCGCCTACGGACCCTGCGACTCGCGCCCAACGCCCCGGCGCCTGCGACCCGCCGCAGCGTCGGCCACGCTCCATCTCGCCCCAGCCTCGATTTCGAAAAAACGCCTGAAGTCGGCCATATCCAAACGGGTTCTCAGCAGGAGCTATGGAAGAGAGCGCAGCCTGAACAGGGTGGCCGCCCATTCCCCGCCCGGGCGCTGGAAGACCTCGGCTCTCTCCACCACTGCTCCTTGAAGCTGCGATCCGAGGTCGAGGTCGCCTGGTCGGGGGCCGAGGATTGCGAACACCCGGCCGGCCTTGAGTTCCGAAGTCATCGAACCTCGGAAATCGGCGGATCCAAAATCGCCCTCCACCAGACGAATAGAGGGGTGGCGACCGAGCAGAACCGCGAGATCGGTAGGAACCGTTCTCGTACCGCCGGTGTCCACGTATGCAGTCACGTGACCTTCAATCGCCTCTCGTTTGAGGCGGGTCGCGAGCTCTGAGACGCCGTAGCCCGAGGGCCAGCCCGTGACCAGCTGAAGACGGTCGTCGTTCGGGAATGGCGCGCGCGCGGGATCTTGAAGAAGATATCGATCGAAAGAAATGCCGGAGAATGAAGCCAGGACGGTGAGACCGAGAGCGACCACCGCGCCCCGAGACGGTTTGACCCGGGCGGCGAGAGTGTCGATTCCACCCGCGATCAGAATCAAGAAAGGCGGGAGTGTGGGCAAGACGTAGCGGGCGGACCAGGGTTGGGAGAAGAGGGCGAAGAGAACAAAGGGCAGGGCGACGGAGCCGCCAAGCCACAGTGCTCGGCCATCTTTCAGCAGAACCAGCGAGGCCGCGGCAACGAGAAGTGCGGGAGGGGTGAAGTAAGAAAGCACCCAACCGCGCATGTCCACCAGAGTCGAAAGAAGAATCGAACTGTCGAGTCTCGGGTCCACCAGGTGCTGGGCGGAGATCTCTCCACGGTTGGAGGCGAAGAACCACAACATCGGTGAGGCGAAGAGGAGACCGGTGGCGCAAGCCAGGGCCGCCGATCGGAGCGCGGGCTTCCGGTCCCGGGCCAGGACAAGCACACCGAGCGGAATGGTAAGGACAAAAAGAAGCGCCGAGACTTTCGACACGATGGCGAACACGATCGACGCGGCCAGGGCGGCCCGCGCCAGACTGCCGCTCGGTCCTTGGATGAGCGCCCAGGTCGCGAACATGAGGCCGGTGATCGACGCGCTCAGAAATCCATCCGACAGGGCCAGGCGGTCGTAGACCAGAGCAAAGGGACTGAGGACGTAGAGTGCGCCCGCGACCAGGCACGCCCTGCTTCCAAAGAGTCGCTGGGAGAGAAGCATGGTGAAGACCAGCGTCAGAGCCCCCGCCCCGGACGCGATCAGACGAGCCACCCACAGTCGGTCCTCGAAAGGCAGGGCCAGCCCAAAGGCCGCGACGGCCAGAAGACGACCCGAGCCCACCGGTCTCAGAATCCGGCCCTCGGCGAATAGACGCTCGGACCACTGAAGGTGGACCGCCTCATCCAGGAAGATCGGGAGGGCGTCGAGACTCCCGATCCGGGTCACAAGGTAGAGGACAACAAGAAGGCCGATCGCCAGATATGGCGATCGACCCTCACGTGGCGACGGCGCGTCGGGCGCTTCGGGCAATGGGATCACGCTCGCCCCCCCAAGTGCCCAGACCGCTTACTTCTTCCTGGGCGCAGGAGACGCGGCCGGAGCCGGGGCGGGAATGGTGTCCTTGGGAAGCGGCTTGCGCGGGAAGAGGTCGTCCCGATTCGCCGCGTGATACACGAGCGAAGCCATCACGGCGGACGCCTGCATCATGTCCTCGCGCTGGATGCGATCGTAAGTGTCGAGGTTGGTGTGATGGGTTCGGGTTTCGTAATCAGCCTCGTCCTGAATCATCTGAAAACCGGGGAGGCCGACCGCGTCAAAGGACAGATGATCGGTGCCGCCGGTGTTGCGCATGCTCACGGTGGTGACGCCGAGGTCGGAGAAGGGCTTGATCCACGACTCGAAGATGGGTACCGCCGAAGCGTTTTGCTGGGCGTACACGCCGCGGACTTTGCCGGTGCCATTGTCGAGGTTGAAGTACGACGAGAACTTCGCCTGATCCGCTTTCAAGGTGATGGGGCCCGCGGGGGGACGCATGAAGGCGGGAAGGCCGCGGGCGTCGGCCGGCGGAAGGGGGCGCGAACCGAAATGCTCGCGGACATAGGCGGCGGAACCGAGGATTCCTTGCTCTTCTCCGGTCCATAGACCGATTCGAATCGTCCTCTTCGGCTTCATATCCTTGAGGATGCGCATGACTTCCATGGCCACCGCGGAGCCGGCCGCGTTGTCGGTGGCCCCGGTCGCCGGGTGCCAGGAATCGAGGTGCGCGCCCACCATCACGATTTCGTTCTTCTTCACGGGATCGGAGCCGGGAATCTCGGCGATGGTGTTGTAGGCATTGGGGTCGTCGTCATGGAATCGCGCCTTGACGTCGATCTCGAGCTCGACCTCGACCTTGTGGTCCATGAGCCGGGCGATCCGGTTGAAATGTTCGGCGGCCATCACCAGGGCGAGCGGTCCGGTCTCTACTCCCTTTTCACGCGAGCCGCCGCCGCCGAGTCGGATCATGTTCGCGTCGAGGCCCGACTCTTCAATGGTGGCAGCCGCCTTCTCCCGGGCCAGGAATTCGCGAAGCGTCTTCTGAAAGGCAAAGCGGCGGCCGAATGCAGCCGGGTCGAAGGGCGCCCCGGCCGCGGCTCCCGGCGCCACGCGAGGCCGCGGGAACTCGAACTGAGTCAACTTGGCGAGCTCGTCAGCGTCATAGCGCTCGAACAGATTCTTCTCGGGCGCCTTCAGTTCGCGGGCGTCGCCGATCAGAAGAATCGCACCCTCGAGTTTGCCCTTCCACTTTTCAAGATCCGCCTCGGATTCCAGACGCCCCGCGCGAATGACCTTTCCGCGGACCGCGCCGTTCGTTCCCGGCGTCCAGGCCTTGGGCAGGGCGATGAGAGGAGCGGCCTGGCCGGGCGGCGACACCAGGGTGACCGACGAGCGGTCGAACGACCAGCCCCGGCCAAAGGGACCCCAGGATTCAAGATGAGCGTTGGCCATACCCCAGTCTTCGAGTTGCTTGCGCGTCCATTCGTTGGCGGTCTTGAGCTGAGGCGAACCGGTCAGGCGCGGTCCGATCACGTCGGTGAGCTGCCTCAGGGTCTCCATGACCTGGGAATTCGCGCCCAGGGCCTCATCGCGAATTTTTTGAACCGCGGCGTAGTCGACCTTCTCCTGGGCGAACACGGGACTTGCGGCGGTGAAGGCGACGACGGTCGCGGTGGCCAGGAATCTCATTGAGCAAGGTCTCCAAACTGGGTTTTGATTTCTCGAGCGAATTCGGCAATTCCCTCCTGCCAGGGCGGCAGAAGGATTTGCGGTTGCTGGATTGTACGCAAGACTGAATAGCGTGGGCGCGGGGCCGGTCGGGGATAGTCGGTCGAAGGCACCGGAAGGACGCGGGTGTCCATCCCCAGTTCGCGGAAGAAATGGGTGGCGAGGTCGAACCAGGAGGCGCCTTCGCCGCCGCCCGCGAGGTGATAGGTGCCAAAGGAGCCGGTCTCGATCAGGGTGAGGATCGCCTGGGCCAGGTGCGCGGCCGAGGTGGGTGAACCCTTCACGTCGCTCACGACTCTTACTTCGTTGTGCTTCCGGGCGAGGAAGTACAGGGTCTTCGGGAAGTTGTTGCCGCGCGGCTCGTAGACCCACGCCGTGCGGACGACGTAGTGGCGGGGGTTCAACTCACGAATCGCTATTTCGCCCGCGAGCTTGCTCTGCCCATAGTGGGACAAGGGGGCCGGGCGGTCGTACTCGTGATAGGGCGTGGCTTGCTGGCCGTCGAAGACATAGTCGGTCGAGACATGAAGAATGGCCGCCTCGTTCTCAGCCGCGGCCACGGCGAGGTTTCTGGGACCCACGGCATTGCCGAGGAAAGCGGCATCGGGATCGGACTGGGCGCGATCCACATCGTTGAACGCGGCCGCGTTCAGAACCAGATCCGGTTTGTGGGCTCGAACCGCTTCGCGGACATCCGCGAGCTCGGTGATGTCGAGGCCCTTGTGAGTGAAGCCGGTAATCTCGTGGCCCTGATTCCGGGCAAGAATCTGCCGGCCCAGTTGTCCGGCGGCGCCGGTGAGGAGAATGCGCATCAGGCTATGAACCTCGGAAGACGGTCCATGAGTTGAGCCAGCGGGCGGGCCTCCCGGTCGCGGACCGACAACGTCGGCTCCGGTCCGGGCCACTCGATTCCGATGGCAGAGTCGTTCCAGAGCACGGTCAGTTCATCACTGGGATCGTAGTAGTCAGTGCACTTGTATTCCACATCGACCACGTCGGAGATAACGGCGAAGCCGTGAGCGAAACCAGGGGGCACGTAGAGCTGCTTGAAGTTTTCGCCCGAGAGCAGGGCCGAGGTCCACCGGCCGAAGTTCGGGGAACCCACCCGAACATCCACCGCCACATCGAACATGGCTCCCGATACCGCGCGCATCAACTTGGCCTGAGGCTTCATGACCTGAAGATGCAATCCCCGGACGGTGCCTTTCAGGGACCTCGAGTGATTGTCTTGAACAAACGGCCCCAGGACTCCTGTCGTCTCGTAGCGATGGGCGCTGAAGGTCTCGAGGAAGAAGCCGCGCGAATCCTGAAACACCCTCGGTTCGATGATCAGGACGCCCGGCAGATTGGTTTTCGTGACCTTCAATGCCCGCGTTCCTCGGCCATCATCCTCAAAAGATACTGCCCGTACTCGTTCTTCTCCATCACCCCGCCGGCGCGCTCCACTTCGTCGAGGCCCATGAAGCTCATCTTGAAGCCTACTTCCTCTGTCCCTATGTCCTGCTCGCGTGGCCCAGTCGTTCGCGGTCATACTTCCCGCGGGTCACGGCGGCGCTCCAATCCGCGTTGTCCAGATACCAGCGCACGGTCAGCCGAAGGCCGGTTTCGAAAACGTGCTTCGGTTCGAAGCCGAGTTCGCGGCGGATCTTCGAAGCGTCGATCGCGTATCGCCGATCGTGACCGGGCCGATCCTTCACGAACGTCTTGAGATCCGTGTAGGCGGTGTGGCCGCGGCCGTGAAGAGCGGAGTTTGCCTTGGCCGGACGCTCCGCCTCGATGGCCGCGCACAGCGCCTCCACGACCTGAAGATTCGTGCGCTCGGAATTCCCGCCAACGTTGTATTTTTCTCCGGGCCGGCCGCGCTGCAGCACGGCCAGAATGGCGTCGCAGTGATCGGTGACGAAGAGCCAGTCGCGGATGTTGCCACCGTCTCCGTAGATGGGCAGGCTCTTTCCCTCGAGGGCGTTCATGATCATGAGCGGAATCAGTTTCTCGGGAAACTGATAGGGGCCGTAGTTGTTCGAGCAGTTCGTGATCAGGGTGGGCAGGCCGTAGGTCTCGCGCCAGGCGCGCACCAGATGGTCGGCCGAGGCTTTCGAAGCCGAATAGGGCGAGTTCGGGGCATAGGGGGTGTCCTCGCGAAAGGCCCCGGTTTCTCCGAGCGACCCGTAGACCTCGTCGGTGGAAACGTGGAGAAAGCGAAAGGCTTCCCGATCCTCGACCGACAGATTCGAGAGAAGCGCTCTCGAGGCCTCCAGAAGCTCGAAGGTTCCGTTCACATTGGTGCGCACGAAGTCCCCGGGGCCGTCGATCGAGCGGTCCACGTGGCTCTCGGCCGCGAAGTTCACCACCGCCTGGGGGCGATGCTCGGAGAACAGGGCGCGCACCGCGTCCCGGTCGGCGATGTCGCCTCGGACAAACAGCACTCGCTCGTCGCTGAAGAGGCCGTCGATGCTTTCGAGATGGCCGGCATAGGTCAAGGCATCGAAAATCACCAGCCGGTTCAAGGTAGTGGCCAGGGCCCGGCGAACGAAGTTGGATCCAATGAAACCGGCTCCCCCGGTGACAATCCACGTGGTCAAGCGCGGGCCTCGATAATCCAAACGAGGCGGGGGACCGGCGCGGCCGCAGATAGACGAACACTCATGGTGGAAGGCACTTTCGGGCCGAAGCTTAGCCGTCCCGGGGAGGCCGCCGCGACTCCGCCCATCGGAACATTCATCCGGAACGGCCCTAGACTTCGGGCGAACGAATGGAGTTCCCGATGAATCACCTCTTCACGGCCCTGCTGGCCGCGTCTCTCCCCGCGGATGCCACTCAGTACAGGGAGCCGCCCGCCCCCATTCCCGCCATTCTCGATGCCGCGCCTTCGCCCAACGTAAGGTTGTCGCCGGATGGCAAATGGCTGCTGGTGATGGAACGACCGGCGCTCCCGCTGATGGCTGAGGTGGGAGCCCCCGAACTGCGGCTCGGCGGCATTCGTATCAACCCGCGCACCTACGCGGGTTCGCGAGACGCCTTCATGACCGGCCTCAAGCTGATCGTGGTTCCGAGCTCAACTCTTTCGACCGCCAGGGCCAAGTCCCCCAAAAAGCCCCTCCCCGCAGCCGAAACGCCACCCCGGGCGGCGACGGTTCAAATTCCCGCTGGCCGCCGCATCGTCCAGGCTTTCTTCTCTCCCGACTCAAAGTCGCTCGCCGTCATTCTGGGCGCGGACGACGGTCTGGAACTTGCGATCGCCGACGTCGCCACCGGGGCCAGCCGGAAGGTGACCGAAGCAAGACTTTCAGGCGTGCTCACTTCGCCGTGCTCCTGGTCGGCGAGCGTGGCCCTGGTCTGCCTGATGCGAGCGGAAGGAAAGGCTCCGGAGAAGCCGCTGATCCCAAAGGGTCCCGCCATCCAGGAAACCAGGGGCGGTTCCGCTCCCAATCCCACGTATCAGGACATGGTTCAAGATCCGAGCGACGAAGCCATCTTCGAGCATTACGCGACTTCGAGACCGGTCCGGGTTTCACTCGACGGCACTTCGACTCCCATCGGGCCGTGGGGCCTTTATCGGCGGATAATTCCCTCGCCGGACGGACGCTACATTGCGGTTCAGAGGATCGCGCAGCCCTTCAGCTACGTGGTCCCCTTCTCGCGCTTTCCCACCTCGACGGAGATCTGGAACTCGGAGGGCACTCTGGCCAAGCGCCTTTCCGAAACGCCCCTTCAGGACGGGGTCTCGATCGCGTCCGACGCCACCCCCATCGGCCCGCGCAACCTCGGCTGGCGGGGCGGCATGCCCTCGACTCTGCTGTGGTCCGAGGCGAAGGACCAGGGCAACCCGGCCAATCCAGCCACGAAACGCGATGCGGTGATGACCCTGAGCGAACCCTTCTCCGGCGCACCGCAGACCTTCATCGAACTCGACTACCGTCACGATGGAACGGAGTTCACCTCCGACGGCGCCGCGGTAGTGACCGAGGCCTGGAGAAAAACCCGGCGAACCCGCACCTGGCGCGTACGCGCGGGCGCCGCCCCCGAACTGCTCTTCGACCTCTCGTCCGAGGACAGGTACGGGGCGCCCGGAGATTTCCTGACCGCACAGGGGACTTACGGTTCGGTGCTGCAATCTTCGGCCGACGGCAAAGCCCTCTTCCTCTCCGGCCTCGGCGCGTCGCCCGAAGGGGATCGACCCTTTGTCGACCGCTACGACCTACTCACCAAGAAGACCGCACGGCTCTTCCAATCCACCGCGCCACGGTACGAGCTGCCGATTGCACTTCTGGATGCGGGTCGAACTCTTCTCCTCCAACGGGAGTCCGTGACCGAACCGCCTAACTTCGTCCTGGCGAACCTCGTCACGAAGACCGAAACGCGACTGACGGATTTCAAGGATCCTTCGCCGGAATTCGGCGAACTCAAACCGGAAGTACTCCACTACAAACGCAAAGATGGCGTCGACCTCACCGCGAGTCTCTATGTGCCGAAGGGTTACACGAAGGAGCAGGGACCGCTGCCCTTTCTGCTCTGGGCCTATCCGCAGGAGTTCAACTCCGCGCAGGCCGCGTCCCAGGTGAGCGGGTCGCCATACCGGTTCCAACGGCCGCAGGGCGCCTCGCAACTCTTGCTGCTCACCCTCGGCTACGGGATCCTCGACGATCCGAAGATGCCGATCGTCGGCGAGAACGGGAAGGAGCCCAACGACACTTACATCGAGCAACTGGTGGCCTCGGCCGAAGCGGCGGTGAAAGCGATCGTGGACAAAGGCGTCGCCGACCCGCGGCGCATCGCGGTGGGCGGACATTCCTATGGCGCGTTCATGACCGCGAATCTTCTCGCTCACACCGATTTGTTCGCCGCGGGCATCGCGCGGAGCGGCGCCTACAACCGGACACTCACGCCCTTCGGCTTCCAGGCCGAGGACCGGACGTTCTGGCAGACCCAGAGCACATACATGGAGATGTCGCCTTTCGCCTTCGCGGACAAGATCAAGGAACCGATCCTGCTCATTCACGGGGCCGCCGACACTAACACCGGCACCTTCCCCATTCAGTCGGAGCGTTTCTTCGCGGCACTCAAGGGTCATGGGGCCACCGCAAAACTCGTCTTCCTCCCTGCCGAAGCTCACGGCTACCGCGCTCGAGAGTCGGTCGGACACACTCTCTACGAGATGGCGAACTGGCTCGACATCTACGTCAAGAATCGAAAATAGCCGCCCTTGATCAACCTGGGGGTCGGGCTTCTCATCGCCGCGCTGCCCTATCTCGTCAGCGGCCTCTTTTCCGCCGCGGACTTTCCGCCCGTTCTTGCCTACCTCCTTTTTCCCGGACGCGGTCTGCTGGTGTTGCTCGGCGGCATCGTGGTCGGGTGGACGGTTCTGCGGGATCGAATCCCGTGGGGGCCACTAACCCAGAGACTTGACGCCCTCACGCGCCATCGTGCCTTTGCCCTGACCTCGTTGTTGGTGATCTCCGTGATCGCCTTCACCAGAGTTCCCCAGGAAGAGAAAGAAGCCGACGCTTTCGGAGGTGACGAGCCGAAGTACCTGCGAATCGCCTTCAGCCTGTTGAGAGACACGGACGCTGATATCAGCGGAGGGCGTACCGAGACTCCCGACTTTTCTCTGCGCCTGCAGCAGGTTCGAAACCTCGTGCTCACCGGTCGCGACTCATTCGTCAATCTGCGCGGCCCGGTCGAGGTTCCGAAGGGTCACGTCTGGAACGCCGGTAATTGGACGGTGCGTGGTCTGAACGGAGGCCTCTACCACCTCCAGCCTCCCGGCCTGCCCGTTCTGGTCGCGGTTGCGCTGGGCATGGGCGAGACCTTGCTCCCGGAACGGGATCCTGGAATCTATGTCGCCGCCCTCCTGTCCCTGATCTGGATTCTGGCCGCCCGAGAACTCTGGCTGCTTTCGCTGGACCTCACCAAGGACGCGCTCTCGTCCACCACGTTCTTGGGGGTGGTGCTCCTTTCCGCGCCCGTCTTTACCGGCGGGTATCAACTTTTTCCCGAGAGTCTGTCGGTCCTGTTGTTCCCGTGGCTGTTCAGACGACTGCAGGCAAGCGAGAGGACCCTGGGCTCAGCCGCCGCGCTCCTCTGCGGACTCCTTACGGGGTATCTGCTGTGGGTCCACCCAAAGCTGACGTTGGTGGCCGCCTTCTTCGCCGCGATAGCGTTACTGCGTCCCCATACCTCGGGACGCGCGAAGTTTCTCTTCGGTACCGGCTTCGTCCTCACCGCCTTCACCTCCCTCCTCTATTGCCATCGCATCTCGGGACTGTTTCGACCGGAGGGCCTCTACATAAGGCAGGCGGAAGAGTATGTGGGCTCGCCGAACCCGTTCTCGATGCGATTCGCGGCCGGCCTCGTGAAAGCCTTGGTCGGAGGTCGCGACGGTCTGTTCGTGTTCGCGCCCGCTCTGATCTTCGGTTTCCTCGCCCTGCGGGCCTTGAAACGTCCCTCGCGAGCGACCATCGAAATGTGGGGCCTGTTCGTCGTGGTCTGGCTGACCTCGGCCGTGCACGACGGCGCCTCGCTGGGTTCGCCCGCGCGACTCATGGCTCCGGTGGTTTTTGTTCCGGCGTTCTTCCTGGCTCGCACACTCCACAACCAGGCGCCTCCCAGCTTCAAGGCCGGAGCACTCCTGCTGTTTCTGGTGGGCAGTCAGATCACCCAGACCATGACGAGCGATTGGCGGAGGAATGTGAATCCGTATCGCACGATGTTCGCGAACACTGCGACTAACTTCGAACCAAGTCTGCCGGGCAACTCGTTTTCAGATGAGGCCTACCGAGTCGACCTCGAAAGGGCGACCCTGATCCTCCTGACTCTCGTGATCGCCACGGTTCTCATGCGCCGATCCGCGGTGACCAAAGGGTCGCGCCTCGCGCCCGCAGAATTTGGCGCAGGGGTGCTGGCAGTCGTCATCGTCCTGGCGTTCGGCCTGAACTGGCTCGACCCCCCATAGCCCGCCGGTAGAATGAAGTCCGAGCCCGGACCTTCGGCGGGTGGCGGCAAGGGCCGCCCTACTTCGGCGCGACCGCCGCCCCTTCCGCCACCCGGCAGGCGGCACCCGCGCACTTCTTCAGAGCGGTCACGCGGGCCGATAGTTTCGCCAGAGCGGCCGGTGAACGACTCGCCGCTGTGTTCTCCATCTGATAAGGGTCCTTCACCAGGTCGTAGTACTCCTTCTCCCCCGTGACGTATTCGACGTACACATCGGTCTCCGAGCGGATCCCCGAATACGATCGAACCCGGAACGGCGAGCCGCCGCCGAAGTGTTCGATCAGGATGGACTCACGCCACGGAACCTTCAGCGGGTCGGCGGCCTGGAGTAACGGAACGAGCGAACGACCGTCGCTGGCCGCGATTGAGGAACTTTGTGCACCCGCGAGTTCGAGAAGGGTGGGGGCGAGGTCCACCAGCCCGACCACCCGGTTCACCGTTCGGCCCGCCCTGACCCCCGGGCCGGTCACGATCAATGGCACCCGGATCGACTCCTCGTAAGGCGCGTACTTCTCGGTGGGAATCCGGTGCTCGCCGCGGAACCAGCCGTTGTCGGAGGTCAGGAAGATGTAAGTGTTAGAGAGTTCTCCGGTCTCGGTCAAAGTCTTGAACAGCGCCTCCATCGCGTCTTCCACGGAGAGAAGGGACTGTCTCATGGCTCGATACGTGGTGTCGATTTCGCGGGCCGCCGCGGGCGTCAGGGGCTGAGCCTGGTCGCGCAGCATCTTCGGCTTGTCGCTCAGGTTCGCTTCGTCGAAGGAAGGCTTGCGCGGGGCCTGGTCGCCGGGAAAGGCCGCGAGATGACGCTCGGCCGGTTCAGGCGGAACGTGGGGAGCGCTGAGTGCCAGGAAGCCGAAGAACGGTTGAGCGTCGTTGGCCTCGGCGGATCGAATGAACTCGTTGAGCCTCTGACTCAGCAGGTCGGTCTGATAGCCGCCGGAGGACGCTTCGTAGACCTTCAGAACACCGTTTTCATTCAGAGTGAAGCGATTGTTGCGAGCCTCGCGGTCGGAAAGGATGCCGCGGAAGTCGTTCCAGCCCCCGGGCACGAACGTTTCCTTTTGCCCATTGGGAAAATCGTTGATGTACTTCCCGAACAGCCCGGTCCGATATCCCTGGGCCTGGATCCAGGGGCCGATGCTCTTCTCGTCGTAGCCGCCCTTGGACCAGGGCGTGTAACCGCCTTCCGGGCCGTCGTTGTAGTACACCCGGGTGTTGTGGGCGTACTGTCCGGTGAGCAGAAGGGCACGGGACGGTCCGCACAGCGGCGTGTTGGCGATATTCGAGGTGAACCGCGCTCCGCGGTCGATCATGAGGGAGCGAAGACGGGGCATCGACTCGGTGATGTCCACATCCGCATCGTCGAGCAAGACCACAATCAAGTTGGGATGAGTTTGTGCGTCCACACGGCAGACGGCAAGGAAGGCGAAGCTCGCGACCAGCAGGCGCAGGGTCATGAGAGTTCCTCGGGGCAAGGGTGAAGCAGCCCGATGTTAGCGAAGGCCGGGCGATGAGCGAGACGCCTCGGCTTGCGCCGTTTGACCTTCCGGGGTGTCGAGCCAGCGCTTGAACTCGCGGTTGCGCTTCCATCGCGCCACCGGGTCGGTGGTCGCGAAGTTCGCGAGCAGGCCCACTTTTGAAATTCGGGCGCCCGAAAGCAGGGTGCCGATGCGGGTCACATCGGCGGGCAGATGGTCGAGAGTCGCGATGTGTCTGACGTTTTCCGCGGTGCGCAGCGATTTCTCCTGCGCGGGGGTGACGATGATCAGGAACTTCCTCGATGAGGAAACCACCGCCCAGAGCTCGCACTGCTCCACTACTGGAATGCGGAGCGAGAAGAGAATGTCCCTCTGCAGCCTCAGGGTGTCGTCGCAGACGGCAATCTCGAGTTCGGGCGTGAACACCCGCTCCCGGGCGATGTGGTCCAGGAGCTTTTCCGTCGGTTGGGCCGATCGGTAGGCGGGAACGATGGCCCCAAAGAGAAACAAGGCGGTGCCCAGGACCGACATCGCGCAGAGGGAAACAATGGTGCGAGCCCGGGGCCGAATGGCGGTGAGGAAACACGCGAGCGAGGCAAGGACGAAAAATCCGCGCATCCACTTCAAAATGGATTCAGGAGGAGCGAAGGGCGCGGGCAGCATCGGAAACATGGCCGCGCCGAGCAACAGAACGGCGGCGAGCAAGGCCAGAGTTCGGAGGGTCCCTTTGGAGGGCGCACCGGTCGCGAGGTACGCGCCGATCAGAATGCTGAGAGGCGGAAGCAGGGGCAGAAGGTAGTAGTCGATCTTTCCTTTGGAGAGCGAAAGCGGAACCAGCATCAGCATCGACCACAGAAACAGGATCCGGAGGACCCGCGGAGACTCCGCGCGGAATGCATAGACCGCGGCGGGCAGGGCCAGAACGGACCAGGGCAGACCTTCCACCGCGTAGATCAAAAAGTAGTACCAGAAGGGCTCGGCGGTGTCGTAGGTGGGTGCGGCAAAGCGCTGGAGGTTCTCGCGGAGGAAGAACCACTTCAGGGGCTCGATGCCTTCCCGAAGGTACACGAAGAAGAACCAGCTGAGCCCGATGGCCACCGCGGCAACGGCGCCGAAAAGCCCCGCGGGGGTGAAGATCTTCGGAAGGCGTCGCTCGACCATCGAGAAGGCGATCAGCAACGCCCCGAAGTAAACCCACGCGATAGGCCCTTTGGTGAGAAAGCCAAGGCCGAGAAGCGTTCCGCAGACCACGAGCCAGCGGGGGTTGGGCTCGGTCTCGCTCCGCAGGTACGCGGCTCCGGCGAGCAGGGTGAGAAGGGTCAGAAGCATGTCGGACATGGTGAGCCGGGCAAAGCTTACGAACGCGTAGGAGGCGGCCAGAATAGAGGTAGCGAAGAAGGCGGCGGCCTGTCCGTCCACCCCAGAGTGGTGGGATCCGAAGGGAGCGATCACTCGCTTCGCGGTAAGAAACGTGGCTCCGAGAGTCGCAAGGGCCAGCAGCGCCGCGACCAGCCGTCCCGAGAACAGACTCGGACCCAGAGACTCGAAACCAAGAGCCATCAACCAATAGGTCAGCGGGGGCTTGTCGTAGAAAGGCTCACCTCGGTAATGGGGAACGAGCCAGTCGGAGCGCTCCACCATCGCGCGAGCGGCATCGAGAAAGTAGATCTCGGCCCGCTCGATAGGCGCATCGGAGAGGCCTACGACGAAGGCCGCGGCGGACAGGGCCAGCAGAAAACCGAGCAGCCACGGGGAACGGCCTTTCGGGGAAGAACCGGTGGAATTCAAGCGGGCGAGTGTTCCCTACGAAGCGACCGGGGCCTTCTTCAGATGCAGTTGTCCGCAAGCGGCCAGGACGTCCTGGCCTCTGGGCTTCCTCACCGAAACCGGTATGCCGGCGTCGAGAAGAATGCCCTCGAACCTCGCCACCTGGGCCTTCCTCGGAGCGTCGAAGGGAATGGGGCCGGCGGGGTTCAGGGGTATGAGGTTCACTTTTCCATTTCGACCCCGCAGGAGCCTCGCGAGGGCGTGGGCTTGTTCGTCGCGATCGTTCACGTCTTTGAGCAGCACGTACTCGTAGGTCACGCGACCGCCGCGAGGCGAGGGGTAGGAATCGGCGGCCTCGATCACGTCCTTGAGCGCGTATTTGTTCTCAATGGGCATCAGCTCTCCGCGTAGTTTCGAGTTGGGAGCATGCAGCGAGATGGCCAGATTGGGCCGTACCGGCTCGAGCTTGAGCTTCTCCAGCGCGGGCAGGATCCCCACAGTGGAGAGGGTCAGTTTCTTGGGGGTGATCGCGAATCCTTCGGGGTCCATCAGGATTCTGAGCGCAGCTATTGTGTTGTCGTAGTTGAGAAGAGGTTCGCCCATTCCCATCACCACCACATTCCACGGACGTTCGTCGCGCGGGGAGGCGACCGCGGCGTCATCCATCACCTGGGCCACCTGGGAAAGGATCTCCCACGGTTTCAGGTTGCGCTTGTAACCGCTGATGCCGGTGAGACAGAACGCGCACTTCAACGGACATCCGGCTTGAGTGGAGATGCAGATGGTCTGTCGCCTGGCCTCCGGGATATAGACGCTTTCGATAGTCGCGCCATCGTCGCAGCGGAACAGCGACTTGATGGTTCCATCGGTCGAAAACTGCCGATCCGCCAGGCCGATTCGACGGACTTCATGCCTCTCGGCCAAAGCCTTTCGCAGCGCCGCCTTCAAGTTGGTCATGTCCCCGAGGCCCTTGGCGCGCTTGGCGTAGAGCCAGGAATAGATCTGGCCGGCCCGGAAACCGGGTTCTCCGAGCGAAGTCACCAGTCCCTCGAGTTCGGCCCGGGAAAGGCCGAAGAGGTTCTTCGCGGGTTCAAGGCTCAAGGGATTCTTATACTCGACCGGGTCGAAGAGCGTCTTCGCGGGAGAGGCGGCTCAAGAGTTGATGGCGACCCCAGGCGGCGTGTTCGCGAACGATGGGATCCTCGTCATTCATCAGGGTTTCGAGAAGCGCCAGATGGGGGCGCGAACCCGCATTCCCGATGGCCACCGCCACATTTCGGAGAAGTCCACGGCGCTTGGCTCGCTTGATCGGGTTCTTCTGGAACCTTTCCTGAAATTCCTGGGGGGTCAGGGTCGCGAGTTCTTCAAACGAGGGGGCGACGTTGTGCGGCCGAGGTTCAAAGGAGGCTCCCCCGGAAACCAGTCGTTTGCGATTCCAGGGACAGACATCCTGGCAGATGTCGCAGCCAAAGACCTGCTTGCCCATCAAGCCCCTGAGCCCGGGGTCGATGGAGCCCTTCACCTCGATGGTGAGGTAAGAGATGCAGCGACGGGCATCCAGCACATAGGGCTCGGGGAACGCCTGGGTGGGACAGGCGTCGAGGCAGGCCCGACACGATCCGCAGATGTCGGTGGTGGGGACATCCTTGGCGAGGTCGAGGTCAGTGATCAGAACACCGATGAAGAACCAGGATCCAAGTCGCTGATTGAGCACGCAGGTATTCTTTCCGTAGCTGCCGAGGCCCGCGGCCACCGCGTACGCCTTCTCCGCCACCGGACCCGTATCCACGTAGGCCCTGGATTCAAAGGGCCCGAAGGTCTGGCCGAGGGTGCGGCGCAACCCCTCGAGCCTGGCCCGGACCACCGCGTGATAGTCATCGCCCCACGCGTATCGGGCAATCCACGCCGACTCCGCGGGGGTCGCGGTCGAGTAAGGATGGGGGGTGTCATATTGCAACGCGGCCACGATCACCGAACGCGCCCAGGGGAAGGCCACGGTCACATCCGACCTTCGATCCGCCTGGTTCACCAGATAGTCCATGTCGCCGGCCCGGCCGAGTTCAATCCACCTCTTGAAATGGGCGAGCACGGGTGGGGCGGTGGCGCTGGCAATCCGCACTTCGTCGAACCCGGCCTCAACCCCGCGTCGATTGACGAGAGCGGAAAGGGCGAGGGGAGTCGAGAGGTCTTCGGACACGGGAGAGAGGGGAGCGGGGTTCAAAGTTAGAATTGAGGACTTCCCCTACCCGCGAGCTTACTGAAGCGCCGAAGAACGCGGGCACCCTCAAGGACTCATCGATGAAACCCGTCTTTACGAAATCCGCAGGCCGCATGCTCCTGGCCCTGGCTCTCCTGTTGGGGGTCACGCGAATGGTCAAGGCTCAGGACCCCCAGGCCTCGCCCACTCCGATGGATGAAAAGGCGCGTCAGCGCGCCGAGCGTGACGCGAAGAAGGCGGCGGAACAGGAGGAAAAGGCACTCCGAGCAGCGGCGGAGAAAGAACGCAGGGAAGCCGAAGCAACCGCGCGGGAGAGGGAGAAGGCAACCGCGCGCCTCGCCGAACTGGAGAAAAAGAAGGACGCCGGCCCCGAGAAGGGCGGGGCGGAAACCGAGAAACCCGCCGCGCCTGAGACAACGGTGACCCGCGAGCAGGAGCGGATTCAGAAGGCCGAAGAGAAGGCCCGCGCCGAGGCCGAAAAAGCGCGAAAGAAGGAAGAAGATCGCACCCGCGCCCAGGAGGCGAAGGACGCGGAGCGAAGGCGCAAGGACGAAGAGAGCGCCGGTCGCGAGGCTGCGAAGGCGCGCGACAACGAAGAGAAGGCCCGGCTGGCCGCTCTCAATAAAGAGCAGCAAGAGGCTGAAAAGGCCCCAAAACTGCCAAGGGCCATCGCCGAACCGCAGCCGAGCGGGGCGGGTGGCGCCGCTCAAATCGCGCCCGTCCAGAAGGAAGAACCCGCTCAACCGCACAACAAGGCCCCCCTGAACAAGGATGAAGACAAACGGCGGAGGGAACAGGTCAAGCAGATTGAAAAGGCCCGGGGGGAACGCGATCGTTTGAACCAGGAAGCGGAGGAGGTCGAGCGTCTCGCCCGCGCCGCGCGAACCGCGGCGAGCGAGGGCCAGCGCAGTTACGAGGCTCTGACCACCGGCCTCAGTGTGGAAGACATCTCTTTGCCCCCACCACCGCCTGCGGAGGAAGCGCAGCCCAGAAAAAACCGGTTCGTCTCCAAGGCGGACGAGAAGCTCGCGGCCGCCTCAAAGAACGCTCCTCAGGCGGCCCCGGATCCCCTGCGTATCGCCCTCGATCTCAAGAGCCCCGACGCGGAAATTCGGGAGAAGGCGGCGTTCGCGCTCGCCTCGCTTGGACCCGACGCTCAACCGGCTACCCGGGCTCTGATGGCGGCTCTGGCCGACGCCAACGCGGCCGTACGCGTGGCCGCCGCCCAGGCGCTCGGTCGAATCGGGGCCGGCGCCCAGGCCGCCCTCGCTCCGCTCTCGGCCGCGCTCACCGATCCTGATCCGGCGGTGAAGAATGCGGCCCAGGCCGCCCTTCTCGCTATTCAGGGGCGCTAGAACTCTCGCCGGCCCTCGAGGGCGCGCGTCATGGTCACCTCGTCCGCCCACTCGAGGTCGGATCCCGCGGGAATCCCGGTGGCGATGCGGGTAACCTTGACCCCAAGAGTCTTGAGCAGGCGGGCGAGGTAGATAGCGGTTGCCTCGCCTTCGACGGTGGGTGAGGTCGCGAGAATCACCTCGGCGGCCAGCCCTTCCCGCACCCGATCGAGAAGGCCTTGAATCCGGAGCTCGTCCGGGCCGATCCCCTGTATCGGCGAGAGTGCGCCGTGAAGGACGTGATATCGACCGCGGTAACCCCCGCTTCGATCCACGGCCATGATGTTTCCGGGCTCCTCGACCACGCAGACCTGGGAGTCGATGCGCGAAGGATCCGTGCAGATCAGGCAAATCGACAAATCGGTGAACGCATTGCAGCGCTCACACAGGCCGATGCTCCGGGAAAGCGTCTCGATCGCCGAGGCTAGACGCTGGTTGTCCTCGGCGCGGGCCTTGAGCAGGAAGAAGGCCACGCGCTGGGCTGACTTGGGACCGAGCCCTGGAAGTCGGCGCAACTCCTCTATGAGCCTGGCGATGGGTTCTGGGTAGTCCATTCGGTTCTGTGGTCGGTAAGTCTAAGGGGCAGGTGTATCCTTCGTACTTTAAGGAGCATTGGATGTCTGGGCCCGATATTGTCATGTACGAGCTGGAGTTCAACCAGATCAAGACGATCCTGGCGAAACTCCGCATCGACAGCAACGCGCGCGTGGTTTTCCTGGTCGACAAGAACGGCCAGCAGATCGCCACCGCCGGAGACGCAGAGAACATTGACGCAACCTCGCTGGCGTCGCTGACCGCGGGCAACGTCGCCGCCACCGACGGCCTGGCCAAGCTTATCGGCGAGCGCGAGTTCTCGATCCTCTTCCACGAGGGCGAGAAGGACAACATCCACATCTCCATCGTGGCCTCCCGGGTCATCCTGGTGGTCATCTTCGACGAGCGGTCGTCTCTGGGGCTGGTGCGGCTGCGGGTGAAACGCGCCTCCGCCGAACTCGCCGAAGTATTCGCGGGCCTCCTCAACAAGATGGAAGTGGAGAAAGCGAAGGGCGCGGCCTCGGAACACGCCACCCCATTCTCCGAAATCACGGATGACGACATCGACGCTTTGTTCGGGTAAGCCCGCCTAACCCCACCGAATAAAAGACCCAAAAACCCGCGATGACTTTCATCAACTACGCATCCCGCGAGATCAACTGCAAGATCGTCTACTACGGTCCCGGCCTGTGCGGGAAGACCACGAATCTTCAACACATCTACGACAAGAGCACGGTCGGGACCAAGGGCAAGCTGATTTCACTCGCCACCGAAACCGACCGAACCCTGTTCTTCGACTTCCTCCCCCTCGAGCTCGGCACGGTGCGCGGATTCAAAACCCGGTTTCATCTCTATACCGTCCCGGGGCAGGTGTTCTACGACGCTTCGCGAAAGCTGATCCTCAAGGGAGTCGACGGCGTCATCTTCGTCGCCGACTCCCAGGAAGAACGGATGGACGCGAACATCGAAGCGCTCGACAACCTGGAAACCAACCTGAAGAGCCAGGGCTACGACTTCAACACCATTCCCTATGTGCTCCAGTTCAACAAGCGCGACTTGCCGACCGCCATGCCGATCGAGGACATGAAGAGGCATCTTTGCCGAAGGAACGAGCCCACCGTGGAAGCCTGCGCCGCCAAGGGAACCGGCGTCTTCGAGACCCTGCGCGCGGTCGCCAAGGTTGTGCTGCAGGAACTGAACAAGGGTCAATAGGGCGACGGGGCGATCAATCGCTCCAAACCAGACGTTCCTCGCGATCGAGCGCCCGTCCGGTGCGCACCCCGTCGACAATGACCAGGGCTACCAGCGCGGCGGCCATGAACCAGGCAAGGGGGGTCACCATGGTCTGAAGCCCGGGCCAGACCAGCAGGCCAAGGTTCAGCCCTCCAAGCAGAATCCGCGCCTCCGTTCCGCCCACGCCCGCAAAGGCGATCTGAAACACCCGGGTGGTGTGGGCCTTGAGCGCGATGTGAATCTGCAGAAGCAGGTAGGCAATCAGCAGGGCCAGGGCGGAGAAGGGTGAAGCGAGGCCCGATAGGGCCAGGCCACCGAGCAGAAAGATCGCGCCAAATGCATCCACCAGATGATCGACATAGAAGCCATAACGCGGACGCTGCTTCTGCCGAACCCGGGCGAGCGTGCCGTCAAGGCTATCGCCGAACCAGTTCAGAAAGAGGAACAGGTTGACGCCGAGAAGGGCAAGAGGGGAGACCACAAGCAGCCGATAGCACAGACCCGCTCCGGCCATCGACAAGACGCCCAACGCAGTGAGATGGTCGGGGCCGATCCATGCCGGCAATCGTCGGGCCAGCGAAATCAGGATCTTCTTCTCGGCAACCGCGGTGAAGCTCTTGAGGTCTCGACTCGAGAGTTGCGGGACTGAGTTCTGATCAACGGCGGTGGTTTGACTGCTCATCACTTTCTCTCCTCGGTGTAGTTGAATTGACAGGAGAGAAGGTACGGGAAAGGCCGGAGCGGGGTCCCTAAGAAATCCGTGAAAAGATCCAAAAGACTTCCAAAGCCTCATAATCGGCCCGACGAAGCTTCATGACCCTGCATCACATCGGCCCCTTCACCCTCGACACCCGGACTCTTCTCCTTCTGCGCGAAGAAGAGATAGTCAAAGTCCCGATGAAGACGGTAGAGGTTCTTCTCGCTCTGCTGGATCGCCGGGGCGAGATCGCCACCAAAGACGAACTTCTGAAGGCGGCCTGGCCGGACAGCATTGTGGAGGAGGCGAATCTCACCGTCCACGTGGCTCTTCTCCGAAAGACCCTGGGTGCGGTAGCGCCCATCGAGACCATTCCAAAACGCGGCTACCGTCTACTCGCGGAGGCGCCGGCCGCCCTCACCGAGACCGCGGCGGTGCGACAGGCACGCGAGGCCGTGCTGCGGGGCCGGTATTTCTGGAATAAATTCACCCGGAGCTCACTGGAGCGGGCGGCGGCGGCGTTTGAAGATGGTCTGCGGATCGACCCGGGTTCGGGCGAAGGGCACTCCGGCCTGAGCGACACCCGACTCATCCAGGGCCTGTTCGGGTTCAACCCGGAACGCAATGTGTTCTCGGTGGCGCGGGTCCATGGAGAACGTGCCGCCGAACTGGCCCCGCACTCGGCGGACGCCCAGGCCTCTTTCGCCTTTTCTCAACTCTTCGACCGCTTCAATTTCCCTGCGGCCGAAACCGCTCTGGGACGGGCCCGGGCCCTCGCCCCGAACCGGGTCGAACCTCATCTGTGGTCGGCGCTCTTCCACGCACTGCGGGGCGAGACACTCCGGGCCCTGGCCTCGGCCCGCGAGGCCACCGCTCTCGATCCCATTTCCCTCAAGGCGGTGGTGGGATCGGGCTTTCACCTGTACCTGGCCCAGCAGTACGACCCCGATCTCGACCCTCTCCTCAAGGCTTTGGAATTGGAGCCCGAGTTCGCGGTCGCCCACTGGGCCCTTGGTCTAGCCTACGACCGGCTGGGTCGATTCGAACTCGCGGAAGCGGCTCATCGCGCCGCGGTTCTCCACTCCGGCGCCTCGGCGACCATGGAGTCGAACCTGGCGAGGTCGCTGGCCCTGGCCGGAAAGCGCTCGGACGCCCTCGCCATGGCGGAACGACTCGGTACGGAAGGTCTTGCTCCCTATCGACTCGCGACGATTGACGTGGCACTAGGCGAGAATGCGCGTGCGATCGCTTCGCTTGAACGCGCCTGGTCGGTTCGGGACCCCTGGCTGATCGTCTTGAAGGTGGATCCAATGCTCGAAGCCGTCCGAAACGACCGGCGTATCCAAACGATCGAGAAAGAGGTAATGCGTGCCTGAGCCCCTGGCGGGAAAGATGCGAGCGGTGGAGATTGCCGAGCCCGGCGGGCCGGATGTTCTGCGCGTGGTGGAGCGCGACATTCCCAGGCTCGGTGCTGCGGATGTCCTGATCCGCGTTTCCGCGGCCGGGGTCAATCGGCCGGACATTCTTCAGCGCGAGGGAAAGTACCCCGCGCCGTCGGGCGTCACCGACATTCCCGGCCTCGAGGTGGCGGGCGAGGTGGTGGCCATCGGCGACGATGTCTCTACGTTGAGTGTCGGCGACCTGGTCATGGCGCTCGTTTCGGGGGGAGGGTACGCCGAGTATTGCGCCGCCCCGGCAACCTCATGCCTGAAGATTCCCCAGGGTTTCTCGTCCATCGATGCCGCGGCGGTGCCCGAGACCTTCTTCACGGTGTGGGCGAATGTGTTCGAAGGAGGCCGGCTGCAATCGGGTGAGACCTTCCTGGTTCACGGAGGCGGAAGCGGTATCGGAACCACCGCGGTCCAGATGGTGAAAGCCCTGGGAGGAAAGGCGTATGCCACCGCCCGGGGGCCCAGGAAGTGCGCAGCGGTGGAGGCTCTGGGAGCACTGCGCTGCATCGATTCCACCACCCACGACTTCGTGAACGAAATGAAGGAACTGACGGAGGGGCGCGGGGTGGACGTCATCCTGGACATGCTGGGCGGGGACTACACGAACCGAAATCTCCAGGCCCTCTCCTTCGAAGGCCGGCTGGTTCAGATCGCCACCCTTCTGGGCGCCAAGGCCGAGGTCAACATGGCCATGGTCATGCAGAAGCGACTGATCGTCACCGGATCGACGCTGCGCACCCGGCCGGACTTCGAAAAGGCCCGCATCGCGAGGGCCATATTGGAGCGCGTGGTGCCTCACATGGAAACGGGCGCGGTTCGCCCGGTAATCCACATGACCTTCCCCCTGGAAGCGGCGAGCAAAGCCCACACCCAGCTGGAGGAGGGCGCCTCGATCGGCAAGATCGTCCTGACCATCAACTAACCGCGATCCGGGCCGTCTTCGGGCTCGAGCCCGGGAATGGCCAGCTGCCGGGGAACGTGAGAGATGGTTTCGATCTCGGGAATGTCCTCGCCGGTCGCGGCCCCGAGGTCTTTGAACCGCCGAGCCTGAACCAGGACGCGGCTCTCCAGGGAACCCACGGCCTTGTTGTAGGCCATGGTCGCTTTGCCCAGGGCCTCGCCCACCACGCCGAAGTGTTCGGCCATGACACTGATCCGGTTGTAGAGGTCCTTGCCCAGTTCGCTGATCTGCTCGGCGCTTTCCGCGATGCGTTCCTGCCGCCAGCCGTACGCGGCGCCCTTGAGGAGAGACAGCAGGGTCATGGGTCCGGCCGGGATCACGTTGCCTTGAACCGCGTCGTCAAGGAGCGAGGGATCAGCCTGCACCGCGTCGGCGAAGGCGCTTTCGATCGGGACGTACATGACCACGAAATCGGGACTGCTCGAAAGCTGGTCCGCATAGGACTTGTCGGAAAGTTCGCTCACGTGCTTGCGAAGGTGGCGGGCATGGAGCTGAATGAGATCGCGACGAGAGTTCTCGTCTTTCGCGTCTTTGGCGTCGAGATACGCGGAGAGAGGCACCTTGGCATCGACCACCACGGTCTTGCCCCCGGGCAGGTAGACGATGAGATCGGGGCGCAGGCGGGAATCTTCGCCGTGGATGGTCGACTGTTCGACGAAGTCGCAGTGCTGGACCATCCCCGCCATTTCCACCACCCGGCGCAATTGAAACTCACCCCACCTTCCGCGAACGCTGGGGGCGCGCAGGGCGGTCACCAGCTTTTCGGTTTCGCCCCGCAGCAGGATCTGGCCCTCCTTGAAGGACGCAAACTGTTCGGAGAGACCGGAGTAGGCCTCGCCCCGTTTCTGTTCGAGCTCGCGAACGTGCGATTCAAACTTCGACAGGGACTCGCGAATGGGGGAGACGAGTTGAGCGAAAGTGGTTTCCTTCGCGGCAAAGTCTTTGAGCGCGCTTTCGCGGAATTGCCCGAAGGTAGCCTGGGCCTGGTCGAGAAATGCGGCCCGGCTCTTGTCGAGCGCGTCCGTGGAAAGGGCTTGAAAGGCGTCTTTCATCGAGGTTTCGGTCCGGGCCATGAGCTCGATCTTTTCAAGCGCCGCTTTCTCAGATTCTACGAGCCGGGTCAGAGTCTCGGCGATCCGGACCTGAGCCTCGCCGAGTTTCGCTTCGCGTTCGGCCAGCAGAGCGCGGGCCGCGACCAGGTCGCGTTCGAGCACGGGAACCCGTTGAGCAATGGCCTCGAATCGCGCGCGTTCGGTGGCCACCCGGGACGCTTCCGTCGAGGACACCGCCCGCTCCCCCGACTGGCCGAACCTTCGGCCGAGAAGAAAAGCGCCCGCGACTGCGGCCATGAGGACCACGGAGGCGACGACCATGAGGGTGGAGGAGAGAAGC
>JANLSZ010000175.1:0-6567 GCA_031362685.1 Vicinamibacteria bacterium | reverse complement strand
TTCGAGAAGTAACTGAAGTTAAGGATGGATCTGAGCAGACTCAAGGGAAGTACCAGCGCCTCGTTTGTGGATTCAGGAGAGCTTCAGCGGGCTGGCGACGACCACGCGGTTCTTTCCGAGCGTCTTGGCCCGATACATGGCCCGGTCAGCACTCGAGATCAGAGCCCGAACGTCGTCAGCGCTCTCAGGATACGCTGCTATTCCGATCGAGGCGGAAACCCGAGCCTCGATGTGCTGGGATTCCAGGAACTTGGTGGCCTCGATCACATGTCGGATTCTTTCCGCGATGATGAGCCCGCCGGGCAGGGGTGTTTCTGGAAAAACAATCACGAATTCATCGCCGCCATAGCGGATGAGGACGTCAGCGTCTCGAACCGTTTTCTCGAGCACCGCGCCCACTTCGACGAGCGTCCGGGAGCCGGCGAGGTGTCCATGGGTGTCATTCACGTTCTTGAAGCCGTCCAGATCCATGAAAAGAAGGGAAAGGGCCGACCGTGCTCTCCGGCACCGTTTCAGTTCGCGGTCGAGGTAGAGGGCCATGAAGCGAGCGTTGTAGAGAGCGGTCAGGTCGTCAGTAAACGTCAGGGCTCTTGTCTTCTCGAACGTCTCGGCGTTTCGAACCGCCACACCCAATGCGCGGGCCAGTCCATGCAACAAGGCAATCTGCGCAGGGTCGAGCGATCGCTCGAACGTGACCTGAAGAATTCCCAGGGACTGGTCATCAGCCTGGAGGGGGAGCAGCGCGCGCCAGGCCCCGGTTGACTCGCTTTCTATGGGAGCCACGTCCACCCCCCAAACGCCTCCGCCATCGAGGATGGGCGCCTCTAAGGCCTTCGGTTCCTCTTCGCCACCGAAACGCAGAACGTGGTCCCGGTCGTCCACGGCAAAAATAAACACCCGAGTCTCCGAGAGTCCCAGACGCTCGGAACAGACGAGTTGGAAGGCCTGGGCGATGAGCGCGGGCTCGAGACTCGCGTGAATCCGCGTCACGTCCTCAGCGTTCACGTGAGGATGGTTATTTGAGTTCGGCTCCACGGCGTCGCTTTCCCGGACGATCGGCGCACTATTGACCCGAGCTGAGCGATCGAGTTACCTCGGCGACACCACCGGAGAGGGAGGTCGATCGAATCACAACGCGTTGTTCACCCTGTTTTCGCGCCAGAGTCACGAACTCCCCGAATGAACCGTCAGGCTGGACGGTCAGCGGATCCCCATTCACGGTGAGTCGAGCGCCGGGTTCTGTTTTCCCCACCAACCGAATGACGTTGTTCCTCGCCTCGAACGTCTCGATAATGAGGAGCGGAGGGGAGAGTGCGAGTGCGACGACCGGCCGCACCGGGGCGGAACGCTCGATCTTGAAAGGCACGGCCCCCGAAAACTTTCCCTGAACGCCGTCCTGGGTCAAGCCGGCCACTCGAAAAACGAAGTCTCCACTCCCAAGACCGGGAATACTCGCCGTGGTTCCCTTCAATCCGTCGCGGTCGAAAACGAACTCCCGCCCACCCGCCGTCTTTGATTCGACCTGGACCCGGTAGGCCGAGGCGCCGGCCGAGGGCGACCACGACAACTCGACCGGAACGCCTTCCGCCAGCGACAACAAGCCGGAAGCCCCGCCCGGAGCGCCCGCAGTGGGCGGGTCGGGAAGAACCTGTTTGGCGCCGGCCTTCCCGGAGGCGTCGACGCGAACTCCTTCGTTGGCTCCGAGACGGATCTTCTCTCCGGTCTTTGTCTCGATATTGGCTGCCCCGGAAAGCTGCGCCACCGCGGTGAGGCCGCTCGCGCCTACTCGCATGGTGCCCGCGGAGTTGCCCTCGAGGGCGAGTCGAAACGTGGGGGTGACCGCTTCGGTGGATCCGGTTCCTTTCTGGCCAGTCTCGTAGTTGATCTCACCAGACGCGACCTTCCACGCCACTTTGCTCGACGTGGAGTTCGGGCCTCGAGAGGTCTCTTCGATGGTGATGAGGCTGTCGGGCCGAATGGTGACTCTCGTTTCGTCAAAAAACTTGATCTCGGCAGAGGACGAGGGATAGGTGCGCACGAGATCGCTCTTTCGGAGCGGCACTTTGATCTCAGCCGTTCTCCAATCCAACCCACCCACGCCTCGAGTCTTTACGCTTCCCTCGATGGATTCGAAGAGAGCGGCGATGTCCTTGGGTGCTTCAGTCGCGGTGGGCGCGGCCGCGGGCTGCTCACGGAGAAGGAGGTAACCGACCGCCAGGAGCGCGACCACGCTGAAGAGCGCCCCAAACAACCGGGACACCTTGAGTCGGCGATCCCCCGAGCCCGAGGGCACATCAACGTCGGACATGAAGAAGTCCTTTCGAAGGTCACCCAGGGACCACGCGAAAGCCCGGGAAAGCTGGGTGGGTCTTGAGACGGAGGACCGAAGTATACTCGACGACTCTTTACCCCCCGGTGCGATCGAGCTTCCGGCTTTCCGTCGACAAGCCGTTTTCGTGCCTTTTCGAGATCTGGAGTTGACTCTCAGATGGCCCTCGCATTCCTGCGGCGTCACCGGCGCTGGTTTTTTGTATTTCTGTGGGTTGTGATTCTGGCGTTCGTGATTCTTTACATTCCGAACCTTGATCCCGCGGCAAGACTCGCCGATGCCACCGTGGCCACCGTCGGAGGACGGCCCATTCAGGCCAGCGAGTTCCAGAGGCACTACCTCCGGCAAAGACGACAGTTTCTGGCCATGAACCAGGGTCAGATTGATGAGGCCATGCTCGAGCGGATGGGCCTCCGCGAACAGGTCCTCTCCTCGATGGTCCGGGAGCATCTCGAAGCCATGGAGGCCGACCGCTTGGGCTTCAGGGTCGATGACAAAGCGGTGGTCAAGGCAATCACGGAAGATCGGCAACTCCAAACCGACGGGCGCTTCGTCGGTTCTGCCACCCTGACCCGGCTCCTTCAGCAGCAGGGAATGACCGTCACGGATTTCGAGAACGACGTTCGCGCGCAATTGAAGGCTCGGCGATTGCGAGAAGCGGTCACCGATGGAGTGACGGTGTCCGACGCCGAAGTCAGCGGGGAGTTTCGGCGTCGCAGCGAACTCGTCCGGGCGGAGTACGTTTACATCGACACGGCGCGGTTCGAATCGTCGATTCAGCCCACCGACGATGAAGTGAAGGCCCGCTTCGACGCGAACAAAGAGCGGTTTCGCTTGCCGGAACGACGCATTTTGTCCTACCTTCTCGTGGATCCAGTTGAACTCCGAGCCAAGGTTTTGCCCACCGGAACCGAGGTCGAAAACTACTACCGGACCAACACCGCCGAATTCACCACTCCTCCCCAGGTGTGCGGTCGGCACGTACTCCTCAAAGTCAAGCAGAACGCCGCCGCCACCGAAGGTCACGAAGATGCGGAAGCGAAGACGCTCGCCGAAGGGGCCCTCGCCTTGCTGAAGAAGGGCGAGGCGTTCGAAAAGGTCGCCAAGGAGAAATCAGAAGACAGTTCCGCAGCGAACGGCGGGAGTCTTGGATGTTTTGGTCGCGGCCAGATGGTTCCCGCGTTCGAGTCCGTCGCCTTTTCTCTTCAGCCCGGGGCCACGTCCGATCTGGTGAAGAGCCCTTTTGGTTATCACATCATCAAGGTGGATACCAAGCTTGACGGCGCAACCCAGCCCCTTGAGCAGGCGCGGAAACGAATTGAAGCCGAGCTTCAGGATTCAAAATCCCGAGAACTGGCGGGTCAGAAAGCCGAAGCGGTCACCGCGGCCCTCAAGGCGAATCAGACTCTCGAACAGATCGCCACCACGCAAGGCCTCTCCGTGAAGAAGAGCGAGCCGGTTCAATTGGGCAAGGGCGCGGGAGCCCTGACCAGCCCGCTTCTCCTCTCCAGTGCTTTCGAACTCAAGCCCAAGGAGACCGGGAAGGATGGTTTCCCGGCCGGAGCGGGCGCGGCTTTCATCCGCGTGGAGGAGATACTGGCGCCGAAGATTCCCGAAGTCACGGAAGTCCGGGACGAGGTCAAGAAGGACCTCATCAAGTCTCTTGCCCGGGAGAAGGCACGGGAAATGGCCAGAGCCCTGGCCGCCGACGCTGAACGAACCGACCTGACCAAAGCCGCCGCACGGGCCAAGGCCACGCGGGTTGAAACCAAGGGCCTGGTGGGACGCGGCCAGGCGTTCACAGAGATTCCGCAGAGTTCGGTCCTTGAGGACCTGGTGTTTGACCTGGCCGAGAAGAAACTCTCAGCGCCCCTCGATACCCCTTCCGGCGTGGCCGTCGTTCGCGTGATCGAAAAGAAGTCGTCCGACGAAGCGGCCCTCGTTCAGCAACGAGATTCCATCCGCGACTCGCTGGTCGCCGCCAAGAAGGACAAGCTCTTTTCAAGCTACCTCCAAACCCTTACCGACCGGTTTCCCATTATCCGAAACGCCGAAGCCCTGGCCGGCATTCGCTAACCCAGGAACTATCTAAGGAAATCCCTCTTGGACTACCGCGCTGCCGGCGTCGACATCGCTGCGGCGGATGAGGCGAAAGAACGAATAAAGCGCCTCCTCTCTCTCAAGAAATCCGCCTCGGTTCTGTCGGAAATCGGTTCATTCGGGGGTGTGTTCCAGCCGGACTTTTCGGGGATGGACGAGCCAGTTCTTGTTTCCTCCACCGACGGAGTGGGCACCAAGATCCGAATTGCCCGCGACTGCGGTGTTCACAACACCGTGGGCTACGACCTGGTCGCGCACTGCGTCAACGACATCCTCGTTCAGGGGGCCAGGCCTCTGTTCTTCCTCGACTACATAGCCCTGGGCAAGATGGATCCCTCGCGCGTCGAGTCCATTGTGAGCGGCATAGCCCGAGCCTGCGAGGAGTTCGGGTGCCCCCTAATCGGGGGAGAGACCGCGGAGATGCCCGGGACGTATGCAGAGGATGACTACGACCTCGCGGGTTTCATTGTCGGGGCGATGGACAAGAAGAACATCCTCCCGAGGCCGGATGTCTTGGTGGGTGACGTCCTGATCGGGCTACCCTCTCTCGGCCTGCACACCAACGGCTATTCCCTGGCCCGGAAGGTTCTGATAGAGCGTCTTGGCCTGAGCGTTCAGGACCGCCCCGCCGGTCTGGAGACCACGGTTGGCGAGGCATTGCTCGCCCCCCATCGCAGCTATTTCAAGGCGCTCTGGCCGGAAATTGAACAGAAGCGAATGAAGGCCCTGGTTCACATCACCGGCGGGGGGTTCGAGGGCAACATTCCTCGGGTTCTTCCCAAAGGCGTGGGAGCAAGGGTGACAACCGAAGCCTGGCAACCTCCGGCCATCTTCCGCCTGATTGCCGAGGGTGGGCCGGTCGCCCGGGATGAAATGTTTCGCACCTTCAACATGGGGATTGGAATGGTTCTCATCGTTTCGTCCGACGCTGCCGATCAGGTTGAGGGCTCCCTGCGCGCCCGCGGCGAGACTTGCTTTCGTCTTGGTGAACTCGTGGCGGGTGACGGCGTCACCCTGGTGTGAAACGCGTCGCGGTTCTCGCGAGCGGACAGGGCAGCAATCTTGGCGCCCTGATAAAGGCTCAAAACACCTTCTCCTCGTATCAGGTTGTCCTCGTGATTTCCAATGTCCCTTCGAGCGGAGCGTTCCTCCTGGCCCAGGGAGCTGCCATTGAAGCGATCTCGGCGCCAAGCCGCGGCCTCGCGCGAGAAGATCATGAGCGCGCCGTCCTGGATGCAATTGAGAATCGCTCCATCGACCTGGTCTGTCTGGCTGGTTATATGCGCGTGCTGGGCCCCGGATTCATCGGCAGGTTTTCCGGACCGATTCTGAACATTCACCCCTCTCTTCTCCCCTCGTTTCCGGGGATGCACGCCCAGAAGCAGGCTATCGAAGCCGGAGTGCGTTGGTCGGGTGCCACCGTACATTTCGTTGACGCGGGCCTCGATTCCGGTCCGATCATTCTTCAGGAGCCGGTGAGGGTCGAACCCGAGGACACGGAAGCCTCTCTCTCGGCCCGGATTCTGGAGATCGAACATCAGCTCTATCCACGGGCCGTCGACGTGATCGCCCGTCACGACTACGAAATTCTAGGGCGCACCGTTTACCTTCGCGGCAAGAAAGAAGCTGAATCCGACACCGGCGGATGAGCCGTTCCAGCCTCATCCAAGTGCCTATGAAATATAAACTTACGTCAGCGATGAAAACCACTGCGGGAAGACCGCAGCCACAGTTGAAGGCGGAACAGCCCAAGATTCACCGAAAGCGAGGGAGGCTGGTCGAATCAAAAGTGAGGCGTCGCGACTTTCTTGAGCAGACCGCAGTCCGATTCGCGAAAAAACTCCTGCGGATGGGTGCCCGTCGTCGGGTGACCCAAGATCTTGTGGGAGTGCTCCCGGTTGGCCAGGCCCGCTTTGTCAGATTGGTGTCTCAGATTGAAGGATTTCCGACAAAGATCCCCCAAAGACTTGACTCGCCCTACCCGTTTTCGATATTCTGGCTGAGTCCCCAAACGGCGGACGGTTCTTTGAAAACTAGACAAGTACACGCAATTTTTTGAGTCAAAAGCGTTTTTAGCCTTGAAGACAAAGGGGGCTCGCAAGAGCTTCTTGACTCTCGCGACCAGGCGAGAGTCACTC
>JANLSZ010000134.1:0-3281 GCA_031362685.1 Vicinamibacteria bacterium | reverse complement strand
GGCAGGAGGTTGAGCGCGCCCTTGCCGAAGGCTTCCTCGAACTTGTCGATGATCCCCCAAGGGGAGGCTTCGCGCTGGCGTCGATCACGAAGGCGCCGCGGAACCAGTTCCAGGAGAGGAGGAACTTCTTCGCCATGGGGCTTGAAGCGGGCGGGCGATGTCGCGGGTGAAGTCGAATTCGGGGATTGCTTCGTCGCCTTCGTTTGATGAGCTTCCTCGCAATGACTTTGTGCGCGTGGACGCGGCGTGGGCGATCGCCCACTGGGCGGCGGTGATGCCGCCGCCGGAGAGGCAGAGGGCGATGCCACGTCGTGCGTCGGGCGCCATGGGGGTGGCGGAATCTTACCTGGCCGCAAGCACCCCGGTCCCTTCGACAGGCTCAGGGACCGTTGACGGTTCACGCGCGACGGAGGCCGAGCGCGGAGCTTCCCCTTGGGGAAGCGCAAGCCTGGCCTCGGGCCACGAGCATCTGGACGATGCGCCTTACGCCACGGCCTCCAACGAATTCCTGTGGTCGATGTTGTTCCTATAGAGATCGATCACTGGGAAGCACAGCTCGTAGTCCCCCCAGACCAGTTCGCCATACTCGACGCGAAACCCCGAAAACCGGACCGGGTCCAGCCATGCGCGGATCTCGGGGTGGGCCGAATCCGAGAGGAATCGCTTGAAGTCGATCGTCTGTTCGGAGGCGTCGTCGAAGCGGAGGCGGATCTGATAGTCCCCGACCAGGTCGGCAGTCAGGATGTTGATGATCGATGGCGTCATTTCAGCCTCCTGGTGATGTGCTCCGGTTTGATTGGTTTGTGCAGCACGAAGAAGTCGATCCATTTGGTGACGATCTCGGCGGCGCGCGCGGAGACGATCTCTTCAAAGTATCGCATTTCGCTTTGGCCCAACGGCGCCCTACCCGTGACCTCGGTGTAGCGGATCTCGGTGACGAGTCCATCGACCAGAATCAGCTCCGCGCGTGACTCTCGTCCCTGGAACTTGCCGTGAACATGCACCGGCTCATGTTCGTTGGAATAGAACATCACGAGAACCCCGAAGTATTCATAGAGTTTCGGCATGCGTGAGGCCCAAGGATAAGCCGCGAACGCTGAAGTACCCCCAACGACATCCTCACGGTCAAGAGCGCGGACGGGCCGCAGCCTTTAGACGCGGTCGCCCTTCGAAAGTATTCACCACGTCGACGCGGAGGGCAACGGATTCTGGCTCGCTCGCGAACTGGCGGTCGTGCTCGACTACTCGCAGTACCGCCATTTCCTCCCCGTCATTGAGAAGGCAATGGAAGCCTGCCGCAACGGCGGCCAGCGCGTGGAGGACCATATTGAGGATCTCCTCACAATGGTCGGCATCGGTTCAGGCGCCAAGCGGCAGGTTGAGGATTACCGCCTCTCACGCTACGCCTGCTATCTGATCGTTCAGAACGGCGATCCATCCAAGCCCGTCATCGCGAACGGACAGACGTATTTCGCGGCCCAGACCCGTCGCCAGGAACTGGCCGACGATTCACGCTTCGCCGCCTTGTCGGAGGATGACAAGCGGCTCGCGATTCGAAACGAACTGGCGGTCCACAACAAACATCTCGCCCGGGCCGCCAAGAAAGCAGGCGTCGAGACGGGCCTGGACTATGCGATCTTTCAGGACCACGGCTATCGAGGGTTGTACGGAGGCCTGACCGCAAAGGATCTTCATGCCCGGAAGCGCTTGAAGAAGAGCCAGAAAATTCTCGACCACAGGTGGAAGCGAAGAACGCTTGGAAGCTCCTCGAAGATCTCGCCACCACGGCCCGCCAGATGAAACAAGGCATGATGCAGGAACTCCTCACTGGGAGAATCCGCCTCGGCTAGAACCGCCGATTCGCCGGGGCCAAGATCAGCCGCGAGCGGCAGGACGGGTTTGCTCTCGGGGCGTCTCAGGCTGACCCAGTCGAGCCTGGTCAGATCGGGCAATTCATGGCCGGCGCGCTGCCCATCGTCCAGTTCAGTTTGCACGGATGGCGGCACGATCACGCCACCGGTCAGGTCCCTGAGGATCTCTAGCGCGCCGAGTTGATGAAGGTACTGAAACGGAGACGTGTTGCAGATGAACTCACGCAAGACGCGTTTCCTGCGCGAAGTCGGAGCCGGTGAGGCGGAACGCGTCTATGCCGAAGTCGGCGAGCTTCGAGAGGAAGACCGCGCGTGGGATCCCGGCGAGCGCCGCCGCTGCGCCAGATGACAGGTCCCCCATTTCGTAGAGCTTCATGGCCGCGGCGAGAAGCACGCGCGGGCCCACCGATTCCGGCGTGGTGCGCAGCGCCAGCAGGGTCTCGTTGGGAATGTCGAGGACTACTCGGCTCATTGGCTTCGATACGATTCTAAGGCCCGGTAGAGTTGTCCCATGAACGGGGCCGGGGTGATGAGATGAAGGAAAGCCAGCGTGTCGAGTGGAAGGAGTCGTGGCGCGACGACTGCCTGAAGGTGATCTGCGGCTTCGCGAACGCCGAGGGCGGTACGCTGACGATCGGCAGGAACGACGCGGGCGACGTGGTGGGGGCGAAGGACGCCCGGAAGCTCCTCGAAGATCTGCCCAACAAGATCCGCGACATCCTGGGCCTCATCGTCGATGTTCGCTTGAAGAAGAAAGCTGGCCGCGAGTACCTGGAGATCAAGACGCCGCCGTACTCCAACCCGATCAGCTATCACGGCGAGTTCTACTACCGCAGCGGCAGCACCAACCAGGCGCTCAAGGGCGGCTCGCTCGAGCGGTTCCTCCTCCGCAAGCAGGGCCGCACATGGGACGGCATCCCGATCCCCGGTGTTCGCGTTTCGCAACTGTCGAAAGCGGCGCTCAAGACTTTCCGCGTTCGGGCGACACAAAGTGATCGGATGCCTGCCGAGCTCCTGCGCGAGGGCGACCGCGTTCTGCTTGAGAAACTGCGCCTCTTTGACCAGGGCTATCTGAGGCGCGCCGCCGCTCTCCTCTTCCATGAGGCGCCTGAAGAGATCTTTACGGGCGCCTACGTGAAGATCGGGTACTTCCGGACGGACTCAGACCTCCGGTTCCATGACGAAATCAGTGGAGACCTCTTCACGCAGGTCGACCGAACCGTCGAGTTCGTGCTGGCCAAGTACCTGCGAGCCCGGATCACCTATGAGGGGATCCAGCGCGTTGAAACCTATCCGGGGCCCCCACAAGCACTGCGCGAGGCCGTCGCCAACGCCGTGGCCCACAAGGACTACGGATCGGGCATTCCCATCCAGATCAGCGTCTACGACGACAAGCTGATGATCTGGAAC
>JANLSZ010000019.1:0-1635 GCA_031362685.1 Vicinamibacteria bacterium | reverse complement strand
CTTCAGATGCTGATTTCGAAGGACTACGCGGCGAAGCGGCGCCCGGAGATCAACATGCAGAAGGCGGCGGCAAGTTACGCGGCGGGCCTGCTGAGTGGCGGCGGCTCAACCCCGCCGGTCGACTTCGCGGGCCGCGACTTCGGTGACACTATCTATCTGACCGTGGCCGATGGTCAGGGCAACGTGGTTTCGCTCATCCAGTCGCTCTTCGATTCTTTCGGCTCCGGCATCGTGGCCGGCGACACGGGGATTGCCCTGCATAATCGCGGCTCCGGCTTCGTCCTGACCCCTGGACATCCAAATCAGATCGCGCCGGGCAAGCGACCGCTGCACACCCTGGTGCCGGCCATGATCATGAAGGACGCTCGGCCATGGGTGTCGTTCGGCGTAATGGGCGGCGACAACCAGGGGCAGGCCCACGCGCAGGTGGTCGCGAATCTCATCGATTTCGGCATGAACGTGCGTGACGCGGGCGACGCCGCCCGCATGCGGCACATGGGCGCGAAACTCGCGGTGGAGGCCGGCATCGGCGCGGAAGTGCGGAAGTCGCTGGAACTGCGAGGCCACCAGATCAGCGAAGGCCGGGGCTTCATGGGCGGTTACCAGGCCGTCATGATCGACCCGAAAACGGGCCTGATGATGGGCGGTTCGGACTTGCGGAAGGACGGCCTCGCCGTCGGCTGGTGACCTGGCGCGCTTCGGTGGTCGTCGGCTACTTGCCGAGCTCTGCGTGAGAAAGTCAGGCCATGGACTACGTGAAGCTGGGTCGCAGCGGTCTCGAGGTCTCACGGATCTGTCTCGGTTGCATGAGCTATGGCGTTCCCGAGCGTGGGACGCACCCGTGGACCCTGACCGAAGAGCAGAGCCAGCCCTTCATCAAGAAGGCGCTCGAACTTGGCATCAATTTCTCTCGGCGCCTCGTCGATGTTCGCCTGGCAGTCTGCCAAGGCCCTCCACATCGCCGACCAGCATGGCTGGACGCGCTTCATCAGCATGCAGAACTACGTGAACCTTCTCTATCGCGAAGAGGAGAGAGAGATGCTGCCCTTGTGCAAGGCGGAGGGCATCGGCGTCCTGCCCTGGAGTCCGCTCGCCCGCGGCCGGCTGGCCCGGGGCTGGGACACTCAGACCGGGCGCGCCCAGAGCGACGCCTACGGAAAGAGTCTGTATGTCGGCACCGGAGAAGCCGATCGGCAGGTGGTCGAGGGTGTGGGCTCCGTTGCCGCCGCCCGCGGCACCCCGATGGCCCAGGTGGCTCTGGCCTGGGTATTACAGAAGGAGCCGGTGGCCTCACCCATCGTCGGGGCCACCAAGCCGCATCATCTTGACGATGCCATCGCCGCCCTCTCGGTCAAGCTCACGCCGGAGGAGATCGCGAGTCTTGAACAACCGTACGTCCCGCACGCGGTGGTTGGTTTCACCTGATCGCAAGCCGTGAGCGTCTGGCCCATGACCCACGGAGACGGACCGGCCCTGAACGCTTCAGAGCAGAGTGTCGACATGCCGGGCGATGGCGAGGCATGAGGTCAACCCGGGCGATTCGATGCCGATGAGATTGATCAGGCCAGGAAGGCCGCGGTCGCTTTCGTCGTGGATGATGAAGTCCCGGGGCGGCTCCCCGGGAGCCTGGACCTT
>JANLSZ010000120.1:0-28258 GCA_031362685.1 Vicinamibacteria bacterium | reverse complement strand
GACTCGAAGGTCGTCTTGAAGAGCGAGGCCGAGTATTCGGTGACCACGGTGTCTTCGAGCGCCACCACCGCGGCCGTGCGCATCTGGGCCTGGCCGTCGAGCATCAGCAGCGCGCTTTCACCAAGGACCATCTTGGAGGTGACGATGCCCACGATCCCCCGGGCCGATCGAACCCCGAGTTTCCCGGTTTCGACGATTCCGATATTGCGGGCCACGTCTCCGGCTTCCCACAGAAAATCGCCCTTCGACAGTGTCAGTCTTCGCATGTTTTCTCCCTCGAATTTCCTTGTCCAGCAGAGCGGGTGCGCGGGCGGCCACCAGGGCGCCCCCCTCCCTATCCTAAAGCGGAATGTTACGCCGTCATGGGCGTTTCGTTTGCGGCTTGCAGGATGAATGGTTCGAGGGGTTGCGATTACACTTCCTTCCCATGATCATCGGGAGGAAGCCTACGCGCAAACAGATGGAGCCCCACGTCGGGGACGGGACGCCGAAGTCATGAGGCGGTTTTGGGCCGCCGCGGTGGCCGTTCTGGTCTTTCCTTCCCTGGCTCCGGCTCAGGAGATGGCGGACCGGATTGTCATTAACGGCTACACGAACTTTGAATTTTCGAAGCAACTCAGCAAGGATGGCAAGGGCGACAAGAACGGCTCGTTCGACGCCGATCAGTTCGACCTTGTGTTCAACATCTCGGTGTCAGAACGCATTCGCGTCGCCGCCGATCTTTCCTGGGAACACGGCACCGCCACCGAAGACGGTCGGGGCAACCAGGCGCTGGAGTACGGCTTTGTCGAGTACGCCCTCTCCGACAAGCTGAAGCTCCGGTTCGGGAAGATGTTCACACCTTTCGGGGTCTTCAACGAAATTCACACCGCCAAGCCGGCCTTTCTGAGCGTGAAAGAGGCGGCAAGCCTCAACAAGACCGATCGGATTGTGGGCGGAGGTTTCCTTTTTTATCCGCGCTGGGGCGCCGGTATCGCCGCGCACGGTGACGGCGTGACCGCGGGCAAGGACTGGACCTACGACGTTCTGGTAGCGAACGGCGAACAGCTGGAGGCGAACCCCTTCGAGGAGGATGAGAATTCGTCCAAGTCGGTGACGGCCAGACTTCGGGTGGATGTCACCGAAAAACTGCGGGTGGGCTATTCGTTCTATCGCGACCGGCTGAGTTCGGCGACCTTCACCACCCTTCAAAGTCATGGCCTCGAGGCGGAGTTGAGTCTCTCGAGATTCCGGCTGCTGGGCGAGGTGGCGGTGGGGTCTCTTGGCCTGAAGGCCGGAGGATCCCAACAGCAGCTGGGCTGGTACCTTCAGCCGTCGTTTCACTTCAAGAACGGGTGGACTCCCTACCTGCGTCTGGACTACGTGAATCCCAATCGCCGCCTTGACGACGTGGGCGGTCGGGACTTCATCGTGGGCGTGAACATCGAAATGTCGAAGAACTTCCAGCTGAAGATCGAGGACAACATCTTCCGCGGCGGTTCAAAATCGAGCCTCGCGAAGTATCCGAATCGTGGCTATAACGAGCTCAAAGCGGCGCTGGTCCTGGGGTTCTAGGCATGGCCCACAAGAACCTTCGTTTGATGTCCTGGAGCCTCGCGGTGTGCTTCGCTCTGGTTCCCTTTCTCGCCGCGGCGCAGGGGGTGGACCGTTCGCTCCGGGTGGTGGTGAACAAGGAGAACAAGATCGTCTCCCTCACCGCCGACGACCTGACCCGCATCTTCCTCGGCAAGAAGACCCTCTGGGACTCCGGAACCCGAATCGTGCCCGCGATGCCGGAAGAAGAAAGTCCGGCGGGGGAGGCCTTTCTCACCGGAACTCTGCAGAAAAGCGTCAGCCAGTTCCGAACCTACTGGAAGCGTTTGCTCTTCTCGGGGGGAGGTGCGGTTCCCAAAGTGTTCCGAACGAGCGGGCAGATCCTCGACTTCGTGAACCGCCAGCCCGGGGCGATTGGCGTGGTCGAGGCCTCGGCGGTGGACGACCGGGTCCGCGTTCTCGATATCTCGAACTAGGCTCCTTCAGACCGCCACAAAGCCAAGTAACCAGCGATGTCACGCTTCTCGCTCTCGTCCAAGTTCGGATTGCTCCTGGTGGGCTTCATCGTGGCCACCGGAATCCTGGTCGGACTCTTCTGGAACGCCGGAACCCAGATCGGCATCGATCTGCGCGACCTCAAGGACCAGGCCTTTCCCGAGTACGAGCATCTTTCCTCCGCGCACGACTCGTTCAAGGACTTCACCGACAAGATCGAAGAGGTCGTGCAGACAGGCGAGGGTGGACTCGAGGGCACCCACCGGATCTCCCTGGCGCTCGTCGGCCATCTTGACGCGGTCGCGGCCATATCGACCAACGCGGCAAAAGCCGAGGTGATCCGACTGCGCGAGACCTTCAAAGCCTACGAACCCCAGGCCATTGAGCTAGCCAACCTGGCCATCAAGAGCGAGCAGCAGCGGGGAGGTCTGGCCGGGCTTAGTTCCGAGCGCATCGGCGACCTGTCGGTCCGGGTCGCCGACCTGCGGACCACCCTGGACACGGGCTTCGATCGAGTGGTCAAGGATCGGCGCGCCGCCTTCGAAACGACCCTGGATCGGACGAGCGCCATGCTGAGGTCCCGAGCCACCCAGTCGGCGACCTTCGCTGCGCTCTTCCTGGTGGTGCTGATGCTGTTCCTGCTCTCCCTCTCGCGCGGCATCGTTTCGCCCATCCGGTCGCTTTCCGAGACCACCCGCGAGGTCGCGCAGGGGAACTTCGCGGCCGGACGCAACATCGAGCCCCGGGGCAACGATGAAGTAGCCCAGCTCGCCCGCGCCTTCAAGGCCATGGCTTCGAGCCTCGACGCCACCACGGTTTCGAAGACCTACGTGGACGACATCATCCGCAACATGAAAGACACCCTCATCGTGGTGGACCGGGCCGACCGGATCCGCACCGTGAATCGGGCGTTGCTCAAGCTGCTGGGGTACACCGAAGCCGAACTCGTCGATCAGCCCTTCTCCATTCTCAGCGGCAAGGTCCCCGAGGATGCGTTGAGGACGCAGTCCGCGGTGAACGCGCTCGAGACCGTCTATCGGGCGAAAGATGGGCGGGAAATACCGATGTCGTTCACCACCGGCGTGCTGAAGAACGCGGAGGGACAGGCTTCCGGGATGATTGCGGTGGCCCAGGACATCACCTCCCGCAAGCGCCAGGAGAAGGAACTGAAAGAAGCGAAGGTCGCGGCCGAGGCCGCCAACGCCACCAAGAGCCAGTTTCTCGCCACCATGAGCCACGAGCTCCGAACGCCGCTCAACGCCATCATTGGCTACACCGAGATGATGCAGGAGGAGGCCCAGGACAACGGGCATGACGAGTACGTGTCCGACCTGAAGCGGGTCCACTCCTCGGCGAAGCACCTCCTCGCTCTCATCAACGACGTCCTCGACCTTTCGAAGATCGAAGCGGGCAAGATGGATCTCTATCTGGAAACCGTGGAGGTCCGTCCGTTGATCGACGACGTGGTCTCGGTGGTGGCGCCCCTGGTGGACAAGAAGGCCAACAAGCTGTCGATCAGCCTCGCCCCAAATCTTGGTTCCATCCACGCGGACGTCACCAAAGTCCGGCAATCGCTCTTCAACCTGCTTTCGAATGCCGCGAAATTCACCGAGGGCGGGACCATCACCCTGGAGGTCGAGCGCCGGTGGCACGAAGGGTCGGAGATCTTTCGTTTTTCGGTTTCCGACACGGGCATCGGAATGAACAAGGAACAGCTGGGACGGATGTTCCAGGCCTTTACCCAGGCGGACGCGTCTACCACCCGGAAGTTCGGAGGCACCGGTCTGGGCCTCGTCATCAGCCGGAACTTCTGTCAGATGATGGGCGGCGACATCATCGTCGGCAGCGAAGAAGGTAGGGGAACGAAATTCACCATCACCCTTCCCGCGGTGGTGGTCGATCCGAAGGCGAAACCGACGGCGCCGAATGAGCCCGGAGCGCCGCCCTACTCCTCCGCTTCGTAGCAGGCGCGGTTCGGCTGGCACAACTCCGGCGAACAGCAAACGTCGTCGGGACCAATCACGGTGGCGGTGCGGGAACACCAGTACTGGGAGGTGGGGGACGACTTGCGCAGGTCCACCGCGGATCGTCCGAGCACGTAATACATCTTGGTTCGGATCCGCTGGCAGGGAATGATGTCCGGCTCAACGTCGGCGGGGGCCAGGGGGACGGTCGCGGGAGTCTCGTTCATGATGCTTCCTTTGTTTCGGGCTTACGCGAGCTGCGCGAGGGTGCGACGGACGAGGGTCTGAACCAGGCCGACCTTGTAGCCGTTGTCGGAGAGCGGAGCGGCGCCCACAATGGCGGCGCGTCCGGCGTCCTGGAGGGTTGCCTCGTTGAGCGGCTTGCCCATAAGGGCGGCTTCGGCCCGGTTCGAACGCCAGGGGATGGGAGCCACCGCTCCCAGGACCACGCGAGCGTCCCGGACCAGGCCGCCTTCGAGGCGGACCCAGGCCGCCATCGACACCAGCGGCCAGTCAAAGGCCTGCCGCTCTCGCACTTCGTCATAGATCGAACGACCCGCGGCCGCCGGGACCCGAACTTCGGTGAGGATCTCGGCCACCCCGAGAGCGTTCTCAACCATGGGGTTCTTCGAGGGCAGCTGAAAGAACTCGGACGCTGCGACCGTGCGCACGCCCTTTGGACCATCGAAGACAAAGGTGGCGCCGAGCGCGACGAGGGCCACCGCGGTATTGGACGGGTGAACCGCGTACGACGGGCCGCCGCCAAAGATCACGTGATAACGGTTTTCGCCGCCCACCGCGTAGCAGACTTCGCCGCCCTTCTTGAGGCACTTGTACTCTTCGAGCCGGTAGTACCAGCAGCGGGGACGCTGCAAAACGCTGCCTCCGATGGTGGCGACGTTGCGGACCTGGGGCGAGGCCGTCTCTCCCGCCGCGGTGGCGAGGGCAGCGTGGGTTTTTCTGACTCGCTCGTCGCTCGCCAGATCGGCGAGTTTCACGAGGGCCCCGATCCGAAGCCCACCGTCGGTTTCGACCTTGATATCGGCGAGCCCGGAAATGCCTTTCAGATCGACGATACGTGGCGGCGCCTCGAGATGCTCCTTGAGGTGGTCGATGACATCGATCCCGCCCGCCTGGTAGGTGCTCCAGGCCTTCTCCTGAACGAGATCCTTGGCCTGGGCGAGGGTCGAGGGTTTGGTGACTTCGAAGCGATTCATTTCGGTTAAGCCCTCCGCCGGGCTTCGGCGAGTGCGGCCAGCATGCGATCTGGAGTGATGGGGAGCGAACGAACGCGGGCGCCCGTCGCATTGAAAACGGCGTTGGCGACGGCGGCGAGGGTAGGCACGCTCGGCGGTTCGCCGATGCCGGCGGTGGAGGTGTTGTTGCCGAGGTTTGCCACCGGGGTGAGTATGGAGACCGCTTCGAACATGTCGGTCGGCATCAGGATCTTGTACGACTCCAGATTGCCGTTCACCATCGTCCCATAGCTGCGGTCGAGGATGCGGTTCTCGAACAGGGCCCAGGAGGCGCCCTGGATCATCGAACCGATGACCTGGCTCTCGGTGAGAAGGCTGTTGACGGGAATGCCGCAATCGTTCACCGACACCATCTTGATGATCTTCACTTCGCCGGTCTCGACGTCGACTTCAACCTCGCAGAATTGCGTGCCCGCGATGTCCTGCCGCAACATTTCGTACTGCTTCTTTCTCTCCGCAGTGGCCGCGACCTGTTCGCCTGGGATTTTCGCCGCCGCCTGTTTGAAGGTCAGACTCTTGGCGGGCTTGGCGATGAGAAACACCTTGCCGTCTCGCGCGTCGAGGTCTTTGGGCAAAGCCCCCAGGGCCGATGCAGCGGCCGCGAAGAGCTTCTGCTTCGCATCGTAGGCGGCTTGTCGCACTACCGGAGCCACCGAGTTCGTGGTGTTGCTCCCGCCCGAGCCCGGGCCTTCCGGCCACCTGGTGTCGCCGACGTGCATGGTGATGTCTTTGGGCTGAAGGCCCAGTTCCTCGGCCGCCACGATGGCCATGGCGGTTCGGAAACCGCTGCCGATATCCTGGGCGCCGGAGAAGCACTCGACCGAACCGTCGCGATGGATCCGGACTTCGCATCCCACCCCACTGCCGCGGGCGATGACGAACCATTCCCCGTTCGCCATGCCGAGGCCTCGCTTGCGCGGACCCTTGGCCTCCCCGGCCTTCTTGTTCCGACGTTCCCAGCCAATGGCCTTGGCGCCGACGTCGTACTGCATCATCCGGACCGGAGACGACTCGTTCTTGCGCCGGATTTCAAGGGGATCCATTCCGAGCTTGTCGGCCATTTCGTCGACCGCCGACTCGAGCCCGAAGGCACCCTGAGGGTGGCCGGGTGCGCGCAAAGGCGCCCCGGGGCCGGCGTTCGTGAACACGTGGTGATCTTCACCGAGAATGTTCGGGGTGTTCTGGTAGAGGTTTCCGAGGGGCGCCGCGGTGCCGGCACCCGCCGCCATTCCCGCCGAACCATAGGAGCGGTGATGAATGGCGGTGAAGGTCCCGTCTTTCTTCGCCCCGATGTTGACGGTCATGAGGGCGGAGGGAGCATTGCCGGTGCACAGGTGTTCCTGGCGGCGATCGAGCATCAGCTTCACCGGCGCGCCCGCCATCTTGGCGAGTTGACACGCGACGATGGCGAACTGAGAGCCGGCGGCCGAAGGGGCCAGCTTGCTTCCGAAACCGCCGCCCATGTGCTCGGTGATCACGCGGACCTTGGTCCGCGGAATCTTGAGCGCCTCCGAAACGCCTTCCTTGACCGTGAAGATCCCCTGGGTCGAGGCGTAGATCGTGAGCTCGTCGCCTTCCCACTGGGCGATCACGCCGTGGGTTTCGAGCGGCGAGTGGGTGTGGGTGACGCAGCGGTAGGTGCCTTCAAACGTGACGTCGGCATCGGCGAGGCCGGTGGCGATGTCGCCGCGCTTCAAACCTCGGCCGGTTTGAGGACCGAGGATGTTCCCGTTCCTTGGGATCGACGCATTTCCCGGCACCTGCTCGGGCGTATAGACCGGCGGCGCTCCCGCCTCCATAGCCTTCTCGAGGTCGGTGGTGAAGGGTTTCTCGTTGTAGGTGACTTCGATCAGGCGGGCGGCGTCTTCGGCAATTTCCGGGGTGATGGCGGCCACCGCGGCTACATCCTGGCCCGCAAACCGGATGGTGCGCGACTCCGTGGTCCAGACCGCCTTCACTCCGGGGAGCTTCTCCGCCTTCGACGTATCGATCTTTACCACCTCGGCGTGAGGCACCGCCGCGCCCACCATCCGACCCCACAACATTCCGGGCAGCTTGATGTCATAGGTGTACTTCGCGCGGCCGGTGACCTTGAGCGGACCCTCGATGCGCGGGTACCGTCCTTTCATAACTGCGAACTTCGTATCGAGATCCCAGGGCTTGAGATCGCCCTCGGCGGGGTTGATATCCATCTCGACCGGTTTGCCTTCGAAGCCGGCCTTCGCCTTCATCTTGACGGTGGGAATGGGAGTCGGCGTCGGCGTCGGTGTGGGTGGGGTCTGCTGAGACATGGCTTACTCCCCCTTCTTCACGGAAGTCTTGCCCGGCGCGGGTTTGGCCGAGGCCATGGTCTTGGCGGCTTTGTCGACGGCTTCGAAGATCCGGCCGTAGGTTCCGCAGCGGCAGAGGTTGCCGGCGAGAGCCGCCTTGGTCTCGTCCAGGGACGGGTTGGGGTTCTTCTTGAGTAAAGCGGTGCAGCTCACGATCATCCCCGGGGTGCAGAAACCGCACTGGTAGCCGTCGGTTTCCACGAACGCCGCCTGAATGGGCGACATCTTCTCTGGCGTTCCGAAGGACTCGACGGTGGTGATTTCGTGTCCGACCGCATCCCACGCCATCAGCATGCAGGCGTTGACCGTGCGTCCATCCATCAATACCGTACAGGCCCCGCAACCGCCGCGATCGCAAACTTCCTTGGCGCCCGTGATCTCGAGCTCGTTGCGCAAGGCGCGCAGCAGAGTCACCCGGGGCTCGACCGTGACCTGTCGCGGCGCGCCATTGACGTTAAGGGTCATTGTGGTGGCGTCAGGTCCGAAGGTCTGCGGCTTCTTGTCCTGGGCTTCCGCAGAAGCGCCGGCGATGGCCGCTCCGGCTCCGGCCGTCTTGATGAAGGAACGTCTTGAGAACCTCGAGGTGGTTTTGTCCGACTCGGCCATGCTTGTCTCTCCAAAATCAAGGGTGGGGGCTTCCGCCCAAAGGCTTCCGGCTGCCTGATTCTTCGCTAGAAATGCAACCACGTCAAGCCGGTTGGGCAGCCGGTTGGGCGCCGGTTGGGCGTCGCGCCCTAGCGCTGGCGGGAGGGAACCCAGGCGGTGGTTCGGCCGGCGACCGTGTCGTGCTCGATAGTTGCGCCTTCCAGCGTTTTCGAATTCTTCACTCGGCCCCAGCGGCGGTGAAAAAGCCAGCCCGCGGGAAAGCGATCCGAGTCCGCATTCACCGCCACCGCGCGACGGATGACGCGCAGGAGAGTGGTTCTCAGCCGCGCAATCTCGGCCGCCGAAAGATCAGACGTGGGCCGCTGCGGGCGAATGGCGGCCTGGTACAGGACCTCATCCGCGATCCAATTCCCGACTCCCGCAAAAGTCGATTGATCGAGCAGGACTGCTTTGATGGGAGCCTTCCGCGAACCGATCTCCGCGGCAAGCAACACCGAGTCGGGAAGACCGAAGAGCGGATCGTGGCCAAGTGCGAGGAGCGGCGGCTCGTTTCTCGGATCATGAGCCAGGCGAAGGCGACCGAATCGGCGCGCGTCGGCGAAGGCAAACCGGCGGCCGTTATCGAGGACCAGCTCCAGCCTCAGAAAGCGGGGCGCTTCATTTGCGGAGCCAAAGAAATGGAAACCGCCGGTCATCCCGAAATGAAAGATCGGCCAGGGCTTCGAGTCGAGCTCGAGCCAGAGGTGTTTGCCGAAACGTCCGGCGTCCTCGATGGTGGCTCCGCGCAGAGCCTTCTCAACGCGGCGGGGCGAGACTCCGGAGAGAACGATGGTGTCGGGCGGGCAGCGCGCCGCGATGATGCGGCGCCCCTTGAGATGGCGCAGCGCGGCCTTTCGTGCGGCCTCGACCTCCGGGAGTTCAGGCAAGGAGAAGAGCTACTCGATGCGAAGGCTCTTGAAAAAGGCCTGGACCGTCGCATCCCACTTCGCGACCGTCTTCGCGGGACCCACGAGTCGGACGAAGTAGGGACCGCCTTTGCCTTCAATCACCGCGGCGCGGAGATGGAACCCGGGCTTGTTGTACCGCTCCGCGGAACCGGGCGCCTTCTCGGCTACGAAGGTGCCGGGAAGATCCATGATCGACAGGGTGAGGTCGTGGGTCTTCAGAACCGATGTCTTCGCCACATCCTTGGAGGCGCGCCCGTCGGGTTGCTCCACCTGGGTCAGCCAGCGGTCGAAGTTCGCCTGAACCGTGCCGCCCTGGCCTCCGAAGAAGGTGACCACGAGGGTCGCGTCCTCGGGGTCGCCCTCTGCCTTCGGGAGAACGAAATCGGCCACCCGCATCTTCGAAGAGAGGGGCTTGCTGGTCCATCCCTCCGGCAGGTCGTACTTCAACGAGGCGGAAGGCGTCTGGATCAGGAGGGCGAGCGAAGCGATCAGAAAGGAGGAAGGCATACGCGAATTCTACCGGCCGGGCAACGCCGCGGCCCCCCGGGGCCGACCGGAACTATCGGGATGAAGGCCCTGGGGGCCGAGAGAGCTGAATCTCAAAACGCCGCAGCGTTGTCCTTCACGAACTGCTCGAAGCTGACCGGATCCTTGCCCGTGACATCCTTCACCGCGCTCGTCACGCGGGCGGCTCCGCCCTTCCGATAGAACTGGCTGAGGTCGATCAGGTAATCGACATAGAACTCGGGCATTCCCGCCGCGAGCATGCCCGCCTTGGCCGCCTCATCGGACACCGCCACATAAGCCACTTTCTTCCCGAGAACGCGGGTCAGGACCTCGGCTGCGTCTCCATAGGAGAGCGCCTGGGGCCCGGTCAGGTCGTAGGCCTTGCCTTCGTGTCCGGGCCTGGTCAGCGCCGCCGCGGCCACGCGCGCGATGTCGCGGGCATCGATGTGGCTGATCTTCGTGTCCGCCGCGTTCTGATAGAAGACGCCTTGTCCCTTGATGGACGCGCCCATGTAGTTGACGAAATTCTGCATGAAGCCGTTGGGGCGGAGGAACGTCCACGACAGGCCCGAGGCCTCGATGGCCCGCTCGACCGGCCGATGGATCTTCGCGAAGGAGAACCCCTCGCCCTCCGCTCCCCAGACCGAGAGCTTGACGATCTTCCTCACCCCCGCGGCCTTCGCCTCCCGAACCACGTTGGTCTCGCCTTCGGTCTGGCCCATGCCGCCCGCGCCCAGGAGGAACACGGTGTCGACTCCGACCAGAGCCGGCCTCAGGGTTTCGGGTTTGGCGAAGTCCAGCGCGACCGCGCCCCCGCCTTCGGCCGTCATCCTGTCGGCTTTCTCCTTCGTGTAATAGGCGGGGCGGAATTTGTGGTTTGATGCTTTCAGCTCTTCAACGAGAAGGCGGCCGATGGTTCCGCCGGCTCCGGTAACGAGAATCATTTGGGTTTGTCTCCTTGGTTTGTTGGTGAACGCGTAGTATCCTTCAACGGGATCCACTTGTGAAGTACCTACTTTGTTGTACTGTACACACCTGTTGGTGCCTATGAAACCGCGAAGCTGCGACGTGTTCAATCAGGAGTGCCCGTCCCGTCAGGTTCTGGACCGGATCGCCGATCGCTGGACCGCCCTCGTCATCGGGGCTCTTTCCGAAAAAACCATGCGCTACGGTGAGCTTCAGCGAAAGATCAGCGGCGTCTCCCAGAAGATGCTGACCCAGACCCTGCGCAGCCTGGAGCGGGATGGCCTGGTGGTGCGCAAGATCCACCCCGTGGTTCCACCGATGGTGGAGTACACCCTCACCCCTCTCGGCCGCACGCTCATCAAACCGCTCGAGGCCATCTGCGCTTGGGCCGAGACTCATCTCCCCGACCTCCTGGCCGCCCGAAAGAAGAGCGCCCTGCGCATGGGGCCCTCCACCCCGAAGCTGGCTCAAGGCGCGGCCTGAAGGTGCCGGGGCGGCTCAGGTTTCTTTTTCGTAGCTCTTGAAGAGGCAGGCCGCAGCCAGGGCGCCCAGCAGGTGCCAGATCGCGTGGCCTTGAATGAGGCTTTGGGGCGCACAAACCATCCGCTGCCAATCGACGACCCAGATGAGGAACGCGACGGCCATTAGAAGGGCGGCGGCGGACAGCCATCTCCGCCCGGCCTGGGATGATCTCCACTCGACGATCAAGGCGGTGACGAGCAAAACCCCGAAAACAACGCGTCGCAGTGACGGTGCTCTCACCTGCACGGTCATCAACAGGGCGTTGGCCAGAACGAAGCCGAGGGCGCTCCACAATGGCGCGATGCCCCATCTCGGCCCCAGCCGATGGAGAAGGATGAAAGTCGCGACCAGGTACATGCCGGAGACATCGATCACCTGTCCCACGAAGGTCAAGGAGGCGTGATAGAAGGCGCTGCCGAGGCCGACCCACACAAGCGATCCCACGAAGAGCCAGGTTTCCGCGCGGTCAAAAGCCGAGCGTCCGGTCGCCTCAGGTCGCGCCGAGCGCGTGGCCACCCACAAAGCCACCACCAAGAACCCGAATGAGCTCGCGGTGTTCGCGGGCTGACGAACCAGACCGCCGCCGATCGCCTCGCAGAAGCAGTCGTAGGGAAAGCAGGTGGCCGGAGGCCAGGCGGCCCAGGGAGTCGCGGCCTGCAGGGCTGTCTCCGAAAGACTCATAGGCGCGGACGCTCCGCGGCCATCTCTCTGGGCGAGGCCACGGGGACCCGCTCCTTGCTCACTTCTTCGGGGGTGAATGGCTGGTGGTCGGGGGGAAGCAATGCCTCGTTGCCCCACGAGGTCAGGACGTGGTTCAGCACATCGGCCACCTGCTCATCTTTCAAATAGCGGAGCGGCGCCATCATGTCGTTGTACCGGCGACCGCCGACTTCGATCGGACCCGACATTCCATTGAGCACAATCCTTATGAGGTGGCTTCGTCCTCCCATCTCCAGCATTCGAACGGCATGACCGGCGAGCGGAGGGGCCAGGGTGGCGAGCGAACGACCGTCGGGGGCATGGCAGTTCGCGCACAACTTCGCGTAGATCTGGGCTCCACCTTTGGCTTGAAGCTCTGGTTCGGGCTGCGGAGCACACGCGGTCAAGAAGCAGATGGTCACGGCGACCCGTCTTCGCACCCCGGAAGCTTACGAGCGGTGGGTGGAATGGGCATCGCCGCACCTTGACCACGGGCATCCGGTCAAGACCGCAGACGCCCTGCATCTATGCTTATTGGATGAAGTCAAAAACGCTCCTGGGAAGGCTAGCCGCCGGCCTCTTCACCCTTGCTGCCACTGCGCAGCCAGGTGAGGGCTCGGGCATCGAATTCGCGGTGTTCACCGGTCCTACGATTCCGACCTACAAGCAGACGTTCACCTTCATCGGCTCCGCGCCGCAGTTGCAACTCGCGAGGCTCACGGTAAAGGAAGCTCCCTCCCTCGAAGCGGACGGAGGTGTCGCCTACGGCGCCGCGGCCACGTTCTTTCTCTCGAACTCATTCGGCATCGAGGCCCGGCTGGATAGCGTGGACATCGATCTGCAGTCTTTCGGCGGGAACTACACCCTCGAACTGGGACCGGCGGGCTCGCCGGTCTCGTCCATTCCGGTGACTCTGGGGGCAGGAGAGACCGACCTTCAGAGAGTGAAGCCCTTCTCGCTCAATCTGCGCTTTCAATCGCAAGGGCGGATCGGCATCGGTTTTTCCGGGGGGGTCAGCTACCTTCCGACCGTTGAGCTCGACGCACTCCCCACCCTCACCGTCGCGAACCTCAACGCTTCCTTTCCGGTTTCGCTCACCGCCTCGCCGGTGAACCCGGATGACACCTCTCACCTCGGTTTCAACGGAGGGGTCACGGTTCGGATAAAGGTGGCCGGGGGCTTTTCGGTGGTGGGTGAGGCCCGGGGCTTCGCCTTCCAACGGTCCGAGCTGAAGTGGCAGTCTAAGGAAACCGGCGCTTTGAGTGCGGTCGAGAAGGCCCTCCTCAGCTCGATCGCTTCGCAACTCGAGATCCCGGAGTTCACGCCCGGCTTCTGGACGGCCCGGCTCGGCGTGGCCCTGAGGTTCTGACCCGGCCTTTCTCACAACTTCCTTCTGAGGAGGGAGATTTTCGACCCGGACTAATGCGCCGCTCCCACACTCAACGTGAGGATTGCGGTCGGATATGGAAGCGATGGAATTCCTGGCATCTTCTCGGCTCTCGAGGGTCCTCGGCCTGGCCCACGGGTTTGGACAACGCGTTCCGGGGGATCGGACGGTGGCGCGGGAGGCCGCGCGAAGCGCCTTTCGCGGTTCGGGCGATGTGTTCTTCCTGAAACAAGTCCATGGTTGCGCGGTCGCGACACCACCGTGGGCGGAGTCGCCCGAGGCGGATGCGAGCGTGACGAAAGCGGCCGGCACTCTCCTCGCCATCGAAACCGCCGACTGCCTGCCCCTGCTGATCGTCGACCCCATCGAGCGTCGCGCTGCCGCCGCACACGCGGGCTGGCGCGGCACCGTGGCTCGGGTGGCCCAACAGGCGGTGCGAGCCCTCGTCGATGCCGGCTCGGACCCGCGCCAGCTCCTGGCCGCCCTCGGTCCTGCGATCGGACCCTGCTGCTACGAAGTGGGAGCCGATGTTGAAGCGGCCTTCGGACCGTCCGGTTCGAGGTTCTTCGTTCCCGGTCCGAGAGATCGGACGCATCTCGATGTCGGGGCGGCGAATCGTGCGCAACTTGAAGAGGCGGGCCTGGTTTCAGCCAACGTCGACAGCCTCGAGCTGTGCACTCGGTGTCGCGGGGATCTCTTCTTCTCCTACCGCCGTGATGGGGCGGAGGCGGGTCGAATGATCAGCGTGGTGGGATTTTCGCGGTAGGCGTTTCTTTCGCCCTGACCGCGCGCGGGATTTCCGAGGCCCGCCAGAAATACCAGGCGGCCAGTGAACTGTAGGGCGAGAACTTCCGGCCATACGGAAGCGCCTGTTTAGGGGTTGGAAGCGCGCGCTTCCCGAAGGCACGGCCGAGGCCCTTTCGCACCCCGAAGTCGAGCACCGGCCAGACATCCGGCCGGCTCAGGCCGAAGATGAGAAACATTTCGACCGTCCAGCGTCCGATTCCGCGGACCTGGGTCAGGCGCTCGATCAGTTCATCGTTGGTGAGCCTTTGCGCCTGGGCGCGGGTGGGTACGGTTCCCTCCAGGGAGTGCTGAGCCAGGCTCTTCACCGCGGCGGTCTTGGCTCTCGATAGTCCAGCGGCCCGGAGAATGGCGTCATCGGTGGCGAGGAAGTCGTCCGGGGTCGGGAAGCTCTTCGGCGTATAGATCGCGAGGACGCGGCCGAGGATTGTCTCCGCGGCGCGGCCGTTGAGTTGCTGATAGACGATTGACTGCACCAGGGCCTCGAAGGGCGGAAGGGTGTGAACGGTGAGGGTGCAGGGGCCCACCAGCTCGATGAGAGTGGCCATGCGGGGGTGCGCGCGGCGAAGGTGTTCGACCCCCGCGGCCACGTCGTACGAAGGCCGCTTCTCCCGGCCTCGGCTCACGGCCCGTCAGCTTTCACCCGTCCGACGAAGCCCACCGGTTCGCCTTTGGTGATGGGCGGAGTAAAGACCACATAGAGCATCACGCCCGCGAAAGGCGCGCGCACCTCGGCGAGGACCCGACCGGAGGCATCCTTGACCCGGCCGACCAGCGAGCCTGCAACCACCGCGTCCCTCTGGTCGATCACCGGCTCCCACACGCCGGTAGCGGGCGAAGTGAGGACCTCATTCTTGTCAATCCAGACCGGCTTCTCCACTCTCACCGAGGGCGCCACCATGATCCCGAGGTGATTGATGACGGAAAGCGCTCCGTTGAGATGGATTGACACCGAGGCCTCATCGGTGCGGCCCAAGCCGCCGGACTCGGCGGTGATCGAGGGCTTGCCGCGCAGCACCCCGGTCATGGCGGTGTAGCGGGAGTCCTTGACGTCTTTGCTGCGGTCATGGTCGATGACGATGTGATCGAGACCGTAGGCGAGATTCAACTCCTTCGACTGGGCATCGACCAGTGGATCATTGCCGGTCATCCAGTAGGAATAGGGACGCAGCGACTCGTTGCCGTCGCCGCAGTGCATGTCGATGACGTGGGTCGCCTGATCGATGACTTCGCGGGTGATGGCTTCGGCGATGCGCTCCGTGATCGTGCCATCCTTCTTGCCGGGGTAGACGCGGTTCAGGTTTTTGCCATCCGAGTTGGTGTAGATCCGGCGGGCGTAGAACGCCTCGGGGTTCGCCATATGAACAAGAATGACGCTGCCCTTCATCTTCTGTGGATCGAGCTGAGGCAGAAGCCTCTGGAGTGCGAGGATCGAGGTGTACTCGTACCCGTGCGTCCCCGCGATCAGGGCGAGGACCTTGCCCGGTTCTTTTCCATGGACCACGCTCACCGGAATGTCGAGACCCTTATCGACGCCGTCGGGGATCCGGATGACTCCGGTTGCCCTGGTTCCACGGGCCGCCGAAGCGTCCCCGACTCGAAGGACATCCTGAGCAAGGACGAACGGAGCGAAACCAAGCAGCACGACCGAAGCCGACAGAAGACGCTTCATGAAAAATCCCTCCAGAAGAAGTGGAGTGACCCTACACGAAGACCCCGGTGGCTCGGACAACCAAGCGAAGGCCGGGGGTCGAGCGCTGCTGCCCGGCCGGGACGCTGAATTCGCCTCTTCGAACCGGTTTCTTGAGGTACCCCTGCCGGTGTTGTTCTTCCTGCGCCCGGATGGCCTCAGCTTCAACCGCCTTGGCCAGAGCCTCGCGCGTAAAGGCGGAACGTGTGAGCCCGCGCCGCTTCGCCAGGCGGTCGACGGTCTTGACGAGGTCGGGTTCCAGGGTCATCTGCACGGTAATCATGAGGGCGAGTGTAGCGATGCGAACAGCTGGCCGCGCCAGCGCCCCTTGGATCTGCGGGTTTGGTTGAGGACAACACGACCTGGGGGGTGGGGCCGCCGCTGAGGTACTTCGCCCGGAATCGCCTCTATGCGACCGCGTTGCAGGAAGTCCTCGGGCCATCGCCTGCTATCTCGGCGGACCGTCACTACTCCCGGGAGTATCCCGCTTCGGGTTGACTCCGGATCGCGAGAACAAACACGACATCGGACTCCGGGACATACCGGTAAAGCGCCACGTAGCCTCGCGACCCGCGGCCGATGATCAATTCACGGAGGCCGCTTGGCAACGGGCGGCCGATCATGGGACTGCGCTTCAGGATGTCGATGGACTCGACGATCTCCTCGAGTCGTGACGCCGGGTTGCGCACGTCATATCGGAACAGGTGCTCGAGAAGCCGCTCGAAGTCATCGCCGATAGCAGCGGCGAGTTCAATACGCGCCATTCAGCGGGCGAGCAGGCGCGCGGCGGGCCTAGGCACCTTCTTTCCGGCGACACGGGCCCGAAGGTAGCCACGCATCTCGTCCCACGGAATCGTCTTTTCAGACGCCAGAATTCCTTCATAGCGCGACTGCGCTACGGCCCCGAAGTCAGCGCGCTTCTGTTCCGCGTCGGCTTTCTCGGCGATGGCGGTCAGCATGAACCCGTGAGGCGTGATCCCCGACCGTTTCGCGGCTTCGGCGACGCGGGTCTTCAGCTCGGGAGGCAAACGAATCGTTGTGGTGGACATGATCGGGGCGAGTGTAGCACTCGAGTGCTACGTAGCGCCTGATTATTGGGGTTCTGCTCATTTCAGGCGCCTTTCGCGTCCGTCCTGGGCCCCGGCTTTCGCCTTGGTGACGAAGTGAGACGGCCTGACTAAAGCGACAGAGCGGGATCGCCTTCGATCACGCGTTGTTCGAGAGTTGGGGATTCGCCGCTCTTCCACAGCGGCGCCCGATGCGACACGCGGTATCGCAGCGGCCCGCCGTCCTTCGACTCGCTCCGTTCGAGCGGCCGCGGAATGCATTCGAGGGAGATCGGCTCCTGCGCGATCTTCCGCAGGGGTTCTCGCGAGTGCCAGCCCGTGGCGACCCCACATCGCGCCGTCCTTGTCCCCGCCAGACGGGGCCCCGGCGAGCGACGAGCCTGGCCGCACGCGAATGCCCGATGGCTACCGCCCGTGAGCGGAACTGCTCGAGCGCACGTTCGCAGTGGACGTCCTCACCTGCGTTCATCTGATGCGCACTCAAGAAAGGAGCCCGCTTTGTAAAGCAGTCTCCGGTGGTTCGAAAACTATCGGGCGTACCAGTGTGATCGCGGGCCGAAAGGGTCTCAATCCGCAAGGATCATCAGCACGCCCGAGCGTCTGGGCGTTTGCGAGCGCCATCACTGTTTGGTGTATGTGTACCCAGCCAGCACCTCGCTGCGCCCAGGACATGCATCTGTCGAGATCGCTGTGAAAGCGAGCGACATTCCGGTGAGCGACCACCGATACGGACCTGCGCCGGCGCATGCTGTCGAGCCGGAGAAATCGATGCGGTCACCGGAGACAGATATTGTTCCGGACGCCTGGTCGGGTGGCCTTGATATTTGATAGCTGGTCGCCGCAAGTGTGAGCGTGACCTTTTGCGCTGTCCCTGACAGCGTCGTAACCCAGATTCCCTGAATGGCGGTCGGGGCCGGAGACGTAGCCTGCGGAGTGGACGATGGCTGGGTAACACCACCGCCCCCCCCGCACCCGCTCATGATCCAGGGAAGGAGGGTCAGGGCGCTAAGCGTGAATAGTTTTTGTAATTGCGACATTCAATTCTCCTTTAACGGCGCGTTTTGTGCTGGGGCGTACGGGTCGGAATTATTGAGTGTTTTCACAGCGTCTCCGGCGATGATCACCTCGTCGTTCAGCACGTTGGAGCGTAGGTTAAACAAGCCCGGTTTGCCAGTCCGTTCGCGTGACCGCGTGGCGGCCGTGGCGGCCTTGGGGCCCACCGGGGGCAGGCAGGCGCCCCGTCTGAGCGCCTTTCGTCGAGTACCCATCGACCTTGTACCCGCCACAGAACTAGCGGATGAAGCGCTTGATCTGACCATGCTTACGGGTGGGAGCTTCTACGACGCTTTGTACGTTGCCCTCGCGGAGCGCTATGACGTTCACGTCGTCACCGCGGACACGCGAATGATCCATGCGTTCGCGTTGGCCGCACGTCTAGAGCTCGGAATTCGCGTCCTTCGGGTGGCTCAGCCCGACGACTGAAATCCTTCCGAAATGTCCGCGTGATTGTTGCCCTGCCAGGAAGACCGGGGTGCCGTCGGGCCCACGGAGTGGTGGGACTTGTGCGAGGCAGCTGCGGCGGAAACCCGACGCGACACCTAGGTCGAGCCCGACCCCGCCAGGAACCGCGTGCTCGAAGGCCGGAGGGTCAACGACGGGTACCCCGGAAGCGGTTGGGTGAACTGGCGAGCCGCGTCGACTCTTAGACGATCGAGCCCTCGAGGAAAGCCTTCAGCTTGCGGCTGCGGGACGGGTGTCGCAGCTTGCGCAGCGCCTTCGCTTCGATCTGCCGGATGCGCTCGCGGGTGACCGCGAAGTTCTGGCCGACCTCTTCGAGGGTGTGCTCGTTGCCTTCGCCGATGCCGAAGCGCATCTTGATGACGCGCTCTTCGCGAGGCGTCAGCGTCTTGAGAAGCGCTTCGGTCTGCTCGCGCAGGTTCACGTCGATCATGGCTTCGACCGGCGAGACCGCGTTCTTGTCTTCGATGAAATCGCCAAGGTGCGAATCTTCCTCTTCACCAATCGGGGTTTCGAGGGAGATCGGCTCCTGCGCGATCTTCATGACCTTGCGGACCTTGTAGACCGGGATGTCCATGCGCTTCGCCACTTCTTCGGACGACGGCTCGCGGCCGAGTTCCTGGATCAACGCTCGCTGGGTCCGGACGAGCTTGTTGATGGTCTCGATCATGTGCACCGGGATACGGATGGTGCGGGCCTGGTCGGCGATGGCGCGGGTGATGGCCTGGCGGATCCACCACGTCGCGTAGGTCGAGAACTTGTAGCCGCGGCGGTACTCGAACTTGTCGACCGCCTTCATCAGGCCGATGTTGCCTTCCCGGTGTAGCGCAGCCAGCCTCTCAGGTTCGCGCGTCAACCGGGCGCGACGCCCGCGGACCGCGGACAGCCCTACTGAACGAACTACCTGAGCCAAAGGCGCTTGTCCATAGCGCCCGGGCTAGACTCAAGCGGGAACCTCGCTTGTTCTACCTAGGCTCATCCACATCGTCAGTTGCCACTGCGATGTCTTCCGAGTCGATCCCGCGGAAGGTTGAGGCCCGTCCTGCGCGTTTCCCAGGGCGCCAGCCTGACCGCCTGATGACGGTGGACGACGGTGCCGGGAGGGGCCCCCGTGCCATTCGCGCCCACCACCTCCAGCGCGGCGGGGCGTTTGGCTGCGCGGATACGACGCGCGAAGATCGGCAAATGCGCCATTCGCCCACGATCTTCATGATCCTAGTGATGGCGGCCTCGCCCTCACTGGCGTCTCAGGCCGGATCGATGTGGGATCCGGATCAGACGCGCGATGCGAAGGCGGAGGCCTACGTGGCAATCGGCAACACCGTCTATTTCGTGGCAGATGACCAAGCCACGGGGCGCGAGCTGTGGAAGATGGAAGCGAGCTCCTCCAAGGCCTCACTCGTCAGGGACATCTGGCGCGGACGCAAATCAGGGGCGCCCTCTCACCTCACAACCGTCGACGGGATGCTCTTTTTCAGCGCCGATGATGGTGCCCATGGCGCAGAACTCTGGAGAAGCGACGGCACCAAGTCAGGAACTGTGATGGTTCGCGACATCGCCGTCGGCGCCCGAGGTTCCTATCCCGCCTCCCTCACCGTGGTTCGCGGGGCGCCTCCTTCCTGGCGACTTGGCGACTCCTTGTGCTTCACCGCGGACGACGGGGCCGGTGGTCGAGAACTGTGGTGCAGCGACGGAACGGCAGCGGGCACGAGGCTCGTCAAGGAGATCGGCCGGGGGCCGGAACCCGGCCGTCTCGACAACCTGGCAAATGTCAGGGGCGGCTTGTACGCCAGTACTCCTTTCGATCTCTGGAAGAGCGATGGCACACCCAGCGGTACCTTCGCGGTCCAACGGCAGCCTCCACCGGGATTTAGCGGATCGATTCAGGCGGCCCGGGATCTCGCCGAGGCCGGAGGCAGGCTCCACTTTGTTGCGATGGACCGGGACGGAATGCGGCTCTGGACAAGTGATGGGACTCCATCCGGGACCAGAGTTGTCTCCAGGACCGCCAGCGTGCTGGTCCCGCAAAGCGGGCCAGCCATAATCGCGACCCAAGACCAAGTCTTTTTTGCTGGCACGGACGTCGCTGGGAAGGCGGGGCTTTTCCGAAGCGACGGGACCGAGCGTGGAACAATTCGCGTGACCTCGGCCAACGTTCAGGTCTGGCCGCCCAACTTCGGAGTCGTCGGCGAGACCCTCTATTTCGTGGCGAACGATGGCGTTCACGGAAGCGAACTCTGGAAAGCCGGTGTAAACGGGGGTTCACCGACTCTTGTCGCCGATATCGAGCCAGGGGTGGCCGCCTCGGTGCCACAGCAGCTAACCGCCGTCGGATCTCAATTGTTTTTTTCAGCGCGCACAGGAACCTTCGGATCCGAACTGTGGAGGACTGACGGAACCGTCCGTGGAACGAGCATGGTCGCGGATCTCGAGCCTGGGCCTGCCTCCTGTTTTCCTTCAGGATTGACGGAGGTGGCCGGGCGCCTCTATTTCTTCTGTAGCGACCAAGGCAACAAAGCTCCTCGGCGGCGGTGGCGGACCGACGGCTCACCCGCCGGCACCGTCGCGATAACGGGCATCCCTGAGAGCGCCGATGCCCACCGGACGATCGCGACCACGCCGGTTCGGTGAGGGCGACAAGCCCAGGAAGCCGCTCCAACCTTGGGCGATCGAGGCCGCCGCGGCAGGTGACACGTAACTGGGAAGCGGATAGTCTCCCGGGACACGCTCTTCGGGGGACTTTTCCAATGCTCACAGCGACTCTCGCCGTCCTCCTGCTAAGTCAAGTAACTGAAGGGCGACCGTCTGAGCGCTTAAAAATGGAGCGGGAGGCTTTCGCGGCCTATCTCGCCAACGCGACAGCAGGAAATGCGGCCGCTCAGTTCCAGACTGCTTTGGGCTATCGCACGGGCCGAGGAGTGGAAAAAGATCGGGTCCGCGCAGTTCTGTGGTACCAGAAAGCCGCGGACCAGGGTCTTGCCCGGGCCCAGTCCGATCTGGCTGAGATGTACGAGTACGGCCTGGGCACTCCCCAGAACTACCAGAACGCAATCACGTGGTACCGCAAGGCCGCCGAGCAGGGCCACTTTCCGGCGCAAGCAGGGTTGGCGGAAATGTACTCCTCGGGAAAGGTTCCTGTGGATCTCGTGGCGGCATACATGTGGGCTCGCCTGGCTGTCTTCTCCGCCCATACCGAGGTCCTGCGTGACATTGGACTGGGCGACAGCGTCCTGCGAGAGTTCGCTGAACTCAGCGACAAGATCAGGGCGAAGATGACTCCCGACCAAGTCTCTCGGGCCCGGGCCATGACCCGTGACTGGATCAAGCCCTTCAACCGCCGCATGGTGGCCTTGGGCGAGGCGTCCGCCGCACAGGCTGTTCAGAAGAGTCGTGACGATGAACGGCGGCAGAGCTATGGCGCAGCGGCAGAGTGGTACATCAAAGCCGCTGATCTCGGGGACGTGAAGGCGCAGTTCAACCTGGCCAGGTTGTACTCGTCGGGTGACCTGACGCCGAAACTCGAAATTGCTCACGCCTGGGCGAGCATCGCTGCCACGCTCGCCCACTCCGGAGCCCGTGCTGAGCAGGGACTCCCGACAGACTTCGAATCGCAATGCGCGAGCCTGCGCACCAAGATCTCGGCGCAGATGGACGCCGGTGCGCTGGCCCATGCGGCGGCTCGTTCTCGCGCGTGGATGGAGGAATTCAACCAGCGAGAGAGGTAGCCTGGCCTCTCCCAAGAGCAGCGATTCGTAACCGCAGTCGTTGCGAGAACGCCGTCTGATGCTTTCTCGACACTAAGCCTGCCTTGGGGTGAGACATGGAGCGGGGCCGGATGCTGAGGTGGGTCGCTGGCGACGAGGCGTTCATCGCGAGCCGCAGAACTCCGTCGGTAACGTTCGCGATCATCGAGCGGACTCGTTCCGGTATTCCAGTGCCGACGCAGGAGCGTGTACAGGCCAGGCTGCGCGCTCTGCGGCGCCGCGAGCCCACCTCAGCGTCCGGCCCCGCGGGCCATCGCCCGCGAGATCGCTTCGTCGGGCCACCAACGGAGTGCCTCCTCGCGATGACGGTCCGGGGTTTCTCTCAAGCGTCACGTCCACAGGACGTGATGGGCTCGCAATGACGGTGGCGGGTTTCTCCCAACGTCACGTCCCAACCGCAATGACGAGTTGGAGGGACGCTACTCGGGCCGAGTTGCGGGCGGGCGACCCAGGGGTCGCCCCTACTAGACGATCGAACCTTCCAGGAACGCCTTGAGCTTGCGGCTGCGGGACGGGTGCCGCAGCTTGCGCAGCGCCTTCGCTTCGATCTGGCGGATGCGCTCGCGGGTGACCGCGAAGTTCTGGCCGACCTCTTCGAGGGTGTGCTCGTTGCCTTCGCCGATGCCGAAACGCATCTTGATGACCCGCTCTTCGCGAGGCGTGAGGGTCTTCAAGAGCGCTTCCGTCTGCTCGCGCAAATTCACGTCGATCATGGCCTCGACCGGCGAGACTGCGTTCTTGTCTTCGATGAAATCGCCAAGGTGCGAATCTTCCTCTTCACCAATCGGGGTTTCGAGGGAGATCGGCTCCTGCGCGATCTTCATGACCTTGCGGACCTTGTAGACCGGGATGTCCATGCGCTTAGCTACCTCTTCCGAGGAGGGCTCGCGCCCGAGTTCCTGAATCAACGCGCGCTGGGTGCGAACCAGCTTGTTGATGGTCTCGATCATGTGCACGGGGATGCGGATGGTGCGGGCCTGGTCGGCGATCGCCCGGGTGATGGCCTGCCGGATCCACCAGGTGGCGTAGGTCGAGAACTTGTAGCCGCGACGGTATTCGAACTTGTCGACCGCCTTCATGAGGCCGATGTTGCCCTCTTGAATCAGGTCGAGGAACTGAAGGCCGCGGTTCGTGTACTTCTTGGCGATAGAGACCACGAGTCGAAGGTTCGCTTCGACCAGTTCCTTCTTCGCCTGCTCAGCCTGGATCTCACCGATGAGGACGGAATCAAGGGTTCGTTTCAAGTCGAAAGTGGTCGAACCGAAATCGTCCTGCAGATCGCGGAGGGCCTGGCGTTTTTCCTGAATGTCGCGCTTGATGATCTTCTTCTGTTCTTCGGAGAGCCGTCCTTCGCTCTTCACGATCATCCGGGTGACCTGCTCTTCGAGCTGGGAGACCCGGGCCACCGCTTCGCGCAAACGGTCGAGCAGGCGACGCTTCACATTCTCGGTGAGTTCAAGCCGTCGAATGGCCTTGGAGAAGCCAACCCGTTGACGACCCACCCGCCACTTGCCCTTGACCCACTTGGGGTCTTTCTTGGTGGTTTCCTCGTACTTCGCCTTGAGGATCAAGTAGCCATCGAACGCCGCCTTGACGTTCCCGACCAGCTTCAGGGTCTCGCGCTTCTTGCGCTCGAGTTTCTCTTCGGTGATCTCTTCCTCGACGAAGATGACCAGTTCCTTGACTCCGATGCGGGAGGCTTCGAGCTGTTCGCCGGCAGCCATTATTTCGCGGGCGGCCATGGGGGTGCGGGTGATCTGGGCCAGCATGATCCGCTTGCCGCGCTCGATGCGCTTGGCGATCGCCACTTCGCCCTCGCGGGTAAGGAGGGGAACCGTGCCCATCTCACGCAAGTACATGCGGACGGGGTCGTTGGTCTTATCGAGCGTTCCGGGGGTGAGATCGATGGTCTCACCCTCTTCGTCGGCGGACTTCTCCCGGAACTTCTGTTCGGAGTCGATGATCTCGATGCCCATCGAGCCGAACATGGCGAAGACATCTTCCAGTTCGTCGGACGTGTGAATGTCCGTGGGGAGCATCTCGTTGACTTCTTCGTAGAGAAGGTAGCCCTTCTCCTTGCCCATGGTGATGCCAGTGCGGACTTCGTCGTACTTCTCTTCGAGGGTCAGGGCCATTTGGTGTTCTAGGTGCTCCGCTGTTTCAGGAACCTTACATTTTCGCCTGTCCGGGCGCTTTTAGCCAACATCGGTTCAGGAGACTGACCGAAGCGCCTCGATTTGCCTTGAAATGAGGGTTTTTTCGTCCAGAAGAGTGTCGATGTCCTGCCCGGCGCCGCCGTTGATCAGCGTCTTCTGGATCTCGGCCAGCCGTCGCTCCAGGAGCAATTTACGGAGAGACATCGCACAGGCACGAGCCGAGGACGCCTCCACCTCGAGATCCTGAACGGCAATCTCGCGCAGGACACGACGGTCTTCGTCGTCGGGAAGCGCGTCTTGAAGCGTGCCCAGGGACGCCTCGCCGCCAGCCTCGGAGAATCTGAGCAAGACGGTGAGAATCGAACCCGCGCGGAGCGACGACAAGTCGAGCCCCTCGAGCTCGGCGAAAGCATCCGCCAGGTCGGGAAGACTCCTGAGCGCGAGGGCCACCAGCCACACCTCGGAACGTGTGAGTTCCTGCTTGGGTGCGCTCATCGTGGAGCGAAGGGCGGGCGTGAAGGCCTGGGGGCGAACGGCCTGGCGCGAACCAAGCGACCGGGCCAGCTCCTCGGTGGCGGCGATCGGGTCGATCTTGCCGATCTGGGCGATGCGCGGAATCCAGGCCGCCCGTTCGACCCCGCTCTCAATTCTTCCGAGCGCGGGGAGAAGGGCGTTCATGTAGGCGGCCTTTCCCGCCGGGCTTTCGATGTCGTGCTCGCGCGCGGAGAGTCGGGCCAGACATTCGATCGCGGGTTCGGCGGCCTCGATGCGGGCCAGGAAAGGCTCTCGACCATGCTCGCGTATGAACGTGTCCGGATCATGGCCGGCCTCGAGGGCCACCACGCGAACATCCATTTTCTCGTCCTGGAATATTTCAATGGAGCGCTTCGTGGCCTTCACCCCTGCCTCATCTCCATCGAAGCAGAGGACGGCGCGGGGAGCCAGCCTCTTCAGGAGACGCGCCTGTTGTGAGGTCAGCGCGGTGCCGCACGGAGCCACCGCGGAAAGGACCCCGGCTTCGATCGACCGGGCCACGTCGAGATAGCCCTCCATCACAATCGCTCGACCCGTCTTTCGAATTTCTTCCTTGGCCCAGCTGAGGCCATACAGGGTCCGGCTCTTCTGGTAGGCCGGGCCTTCCGGGGAGTTCAGATACTTGGGCTCGTCGGCCGGATCGAGGGCCCGCGCGCCGAACGCGACCACCCGTCCACGGTCCGACAGGATCGGAAAGATGGCGCGGTTTCGAAATCGGTCGTAGAGGCCGCGTTGTCCGCGGACGGCCAGGCCGGCAAGCTCGATCAGCTCTTCGCGGAACTGGATCTTGAGCGCACGCACCATGTCTTCCCAGGCATCCCGCGCGGCTCCGGCGCGGATGAACTCGAGGGTGGTCTTCGAAAACTTTCGTCCCAGCAGGTACTCGCGGGCGCGACGCCCGGCATCGACCCAGAGGAACTGTTCGTATTGCCGGGCCGCCGCTTCCAGCACCGGCTCGATCTCCACCCGGAGGCGATCTTCAGGGGACTCCTCACGCGAGTCTGGAATGGGAACGCCAAAGCGTCGGGCCAGGGACTCGACCGCGTCTTTGAAGGAAAGCCCTTCCTTCAGTTTGACAAACTCGACAATGTCTCCGCCCGCGCCGCAGCCGAAGCAGTGAAAAACCGGGGGGTCGGCGCGTACCGTGAAGGACGGCGTTCTCTCCTTGTGGAACGGGCACAGACCCTTGTGCGACCGGCCCATCTTGCGAAGAGCCACATGCTCCGACACGACGCTTATGATGTCCGCGCGACTCTTTAGTTCGTCCAGGAAGGAGGGGGTGAAGGTGATCATCGTCGCATCTCCACCACGGTGGCCCCGGCCCCGCCTTCGTTGGCCGCGCCGTCACGGAACGAGGTGACGTGGGGATGCGATTTCAGAAGGTCGCGCACGGCCGCTCGGAGCCGGCCCTGGCCGAAGCCATGAACAATGCGGATACTCGGGGCGTCGGCGAGAAAAGCATCGTCGAGGAACTTATCAACCATCGGGGTCGCCTCATCAACCCGCATGCCGATAAGCATCAGCTGGCTCTGCGCTTCGCCCTCATCGCTCGCCTGGCCGCGATCGTGAGATCCGGTCCTTGCACTGGACTCGGCCGGCCAGCGCCAGGGGGGCGAGGCCTTCGAATTCTTCGCTCGCTGCACAAGGTTGCGGCCAAGGCGGATTCTCTTTCCTCCTGAGTCGATCTCAACATCGGAGTCGGTCACCGCGGTCACGGCGCCACGCCAGCCGAGCGAAGGGGCCTCGACGAAATCGCCCACCCTTAGCGGACCTCCGCTCCCGGCCTCGTTCCGCACCTCGCCCGGCGGGGTGATCTGAGTCAGCGTCTCGGCCCGAAGACGCGCCACCGCGCGGGGCGACTTCGCGGCCTTGAGCTTCTCCTCCGCTTCCGCGAAGAGGGCGCGCAGGCGCTTGTCTTCGGCCTCCCGGAGGCTGTGGATCCGGACGCGGGTGTCTTCGCGCATTCGTTCGCGCTCGTCTCCAATGCGCGCGAGTCTGTCATTGAGGCTTTGCTGCAGCTCGGTGGTCTCGGCCTGCGTCACTGCGAGGCGCTGCTGATTCTCCAAAAGCTCGGCCTTCTCCCGAGCGAGGTCAGCGAGAATCGCTTCCTGCCTCCGCGCCGACTCCGGAAGTCGGGCGCGGGCCTGATCGACGACGCTGTTCGGCACGCCCAGGCGGCTCGCGATCTCGAAGGCAAGGGAGCGACCCGGCTGATTCAGAACCAGCTTGTAGGTGGGCGCGAACGATGAAGGGTCGTAGGCAAACGACGCGCAGCGCGCGATGGGCGACTCCTGGGCGAACAACTTCAGGTCGGCGTTGTGGGTAGTGGCGATTACGGTAGCGCCTCGGTGAGCAAAGTCATCGATGATGGCAGCGCCCAAAGCGCCTCCTTCCAGAGGGTCGGTCCCCGATCCAAGTTCGTCCAGCAGAACCAGAGCCTTTGAGGAAGGGTCCACGATCATCTTCGCAATGCCCGCGATCTGGGCCGAGAAAGTGGAGAGGCCCGAACCCAGAGATTGATCGTCGCCGATCTCGGCAAAGATCGAATCGAAGAAAGGAACGGTGGTGCCTTCCGCGGCGGGAATGGGAAGGCCGCTTCGGGCCATGAGACAAAGCAGGCCGACCGACTTGAGCGCCACCGTCTTGCCCCCGGTGTTGGGACCGCCGATGACCAGGATCTTCCGGTCCCCCGCCATTTCAAGATCGAGAGGAACGGGCTCGCGGCCGCTCGGAGCCAGGTCCAGATCGGCTCGGACCAGATCCATCAGAAGGGGATGAACTCCCCCCGCGATCACCACAGATCCATCTTCCGAAAAAACCGGCGATCTTCCCCCGAGGTCATGGGCGAGGCGGGCCTTGGCGTGAAGCGAATCCCAGACCTGGAGAATCCACTCGGCGCGCTTCAGGGCGGGAAGATCCTCCCGAGCCTGGTCGGATAAGCGTCGCAGGATCTGATGAATCTCTTCCTGCTCCTCTTCGGAAACCACCACCAGCTCATTGTTGACCGCCACCGCTTCGATCGGCTCGATGAAGGCGGTCTTGTGCGCGCGGGACGCGCCGTGAACCACCCCTTCGAAGGAGCGCTTGGCTTCGGCCTTGACCATGAGAACCGATCGACCATTGCGGGAGGCCACGACCTTGTCCTGAAGCACGTGGTCGGCGTTGGGCTTGCGCAGGTAGGTCTCGAAAACGAGATCGAGATCTTCTCGAAGTCGGTTCGTGCGCGCTCGCAGACGGCGAAGTTCGGGCGAGGCATCGTCGCGCACTTCCCCTTTCGGTCCAATCGCCCGAGCCACCGATGGCCCAAACGACAGATCGCCGATTCGGCCAAGATCGGCGGCTTCGGCGGGAAAACTGGAGACCGGCAAAGAGCGACGATCGAGGCGCGCCCGAACATCGCGGCCGAGATCGGAAGCAGCCTGCGCAAAACGGGCGAGGGCCAGGAGTTCGACCCCGCCCAGGTACTCGCCGGCGATGGCAAGGGCTGCGCAGGCGTCTTCGACCTCGGGGATG
>JANLSZ010000119.1:0-26340 GCA_031362685.1 Vicinamibacteria bacterium | reverse complement strand
CGATTTCCCGGAGACATGATCAGCCGGGCGCCCTTGGCGGTGGCGGCCGCGAGCGCGGCGCCGGGACGCCAGTGTTGAACCAGTGACGTGGGCTGGAGATCGGCCGAAGCCACTTCGTCCCAACCGATCATCCGCTTGCCGCGGAGCCGAACGATCTCCTGCACGCGGTTGATGAACGGCACGTATTCAGCCTCGGTGAGTTTGCGAACCTCATCGCCGCCGACATGGAAGAAGGCGCCCGGGGTCAACGCCGCTATCTCGCGAACCACGTCGTCGATGAACACGTAGGTCAACTCTTCGGCGACACACAGGCTGCTGAAGCCGACCTTGATCTCGGTGTAGAGGGGCGGAGCCACGCCATCGCAGTTCAACTCCGCGTACGAGGCGAGCGCGGCGTTGGTGTGGCCGGGCATATCGATCTCGGGGACGACGGTGACGAAGCGCTCCTGCGCATGGGCCACGATGTCCGCGTACTGCGCCTGGGTGTAGAAACCTCCAGCACCTCCGCCCACCTCGGTGCGGCCGCCCCAGGCGGTGAGATTGGGCCAGCTCTTGATCTCGATGCGCCACCCCTGATCGTCGGCAAGATGCAGATGCAGGCGATTCAGCTTGTGCAGGGCCATCAGGTCGACGTATCGCTTGACGTTCTCGACCCCAAAGAAGTGTCGCGCCACATCGAGCATCGCGCCGCGCCATGCGAATCGCGGATGGTCGACGATCTCCACCGCGGGGATGACGATGGGTCGGGGCCGCGCCGCGTCGTACTCGAGAAACGGGGGAAGAAGCTGGCGAAGCGTCTGGACCCCGTAGAAGAGACCCGGGGGTGTGCTCGCAACCAGCTTCACGCCGGTCGGGGTGACGCGCAGGTCGTAGCCCTCATCCCCACCGGATGAACCCGGGTCGCCGAGGGCAAGGACGATGGCACCCCCCCCACTCGCCTGATCGCCCTCCACAACCGCCGGACCGGTGGATCCCACGATGGTGAGCAGGCCGGCCAGGAATCGTCCGACGAACATCGCTCGCGGCTCACCCGGTGGAACCAGGATGGTGGTGGCGGGGGTGACGGTGAAACTCGCCCCGTCGCTGAAGCGTACGGAAGCGGGCAGAGGAACGAGAGCCGGTGGGAACGTCGAATCCGGCGTCGGGCTCGGACTCGGGGTCTGAGCAGCAATCGGCGCCTTCGGGGCAACCGTCGCCTTCTTCGCAGTCGCACACGAGGTCAGCGACGCGGCCACGCTCAATGCGCAGGCGATGGTCCGAAACCGAGGGTGGGTCGGGTGTGAGTCGGTCATCTGTTTGAGGCGCTCTCCTCCTTTCAAACTCTACCCGCTAACTCTTCGCCAGCAGGCAGACTCCCGACCATGGTCGACGACCTTGCCGGCCCGTGGATTCCGGGAACAGGGCGAAGAGCCTCATCCAGAAAGGAACCCGTCGCCGCCGCACCGCCTCGGTGAACATCCCCCGCACCTCCACCACTTTCCAACCGCAGGCTTCGAAGAACGCCGGACCCTCCGGCGGCGCGAACTTGAAGGCTGCGTTGGCCTCATCCAGCCGGCGGCCGATCTGCTTCTGCATCATCCGCAAAAGGCCGGGCGACGAGAGATCGGTGATCCAGGCAGAAACACTGGGCTCCGCGGCGAGATCTCTTGCGAGTTCGCCCACCTGGCTCGCGTTGAGATAGATGACGAGGCCTTCGGTCAGGATGAGAGCCTTCTTCGATTCGCGCCCCAGACGCGAGAAGAGAGCATGACGCGACTCCACATCCGCGAGATCGAGACGGACGCGCTCGAGCCGGCACCGCGGTTTCTCTTTGGCCAGGATCTCTTCCTTGTAGTCGATCAAGTCGGGCAGATCGACTTCGACCCACCGGAGCGCGGGCGGGAGGGACATGCGATACGGCCGGGCATCGAGACCGGCGGCCAGATTCACCACCATGTCGACGCCTTCCGCCACTTGTCGTTCGATGAAGGCATCGAAGAGAACGGTGCGCATGACGAAGGCCCAGGCATGCCGGGCCGTCCTGGGAATGGACTCATGGATACGGCTCCCGCGTTCCCCGGCGAGCCGCCGCGCGAACGGATCGCGGAAGAGCGGGTCGGAACGATCCGACTCCATCGCGCGGTAGAGGGCAACCCAGAGTGCGGTGTCGGAGATGTTCCGAATCGAACGATCCGCGATCGAAGTCCCGTTTATCCCGTCTGAGACCTCGTTCACGCCCTCATTTGGCCGCATGCGCCGCCTGGAAGCAAGCGGGCGGGCCCTCGGGCCGGCCAACTGCCCGGCGGGACACCTTTGCGAATCGGGAGTAACCTTTCGCGCAACCATGCTCTCCCTTGCCCTCACAGCCCTTCTCGCCGCCGCCGACCCCGTCGAGTGGTCCCGCTTCCGCGGACCCAACGGGTCCGGCGTCGCCGAAACCACCGGCCTCCCGGACGCGTTCGGCCCCGCCCAGAATGTCATCTGGAAGAAGGCTCTGCCCCCGGGCTACTCGTCGCCCATCGTCAGCGCCTCTCACCTCTTCCTCACCGCGGTGGAAGGTCAGAAGCTCTTCACCATCGCGATAGATCCCGCCACCGGCAATGAGAAGTGGCGCCGCGAAAGCCCGCGCGACCGCACGGAAAAGCTCGACAAACGCAACGGTCCCGCCTCGCCCAGCGCGGTCGCCGACGGTAAGAACGTCTTCGTCTTCTTCCCCGACTACGGGCTCGTCTCCTACGACTTCAAGGGGACCGAGCGATGGCGCACCCCTCTCGGCCCGTTCAACAACATCTACGGCATGGGGGCCTCGCCCATGCTGGTGGGCGACAAGGTGATTCTGGTCTGCGACCAGGCCCTCGGCTCGTACATCGCCGCGTTCGAGGCGAGTAACGGCCGGGAGGTGTGGCGCAAGCCGCGGCCCGAGGCGATCAGCGGTCACTCCACCCCCATCCTCTATCAACCCAAAGGGGCCGCCTCGCCTCAGATCCTCGCCCCCGGATCGCTGCGCATGGACGCCTACTCGCCGAAGAATGGCGACAGCATCTGGTGGGTGAATGCCCTGCCCGGCGAGATGAAGTCCGGAGCCGTCCTGTTCGGCGACACCGTCTTCGTGAGCGGCTTCAACACTCCGCAAAACGACGCCGGAGCGCAGGTGGCCGTCCCCCCCTTCGATGAAATCCTGGCCGCCCAGGACGCCGACAAGAACGGAACCCTCGCCACCGCGGAGGTGACCGACAAGCAGACCAAGGACATGTTCTTCTTCATCGACCTCAACAGCAACGGCTCCATCGAAGCCAGTGAATGGCGCATGTATATGGCGAACGCGGCCTCGGAGAACGGCCTTCTCGCTTTTCGCGGGACCGGCCTTGGCGACATGACGAAGAAGGGCCTGGTATGGAAGTACCAGCGTTCGGTGCCTCAGCTTCCCACTGTTCTGGTGTACCGGGACGTCCTCTACATGATCAACGACGGCGGCATTCTGACCACCTTCGACCCGAACACCGGCGCCGTGCTCAAACAGGCCCGGCTGCGCGGCGCGGTGGACGGTTACTACGCTTCACCGGTGGCCGCGGATGGCAAGGTCTACATCGCCAGCCGCTCCGGGATCGTGGCCGTGCTCAAGGCGGGCGGCGACCAGGAGGTCCTTTCATTGAACAAACTGGATGAGGAGATCTACGCGACTCCGGCGATCGTGGGCAACCGGATCTACCTCCGCACCACCAACACGCTCTACTGTTTCGGTCTGTAATTCCTGGGCGTTGACTCGACGTCCTATCGGAGATCCACCATGCGAAGACTGAGAGCGCTGGCTCAAGTGTTGCTTTTGGCGACTGCGGTCGCCCGGGCCGAGGCTCAACCGTCCAAGCCCCGCGCCCGCGAGCTAGGGATCAGTTCGCTGATCGGCGGCGCGGCCGGGCCGCTCGACGCCATCACCGATGTCGCGGGGGTCGAGGTCGGTCAGACCACGTTGATCGCGGGCGAAGGCAAGCTCGTGCGCGGCCAGGGGCCGGTGCGCACCGGCGTGACCATTGTCCACCCGCGCGGCAAGGCCAATCCCGACCCGGTTTTCGGGGCCTGGTTCACCCTCAACGGCAACGGCGAAATGACCGGAACCACTTGGCTGCAGGAGAGCGGCATCCTGGAAGGCCCGATCGGGATTACCAACACCCACAGTGTCGGAGTGGTGCGCGATGCCATTCTGGAATGGCAGGCCACGAGGCCTGGACTCCAGCCCTGGGGTCTTCCCGTGGTGGCCGAGACCTACGACGGCTTTCTCAACGACATCAACGGCTTCCACGTGAAGCCTGCTCACACCATCGCGGCGCTGGACGGGGCTAAAGGCGGCCCGGTGGTCGAAGGCAACGTGGGCGGGGGGACGGGGATGTCCTGCCTGCAGTTCAAGGGCGGTATCGGCACAGCGTCGCGGGTTCTCGATGCCGCGCGGGGCGGCTACACCGTCGGCGTTCTGGTGCAATGTAACTTCGGAAGGCGGCCGGAATTCCGGGTGGCCGGCGTGCCCGTGGGTCAGGAGATTCCCGACCTGCTGCCCTGCATCGGCTCGAGCGATCCCACGGTCTTGCCCCAAACGCCACGCTGCCCAGGTGGCACGACGCCGAAGGGCGGAGCGCCAGATCAGGAGTCAGGCTCGATCATCGCGGTGGTGGCGACCGACGCGCCTCTCCTCCCCCACCAGTTGAAACGTCTGGCCACCCGCGTGGCCCTGGGCGTGGGCCGAAGCGGTGGGATGGGGGGCAACGGCTCGGGCGATATCTTCGTCGCATTCTCGACCGCCAACGCCAAGGCGGGGTCCGCCGAAACGGTGTCGAACGTGGCGATGCTGCCGAATCCGAAAATGGACCCGCTGTTCACGGCCACCGTCCAGGCGACCGAGGAAGCGATCCTGAACGCGATGCTCGCGGCCGAGACCATGACCGGCGCTAACGGGGCAAGAGTGGAAGCACTCCCGCACGACCGGCTGCTTCTCGCCCTGCGGAAGCACGGTCGATTGAAGTAGGCCTGCTTCTTCTCTGCGGCCCCTTGGCGCGCGCGCCGAAACGCAAGGAGACCAGCTTCAGGAACGCGCAGGCACGACGGCTTTCCAAGGATCGTGCTTGACATGTGCAGCGCATGCTTTGTACCGTCTCAACATGTCCACTATGCTCCAGGTTCGCAACGTGCCCGACGAAATCCACCGAACCCTCAAGGCCCGCGCGGCCAGTCGAGGGCTGGCATTGTCCGACTACGCTCTCGAGGTGTTGAAGCGGGAGATCTCCCGGCCCACCCGGGACGAGATGCTTCGCCGTTTCCAGGCGCTCACGAAGGTGCCAACGCGTGAGAGCGCAGCCAGCCTCGTCCAGAAGGGTCGCAGGGGACGGTGATCGTCCTCGACGCCTCGGCCGCGCTCAAGATGATCCTTCGTCACGAAGGCAGCGAGGCTCTGGCCGCCCGGGTGATCGGCAAGGACATTCACGCCCCCGCTCTTATCGAAGTGGAGGTCGTGAGCGGTCTCAGACACTTGCAACGGCAGCGACGGGTGGCCGAGGATCGGGCGACGATCGGCCTCGAGTGGTTCCTGGATCTCGGCATCGAGAAGCATCACGGCCCGGACCTCACCCGCCGGATCTTTGCTCTGCGGCACAGCCTGTCGGCGTACGACGCGGCGTATGTCGCCGTGGCGGAATTGATCCAAGCGCCCCTCCTCACCGCCGACGGCAGACTCAGCCGCGCCCACGGACATCGGGCCAGGGTTGAGCTGTTCTGAGCCGCGACTATCATGCCCGAATGCGCCCCCCCCACCTGACTCTCGCCTTCACGTTGATTTCGACCTTGGCGGCGGCGCAGCAGCCGCCGCAACCATCACCGCGGCCCGCGAGCGCGGTGCGAGCGCAGTCGACACCCGCCCCTGTTCCACCTCTGGTCGACGTGGTCGAGCGGTCCATTCCCGAACTGCAGACGGCGATGCAGGAAGGACGCGTCACTTCACGCGGTCTGGTGGATGCCTACCTCGCGCGGATCGAGGCCTACGACGCCCGAGGTCCGCGGCTCAACGCCATGGTCGCGATCAACCCCCAGGCCCGCGCCGACGCCGATGCGCTCGACCGCGAGCGGGCAACGAAAGGGCCTCGCGGACCGCTCCACGGCATCCCCGTGCTGGTGAAGGACAACTACGATGTGGCCGGTATGCCCACCACCGCAGGCACCCTGGCGCTGGCCACGTTGCGACCGACGAAGGACGCGTTCCAGGTCCGGCGGCTCCGTGAGGCGGGGGCGGTGATCCTCGGCAAGACGACCATGCACGAACTGGCGTCGGGCATCACCACCATCTCGTCGCTCACCGGCCAGACAAAAAACCCCTACGATCTCGCGCGCAATCCCGGCGGCTCGAGCGGAGGAACGGCCGCCGCGGTGGCCGCGAGCTTGGCCGCGGCCGGCATGGGCAGCGACACCTGCGGGTCGATCAGGATTCCCGCTTCCCACAACAACCTCGTGGGCCTTCGCGGCACCAACGGATTGTCGAGCCGGACCGGCGTGCTCCCGCTCTCCCACACCCAGGACATCGCGGGCCCTCTCGCCCGAACCGTCACCGACCTGGCCCTCATGCTCGAGGCCACCGTCGGCCCGGATGAAGCCGACCCGGTGACGCTGGAGAGCGGGACCCGCCCGCCGCCGGGCTATCAGGCCGCCCTGCGCGCGGACGGTCTCAAGGACGCTCGCATCGGTGTGCTCACCGCACTGGTCAGCGCGTCCCCCGACGACGAGGAGATGGCGCGGGTGGTCAGGACGGCCCTCGAAGAGATGAAGAAGCTGGGTGCTACAACCGTCGATGTCTCGGTTCCGGGTTTCGAAGAGCTACTGCGGGAGAGCAGCGTGATCAACGACGAGTTCAGATTCGACTTCGCCGACTACCTGGCGCGCGTGCCCGGCGCGCCCGTGGCGTCGCTGCAGGAGATTCTTGACCGCGGCCTCAACCACGCCGCACTCGATACGGCGCTCAAGAACCGCGCGAAGGTCGAACCGCCGGAGACGGAGCACTATCGCCAGGCCCGCCTCAAGCGCACCGCACTGCGCGCGGTCGTGCTCGCGGCCATGGACGAGCAGAAAGTGGACGTGCTCGCCTATGCGAGCATGCGGCGACGGCCGGCGATCGCCGGCGAACCGCAGCTCGGCGTGAACTGCCAGTTGAGTGCCACCACCGGCCTGCCCGCGATCTCCTTCCCCGCCGGCTTCACCGAGGACGAGCTGCCGGTCGGCATCGAGTTTCTCGGGCGCGCGTTCGCGGAAGCCGACCTCCTCAAACTGGCCTACGCATTCGAGCAGGCGAAAGGCTACCGGCGCGCGCCCACCAGCACGCCCATGTTAGTCAATGGGTTGGCGCCCGCGCCAGTTACCTTCGAAGTCGCGATCCCCGCGCGGCTTTCCACCGCGACCCTTGCCGCTCCACCCCTGCTGCGCGCGCGATTCACCCTGGATCCGACCACCAACGAGCTCGGCTACGCCCTGACCCTGCCACCACCGAGCCCGAGCGGGATGCTGATCGTGACCCTCCAGCGTGGGGACGCGGAACACCCCGGCCCGATCGTCGCCCATCTCCTGGGTGGAGGCCGGACGGGTGGCATGGGCGCCGTCACTCTGCGACCTCGAGACCGCCGCGATCTCGACGCGGGCCGTCTGTTCCTTCACTTGTACACGGCACAGCAGCCGCTCGGCGCTGGTCGCGCACCTCTGCGGCCGCGATAGGACGGAGGGCAGACGGCGGCGCGATCCCCCGCTACAATCCATCGCATGAAGCGAAACTTGTTCGGGTCTGGCCTGGTGGGCTGTATGTCGGTGTTCTGGTTCGCGGCGGCGACTCCTTTGGCGGCAGCCGGCCCGCCGGTTGACCCGGCGATCTACTCGGGACTCAAGTGGCGGTCCGTCGGACCGTTCCGAGCCGGACGCGTCAACGGCGTCACCGGCGTTCCTGGCCAACCAAGCGTCTTCTATGCGGGCTCGGTGGGCGGCGGCTTATGGAAGACCACCAACGCCGGCCGGACCTGGTTCCCCCTCTTCGACTCGCAGCCCGTGGCCTCGATCGGCGCGGTGGCCATCGCCCCTTCGAAGACAGATGTCGTCTACGTGGGCACCGGCGAGGCCGACATGCGCTCGCAGATCTCGTACGGCAACGGTATGTACAAGTCGACCGACGCCGGCAGGACCTGGACCCACATCGGCCTCGACAATACGCGGCAGATCGGCAAGATCCTCGTGGACCCTCGTGATCCGAACGTGGTCTTCGTCGCCGCGCTGGGTCACGTTTACGGGGCGAACCCCGACCGAGGTGTGTTCCGCTCACGCGATGGCGGAGCCAACTGGCAGAAAGTGCTGTTCAAGAGCGACGATGTGGGCGCCATCGATCTTGGGTTCGATCCCACCAATCCGCAGACGATCTACGCCTCGCTCTGGAATACGCGTCGTCCGCCGTGGAGCGTGTACCCGCCTTCGTACGGCCCGGGCAGCGGCCTCTACAAGTCGGTCGATGGCGGCAGTACCTGGAAACAACTCACGAACGGCCTCCCCACCGAAGGTCTCGGACGCATCGGCATCGCGGTCGCCCGCACCAACGCCAAGCGCGTCTACGCGATCGTGGACGCCAAGGAGGGCGGACTGTATCGATCGGACGACGCGGGGTCGACCTGGACCAAGGCCTCGGCGGACGCGCGCATCTGGGGCCGCGGCTGGTACTTTGGCAAAGTCGTGGTCGATCCGAAGAACGCGGATCTGCTCTACATCTCCAACACCGGCGTCTATCGCTCGCGCGATGGCGGCAAGAGCTTCGGCGAGCCTTTCAAGGGTTCGCCGGGCGGCGATGATTATCACCAGCTCTGGATCTATCCCGACGACGGCAACCGGATGATTCTGGGCGGCGATCAGGGCGCGGTCATCAGCGTCGACGGGCTGGCCGACCATCCGACCTGGACCTCGTGGCTCAATCAGTCGATCGCTCAGATCTATCGCGTGGCCCCCGACTACAACGTCCCCTACTGGGTCACGGGGGCGCAACAGGACAGTGGTGCCGTGCGCGTCCGCTCACGCGGCAAGTTCGCCAACATCACGATGCGCGACTGGGAACCCCTGTGCGCGGGGGGCGAGAGTGGTTACACCGCTCCCGACCCCCTTCGTCCGGCCATCGTCTTCGGCGGCACGGTCGAATGGTGCAACGTGGAGACGGGCGAACGGAAGAACGTCACGCCCGAGGTCAACCTACCCGCGCCCGCCCGTCACACCTGGACAAATCCGCTGGTCTTCTCGCCGGCCAATCCCCGCGCCCTTTACTTCGGCGATCAGTTCCTCTTCAAGACCACCAATGGCGGCGAGACCTGGGCTCGCCTCAGCGACGATCTCACTCGACCGAACCCGGTCGATCCTCCAAACCTCGACGCCACCACCGCAGCGGACGCCGACCCCCAACGCGGGAAAGGCGGCGTCATCTACTCCATCTCGCCCTCGCCGCTCGTGGCCGCTATCCTCTGGGTTGGCACGGATGACGGTCTGATCAAGCGCACGTCCGACGATGGCAAGAACTGGGCGGACGTCACGCCCCCCGAACTCACGCCGTGGAGCAAGGTGGTGATGATCGAGGCCTCGCACTTCGATGCGAACGAAGCGTACGCCGCCATCGACCGACATCGCCTCACTGACAACGAGCCTTACATTTACCGCACCCGAGATGGCGGCAAGACCTGGCAGAAGATCACCACCGGCCTGCCCGCGGGTGTGTACCTCCAGACCATCAAGGAGGACCCGAAGAAGCAGGGTCTGCTCGTAGCGGGCACCGAGCTCGGAGTGTTCGTGTCCTTCAACGATGGCGACAACTGGCAGCCCCTGCAGCTCAACCTCCCGCCCACTTCGAATCGCGACCTCGCGTTCAAGGACAACGACCTGATCGTGGCCACGCACGGACGCGGGTTCTGGATCCTCGACGACATCTCCGCGCTGCGCCAGGCCACGGAGGTCGCATCCGGCGATTACCTTTTCAAACCCGGCGACGCGATCCTCTTCCCACCACCCACGGACGACGGCACGCCGACCCAGAAGGATGAAGCCTTCGCAGAGAACCCGCCCACCGGGGCGATCATCGACTACTACCTTAAGTCCGCGGCCACCGGTCCGGTGACCCTCGAAGTTCTGAACGGCGCGGGTACGGTCGTCCGTCGCTATTCGTCGAGCGATCCCGTTCCGCCGGTCGACGTCAACAAGCTCGCGACGAGCGCGATCTGGCAGCGACCGCAGGAATCGCTAGCCACCGACGCCGGCATGCATCGCTTCGTGTGGGACTTCCGGCCACAGCCGGCGCCCGCGGGCGCGGCGCGCCCAGGCGGCGGAGGTGGGGGCGGTGGTCGAGGAGGCACGTCTCCCGTGCTGCCCGGCGCCTACTCTGTGAAACTGACCGTGAATGGGATCAGCACCACCCACCCGCTGACGGTAAAGCCGGACCCACGAAGCCACTGAGGTCAGGCGAAGTAAGCACGTCTCGTGTAGCCGTACAATCTGACCTAGCGCTCCTACCACCCGCGGAGTCGTAAGCCGCAGAAGGAAACCATGGATCCAAACAGCGCCGCGAATCACCGCAAGCCGCTCCCGGAGTGGCTCCTCGTCGCGGCTGCAGTCCTCATGGCGGCCGGGGTGGTCTGGTTCGATCAGCGATTGCCCGTGACAACGCGCGCTACGGCAGTTTCAGGACTTCTGACCGAATCGCCGAGTACCGCCGTCCCCTCGGTCGCACCGCCCATCCACGCCGGATTGGAGGCGTTCAAGCTCGCCTTCGCCGGGCTCATCGGCGCGCTCGTCTCGGCGGTGCACCGCCGCCACCCCGGCGACAAGCCGATCTCGCGCTCGCTGGCCCAGGCCCAAATCCTCCTTTGCGTGGCCGGGGCGCTGATGATGATCATCATCAACGACTCGCTCGCTCGCGCCCTCGGCATCGCGGGCGGGGCCACCATCGTCCGCTTCCGCACCCCGGTGGAGGATCCCAAGGACTCGACGGTGCTCTTCCTGCTCCTCGGCCTCGGTATGGCCAGCGGGCTCGGAGAGTTCAGCGTGGCCGGCCTCGGAACGGCCTTCCTGTGCCTTTGCCTCCCGCTCCTCGATCGGGTCGTGGAGCGGAGACCCCGAACCATGATGCTGGAGATGGTGTCGGCCGCTCCGGAGTTCCCGGTTGAATATGTCCATCGGCTTCTGGCCGCCTACCAGGTCCGCTTCGAGTCGCGCAGTGTGAGCCAGCAGGGTCAGAAGACGACAGCTCGGTACTACTGCACCCTCGACCCCGACACTCCTCTGCAGCGCCTGAGCGAACAACTCACCGACTCCCAGGTGGAGGGGCTCAAGTCGGTGTCCTGGGAAACCCAGAAGAAGGAGTGATCAGGGTTCGGCGACCCAGTATCCGCGCCGCGCGTGAACCTCGCCCGTCCGGCTGAGCAGCCGCAACTCGATCTCGTGCCAGCCCGGGCGCTTCACACCTTCCGGCTCGTAGCTGAGGATGTAACGCTGGGCCATCGACTCGGTGATCGCGGCGAATGCGGTCTTGAGGCGCGCGGGTGATTCCGCCTCCCAGTAGCGGCCCCCGGTCGACTCCGCGATCTGCCTCATGCCCCAGGTGTGCAACCACTCCAACGATGGAGTGGCCACGGCCGGCAACATGCGGCCAAACAGGTCCGTGGTCGGCGTGGTGAAGGCCCCATCGTCGGGCCGCCTCAGGCCAACCACGTGAATCAGGGCATTCGACCGCTCCGCCACCAACTGCATCTGCCGCCAGTCCAGCCAGCTCATGTTGTCCTCACCGTCGGTGAAGAGCACGACCAGGGTTCTCGCCTTTGTTTCGGGAAGGATGAGCGCGGCATACAAGGCGTCCAGAACGGCGGTGGCCCCGCCCGGCTGAAGTTGTTCGAGTGCCTTGGCCACCGCGGCCTTGTCGGTGGTCGGCCGGGCCAGCCAATGGGTCTCGCCCGCGAAGGTGAAGAGCGACACCTCGTCCCTCGGCCTCAGGCTGTCGAGAAAGGCGCGGCCTGACGTCTGCAGGGCAAGAAGTCTCTCGCCGGCGAGGCTGTTGCTGCTGTCGAAGACGAGCACGGCCAGCAAAGGGAGAGCCTCGGTGGAGAGAAGATCGAGACGCTGCACCACTCCGTTGTCCTTCAGTTCGAAATCCGACGCGACCAGACCGGTCACGGGATCGCGCCGTTGCGACACGAAGGCATCCACGTAAACGTTGTCGACCTGAACGCCGAAGACGGCCGGAGCCCGGACCGGCGCTTGCGCTTTCTGAACGGGCGCGCCACTGAGGAGAAAGAGCAACAGCGCGGGGGCGAAACTCATCGGATCAAGGCTTTGCGCAACTCGTCGAGGATGGTCTGCCCTTCGCGGGTATGGGCCATGGGATAGACCTTGTAGGGATCGATCTCGGCCCGAAGACCCACCCGGTCCAGACCGGAACCTAAAACCTCGCGCGCGCCCTCGGGATCCCCCATCAGCAGACGCGTGTGAGAGACCGCCATGGAGGCCGCTTCCGAGAGCGGTCGGATCACGAGGGCCGCCTGGTATTCCTTCTCCGCATTCGCGAGACGGTTCTGGTCCTCGTGGATGCGCCCGAGAAAGAGATGGGCGAGGTAGAGGAGAACCTTGTCGTCGCTCTTCGAAAGCACCTCCTCGAAACAGGCGCGCGCCGGCTCGGGCCGGTTGAGGCGCCAAAGCACGCGGCCGAGCCGCAGCCTTGCCTCGTGCAATCCTGGATCGGCGGCCACCGCCTCCTCGAAGGTTCGCCGGACCCTGGCCCACAGGCCGTCGAGCGTCGTGGTCTGGGCCTCGAACTGGCGGATCGCCCGCGGCCCCAAGGTCCCCGTCCGCGGCGCCGGGACCAGGGTGAGAAAGGCGGTGGTGTCGAGAGCTACGCCGAGAGTCAGAAGCAGCGTCCCGTCTTTGGGGAGCCGCTTGAGCCCGGTGCGAGCCCACTGCTCCGCCTGCGGGATGCAGTGAGACCAGTGCGCGCGGCGGGCCATGCCCAAATAGAACCGACTCAGGAAGGCCCTGGCCTCCGAGTCGACCAGAAGCAGCATCGCGGCCAGGCGTTCGACCACCTGGGCCTGCGGGCCCGTCCCACAGCGGACCAACTGCTCGGTCACCGGAGGTCCGAACTCGTCCATGATCTCTCGATCTGCGTGGAGCAACAGGGCAGCCCGAACTGAGAATCGTTCGAATCCGGTCCGGGCCTCGCACTCGCGGCAACGGCTTGCCGCCACCGCCGCGGCGTGCAGATTGTCGAGATCGCAGCGGAGCCGATCGTTGTTCCAGTCTCCGAGGGCGACGACCGCGGCGGCATGCTCGCCCGACGCGTAGCGCGTCACCAGGTTCAGGTATTCGGGAGACGGTGGCACTCTCACCGGTCGGCACTGCGCCGCGGACGCGGAAGGGGGAAGCAACAACATGAGACTCAGCGCCGCAACCGCGCACGCGTGGATCAGAGGAGAGGTGAATGGCATCAGTTGCCCGGCTTCGCCAGAGTCTAGTGGCCATGGCCACCGCGCGGTCGCTCACTTGAGAGTGAACATTCCGCCCGGCTGGCCGGGCCGCCTGCCATCTCCCATCGAAGGGTGGTGTCGCCCCGTACCACCCTTGAATGCCGGGCCTTCGAGGCGATTTTCAATCCGTCAGAGGGCTACGCTGCGGCCCTCGGCCGCGCCGAGCGCGCCAGCCTGCCCTTGGGGCACTCCTAGAACAGGTAGAACATCCGCACGAACACGGTGCTGCCCGTGTATGGCCGGTTGCCGTACCCAGTGTTGAGGGACCCCAGCCAGTCGATCCGGGCGATGTCGGTCTGCGGGCCCAGGTCGGAACGAGGCAGGGTCTGCGGGCCGGCGGTGTTGATGGTGGCGTAGTCCTGGATCTTGAACTTCTCGTACCAGTACGTCAGCCCCAGACCGACCTTCTTCGACGCGTTGTATTTGACATCGACGGTGAAGTGCTGCCACGTGCTGGTCACGTCCGGCAGGGCGGTGAAGCACGAGGTCAACCCGGTCGCGCACGGCCGGGCGTCGCCGGTGGTCAGGATAGAGTTGTCCTTCAGGGCGGTGATGCGCGGCCCGCCGTGCAGGAACCCCTGGTCGGAGTCGCTGTACTCGTAGGTCGCACGGATATCGGTCTTCTTCAGCACGTCGAGGAGGTTCAGGTAGCCCGTGAAGGTCTTCACCTTCTCGTCGTTGGTCAGGTTCCAGTTGCGGTTGGGGTCGTTCCAGCTCTCGTACGCTCCGGGAACGCCGGAGAAGGGGTTCGCGGTGCGGGAGGCCTGGAAGGCATCGAATTTCTCGTAACCATAGTCGCCGCCGAGGCTGACCTTGGCGCTCGGGACGTAGCTCACGCCCGCGGTGTAGGTCTTGTTCGTGTTATTGAGCAAGCCGAACCTCTGGCTCGAGTCCCCTTTCTCGTAGTCGTCCTTGCCGTAGACATACGAGAGGTTGAAGCCGACCGAGGAGGTGGGCGTGAGATCGACCATGAAGGTGGCGCGGTCGCTCTCCCGGGCCGCCTCGTCGAAGTAACGCGCTGCGGGCTGCATGCCCTGCTCAATGAGTATTTCCTCCTCGAAACCGATGGTCTCCCGGTTGGTGTGCGCGTACTGGGCGCGCAGAGTCACGTACTCGTTCCCCACGGTATCGAACGAAACCCGGGCGGTCTTGTCCTTCCAGCCCTCGGTCACGCGGTCGAGGTGCTCCAGCTTGTCCTCTCCATACGCGACCTTGATCGCGCTCTTCGGGATCCCCATGAACTTGGCGCTCACCTCGGTTGAGTTGCGATCGATGCTCCAGGGTTCGGAAGCCCCGCCGGTCTCCTCGGGCACCGCGTCCAGCCGCACGTACTCGATCGCGTCGAACGGCCGCCTGAAGTCACTGCGCCCGTTGTAGCGGTACCGCGCCGCCAGCGTGAGGTCCTTGTGCGGCCGCGAACTGATGTTCGCGGTCGCGGTCTGGTAGTTCACGTGCAACTCGGCGGTGTCGCGAGGAAGGCTGCGCAGACCCGGGAACGAGGCGTACACGGTCGAATTGGCGATCACGGGGTTGGTCGTCCACCCGATCAGGGCGGCGTCCTGGCGGTTGCTGCCGGCCGAGAAGCTGACGTTCGCGGTGGTCTTGCCCGGCAGTTTGACCATGCCCATCCAGCTGAAGGTGTTCAGCGAATTCTCGGGCCCCATGGCGGCGAGGCCGTCGTTGGGCCCGTTGCCGTTGGTGTAGCCGCTCGGGTCGTAGCACGTGCCCGGAGCCTGACCGGCGAGGCCGGTACGGCAGAAGTCGGTGGCGCGCCACGGGTTGTCCCAACGGAAGGTGGGAATGTTCTGGTCGAACTTCGAGTGCTCGTAGTTGGCCCGGAACATGCCCTGGTGGCTCGCCCACTCGACGCCCATCGACACTTCGGTCAGCCGGTTGTCGATGACCATCGGTACCTCCTGGAGGTTGTTGAAGGCGAAACCGTAGCCCCACGGCATGTTCCCCGTCTTCTTGTACGTGTTGAAGCCAACGTTGAAATCGAGGTTGTCGGTAGCGGAGATCCGCGCGTCGCCTCTGAACGTGTCGCGGCGGGACTGCATGTCGAAGGTCTTGGCGATCGTGTTGTAGATCGAGCCCGTCTGGAGCTGCGCGGCGGTTTGGGGCAGGCCGATGGCCGTCCCGGCCTCCACCTGCTGGCGCAGGCCCAGGTCGAGCGAACAGTCGCCCGCCGTGCAGACATACGGCGTTTTTGAGTAATAGGCGTAGTTGATCGGGGTCTGGTCGAAGTAAAGCGAAACCTTGAGCCGGCGGTTGTTGAAATTCATGATGTACCGCTGGTCGCGGTAACCGATGTTCATCGCCTTGATATCGAAGGTCCACTTCTCCGTCTGCTTGCTGAAGAGGAGATTGGCGTTGACACCGTCCCGCAGGTCGCGGTAGCGCTCGTAGCGCGCCTCGTCACCCGTGGTGGAGGTGATACGTGCGCCGATGTCCAGGCTCCCGTTCGAGGGAGTCGGGGTCGGACTCGGCTGTGGCTTGGCCTGGGCCCAGGCAATCGTGGTCGAGGCAAGAAGCAGCGCCGCGGCGCTTGCGGTCAGTAGTTTGTTTCTCATGGCTATTCTCCTCACCTACCGCAGGAACGCCTTGCCCGAGGGGGCATTGGACCCATGGATCGACTGATGGCAACCGCCGCACGACCGACCGAAAATCTTGTCGGCGTTGGTCGAGTTGTTCAGCATGAAACCCTCGTAGATCGTCGGAGGATGCCGCGAGGTCACATGACAGCGCTGGCAGAGGAAGGGCTCCTTGGCCACCAGCATCCGGATGTTGTTCGACCCGTGCGGGTCGTGGCAGGTCGCGCAGTTCTCGGTGACCGGCGCGTGTTCCCACAGCATGGGCCCGCGCTTCTCCGTGTGGCAGCTGACGCACAACTCTGCGACCGTGCCGCCGACCTTCAGCAGCTTCACGTTGGATGTGCCATGGACATTGTGGCAGTTGGAGCAGGTGAGCTTGCCCTCGCGCACCGCCATGTGGTTGAACTTGAGCTGCTTGTTGACGATGGCCCGGTGGCAGCCCGCGCACAGCTCCATCTCGGAGGTCTTCTTCAACTGCTTGTCGGCCTTCGCATCGTGGATTGAGTGGCAGCTGGTGCAGGCCACGTTGCGCTGGTCGTGCTGGCTGCCCGCCCAGAGCGCGTGCTTCGTCCGGAAGTGGCAACTGGAGCAGACCGCGCTCTGATCCTGGGGCTTGAGGGACGCGAAGGCCTGAATCTTGGTCTTCTCGCCGTCCGCGTCCACGTGCGCCTTGCCCGGACCGTGGCAGGCCTCGCAGCCGAGGTTCGCCTTCGTGTCTGCGTGGCACTTCTGGCAGCCGTAGGGCGCCACCGGCGAACCGGCCTTGAAGGCGCGCGAGTGCGCGCCCGCAGTGAGTGCGGCTCCGTGATCCTCATGACAGGCTATACACTTGTCCGTGCCTGCGTACTCGCCATGAGGGGCCTGGACGGGCGCTGGCTTGGCCGCTTGCGCAGCCGAGGCCGAACTGCCCACGGTCAGCCACGCCAGCGTCAGCGCGATTCCCCCCACCATCGCCAAGGTCTTCCTAATTGAATCCATCGCCTGCTCCTTTGGTGCCCGTCGAATGCTGTTCTGCTCGGTCATGAGTGAAGTTCCTGTCGGTCGCTGCGAGTACCACGGTAAAACGAGTAGACACTTTCCCTTCGGTGTGAGCAATGGTTCATTTGACCCAGTGCATATGACCTATACCCTCGCCGGTCGGCGCCGATATCTCCGCCTTCCCCGCCCGCCGCGTGAGTTGATGGACTTTCGTTTCCACCCGGTCTGCATTCGCGGCCGGGGAAATGATCTCAGGAACCAGGAACTTTCGAACACCGGCCAATCCTGCGCCAGGGGCTCCAAATAGTTGGATCCGAATTCCTGTGACTCGCTTGCGGGCTCTTGGCGGTTCGACGGACAATGTCGGACCATGAAACATCCTGCCCTGTTTCTCACGAGCACGATCGTCCTCTCGCTCGCCCCGGCCTGGGCCGCGACCCCGGTCAACTGGCCGCAGTTCCGGGGCGGCAGCGCTGCCGGCGTCGCGGACAGTTCCACCCTGCCAACCCAGTGGTCGGCGACCAGCAACATCGCGTGGGTGACCGAAGTGCCGGGCCGCGGCTGGTCGTCGCCCATCGTGTGGAACAACCAGGTCTTCGTCACCTCGGCGGTGAACACCGGCAGTTTCAAGGCTGCCTCGACCGGCATCTACGGAAACGACTACGCCGCGGACTTGACCAAACAGGGTCTTTCGGATGAGGAGGTCGAAAAACGGGTCATCGCGCGCGACGTCGAACTCACCCGCGAGGCTGAAGAGGTGAGCTATCAGGTCTTCGCGCTCGACGCGCGAACCGGCAAGGTGCAATGGAAACGGGAGGCGCATCGGGGCAAGCCCTTCGGCGGACGACATCGCAAGAACACCTACGCGTCCGAAACGCCGGCCACCGACGGCGAACGCATCTACGCTTCCTTCGGAGGCAACGTCGGACTGTTCTGTTACTCGCTCGGGGGCAAGCTGGTGTGGAAACGCACCTGGACGCCTCAGCCGATCTATCTCGATTTCGGCACCGCCTCATCGCCGGTGGTTCACGGCGGCCGCGTGTATCAGATGCACGACAACGAGGCCGAGTCGTTCCTGGTGGCTCTTGATGCCCGCACTGGAAAGGACGTCTGGACCGCCAGCCGGACAGGCATCAAAGCGCAAATGCAGTCGGGCTGGGCCACGCCCCTGATCTGGGAGAACGGCGCCCGCACCGAGATTGTCACCATCGGCAAGGGCCTGGTGATCAGCTACGGCACGGACGGCAAGGAACTGTGGAGACTGAAGGGTATGACCCAGGCCACCCCGAGTCCGATCTCGGGCGAGGGTTTGCTCTTCGTCGGATCCGGCTCGCAGGGGGAGACAAACCGCCCCCTGTACGCCATCCGTCCGGGGGCGGCGGGTGACATCTCCTCCGCCGAGGGTCAACCCAGAAACGAAATCATCAGCTGGTTCCTGCCGCGCTTCTCCGCCTACACCTCCTCGCCCCTTCTCTATCGCGGCCGCATCTATTCGGTGAACGACAACGGCATCCTGCAGGTGGCGGACGCCAAGACCGGCAAAGAGACCTACAAGGCGCGCGTGGGCACCGGAAGCGCCACCTTCTCGAGTTCTCCCCTGGCGAGCGCCGGCCGGATCTACATGCTGAGCGAAGACGGCGACACCTACGTGGTGGAAGCGGGAGACGAGTACAAGGAGGTATCCAGGAACAGCCTGGGCGAAATGAGCCTGGCCACGCCTGCCGTCGATGCCGACAGCCTCTACGTCAGAACCCTGACGAAGTTGTATCGAATGAAGGCCAAAGCGCCGAAGTCCTGACGCCGGCAGCGCGGTGCATTCGGGGCCGTCCGGGGAGGAGGCCTTCCCCTATACTCGCGCCATGCTCCGACGCCTCTTCTCCTTCACCCTCCTGGTCGTGGTGCTCGCGCCCACGGCCCACGCCCAGACATCGCGCGGCGACGTCCTCTACCGGACGACGTTCCTGCGTGCGGCCCCCGGACGGCTCCTCGACCTGGTCAACGCGCTCAAGGCGAAGGGCCTCGGTGGTCCGAACACGAAGGCGCTGCTCCTTCGGCATTCGCAGGGCGATCACTGGGACCTGATGCTGCTGCAGCCAATGACCGGATACGCACAGGCCTTGAAGGACGATCGGCCGGCGCAAGTCGCCCCCGCGGAACTGTTGGCCTGGCAGGAAGAGGAGTTCGTACGCGGGCCGGATATCGATGGGCTTCCCGGCTTCCGCGAGGCGAACGTCTACCATCTGGAGATCTTCCACGCCCTGGCCGAGAAGCGCGCGGAGCTGCTGAAAGAGCGGGAGATGGAAAACGCCTACGGGGTCGCGTTGGGACGCCCGCCCACCCTGATCTTCACCCGGGAACTGGGCGCGTCCTGGGACGCTTTCACCATCGACGCCTACCGAAACTGGAAGCATTACGCCGAGCGCGATGATGTCTCCAAAGACAAGTCAGCGAGCGCCGCCAAAGCGGCGGGCTTCGCGGGCGACGACCAGATCGGCCCCTACCTGCGCTCTTTGATCCTCGATCACCACGACTCGCTGCTGGGCCCGGTCCGGTAACCCCGGCCCGTATCCATGCCCAACCTCGATCGCAAGCCTCTGCCCGATCGAGTCAGCCTGAGCGGAATAACCGCGCAGGGTGGCTGCGCGGCCATCTGGGGTCTGCCGTTCCTGGGCATGGGCGCCTTCACCCTCGCATCGGTGCTGGGTTACCTGGACGCGACGAGCAAGTCCTTCGATGACGCGCGAACCAGCGGCATCATCATCGGCGGCATTTTCGTCTCGGTCGGCCTCTGGCTGATCGCTCATGGCATCGCCGGGTACGTAGGCAACGCCCTGGTGAGCCGTCGAAAGAGCAAGTGGCCGGGCGAACCCTGGTATTGGGACCACCCCTGGAACGCCGAGGGCGTGGGCAGTAGCGGCGGCCCGATGGAGCAGCTTCAGGGGCTCGTCAGCCAGGTGTTGTGGACTCTGATCTTGGCAACGATCACCTGGGTCGCCTACACGACTGAGGGCTGGGGCTGGCTGGCCCTGGTCGCCATCTTCGACCTGGCCATTCTGTACAGTTGGGGCCTCCTGTTCTACAAATTCGGGCGATCCCTCCAGCACCAGCGGGGCCGGCTGCGCTTCCGCAGCTTCCCGTTCTTCCTCGGCGGATCTCTCGAAGTCGAGCTTCTGGGCGCCGACCGGCTGCGCGGCTTCCGCTCCTTGACCGTCTCCCTGCGCTGCATTCGCGAGGCTTTCGAATCTGGAACGGGCGTGAACAGCAAGTCTCGAATGGTCGTCTCCTACCAGATCTACGAGGATGGCAGGACGCTGACCCCCGACGCGAACCCCATCACCGGACCAGATCTTCGGATCTCGTTCCCCCTCCCGAGCGGCGACTACTCGACGCGCCTCGGAAAGAGGCCCCCGCAGTTTTGGGAGTTGGAGATCACGGCCGACATGCCCGGCGCCGACTACGCGGCGACGTTTCTGGTTCCGGTGTACGCGCGGTCCGAAACGTCGGGGACGACGAGCGCGCGCTAGGTGCTCGGCGGCCAGGCAGGCGCGGCCAGAGGAAAGTGTATCGCTCGGGACGTTGACCGCGACCTCGCTCCGCGCGACCCGTTCTCCCCGGCCGGTTCAGGCTTCACGTTCGAGGTCAGCCAGAGACAAGCACGTTCAGCTCGGCCGCAACCGGGCTCAGATGCGGGGCTACTTCACCACCCTGGCATCCTCGATGATGACCGGGTAGGCATAGCCCGCGGTGAAGTCCTTGTCGAGGGCGAGCTTCCCGCGCACGGTCACGATGTCGCCCTTGGCAACCATGTCAGTGGTGGTCACGGTGATGTCGTTGTCCTGCTTATCCGCCGTGCCCGAGCCATCGCGCAGGTGAATCCAGTTGCGGCCCATGATCTCGGCATTGAACTTGACGACTTTGCCCCGCACCACCACCTCGACGCCCTTGAGGGTGGCCTTGGAAGCGTAGACCTCGGCCACCGTCCGGGCATCTTTTCCCGGGGCCTTGTCAACCTTGACGTCGCCGGAATCAGCTGCGCCCGCGGACGGAGCCTGCAGGGCAACGGCCCCCGTGGTGGCGGGGTGCCCGGGGGGCAGGGCCGCCGCTCCACCGGAAGCAACCAGGCTGCCGAAGAGAATGCGATCGAACTTGCGATTCAGGGTCTTGCTCTCGAACTTCTCCATCCATATCGCGTTGCCGATGGTGATCTCGGAGCCAGCCTTCAGCTTGGCCTCATTCACGGCCGCCCAGACCTCGCCGCTTGCCGTCTTCAGGCGCACGTAGGTGTAAGGCCCGGCGTCCATGGTCTCGACCACCGTGCCCGTCACCGCCAGATCTTCCGACGGCACGACGCTCGAGGAAAGGGCGGCTCGGGAAGGATCCGCTTTGGCCTGGCTCGGACGATCCGCAGAGGCGGTGGCGGCGCGGTCGCTGCAGCCTGCGAGGCAAAGGGGAAGGACTAGGACGATGGCTTTCAGCATGATGGATCGATCTCCTGCGGCCAGCGAAGGATGCGCCGTGGCCGGGCGCCTCGACGCGTCTGAGCGCGCAAGGATTGTTTATCACGCTTCGCGGGGCGGGCGCCCTGATGCATATGCACCAGCTTCTGAGCCCACCGGCTCAGGCTTCGCGTTCGAGCAGGGTGACCAGAGCGCCGATGAGATCGCTGTCGGTGAGGATGCCGACCAGCTTCTCGCCCTCGAGCACGGGCAAGGCCCCGTATTTGTTCTTTCTCAGCGTGCGCGCGGCTTCGAGCACGAGGGTGTCGGGGGTCGTGGTGACAAGGTTCTCGATCATGATCCGCATGACCTGAGTCCCCTCCATGACCTCGGTGAAGTGCTCCTGGGTGTCGGAGAGGGTCGAAGGCTCGGCGCGCTTGAGGTCGCCCTCGGTCACCAGGCCCACCAGCTTGCCGCCCAGCAGAATGGGGATGCGACGAATCTTGCGGAGGCGCATCGTCTGAAGGGCCTCCATCAAGGAGTCCTCGGGCGAGAGAGTGAGAGGATCCCGGGTCATCACGTCTCGAACCTTCAGAGGGGCAGCCACGGTGGAATCCTAGCCGCTCTCGCCATGGAACACGAACGGCACCGAGAAAGCAGCACGGAAACGGCGGGGGCGGAACGACGGGGATCGGCGAGTTGGCAGACCACGCCTCGTCGAGGACGGTCGAGTGCTATCTTCCTCGCCGATGGCGGGTTCCCCTCCCTTAGCAACGCACGCGGCCCTGGCATCCGCAAACCCTTCTGACCTGCGGAATGAACGGCCCGGAGATTCCCACCGCTCACGACGCCCCGCTTCGGCTGCAGGTGGGGCTGCGGGACGAGGCCGAAGCCCGGTGGTCGAAGGCGATGGAGGAACTGGCCGCCGCGAGGCGGGAATAACCTGATGACTTCGAACCGCTGGCGCATTCCCATCGGCGCGGTATTGGTGCACGTCTGCATCGGCTCCGTTTACGCGTGGAGCACATTCAACCGGCCGATCAAGGCGCTCTTCCCCGATTCTCCCTGGTGGTTCAGCCCGCCGTACACGACATTCACGACCGCCCTGGTGCTGCTCGGCCTGAGCGCAGCCTTCGGCGGGCCATGGGTGGAGCGCCGTGGCCCCAGAGTCGCGGCCGCCACTGCCGCCGTGTTCTTCGGCACGGGTCTGGTGGTGGGCGGGATCGGCCTCGCGCTCCGGCAGTCGGTGCTGGTCTTCCTCGGAATGGGCCTCATCAGCGGCATCGGGTGCGGCCTCGGCTACATCTCTCCGGTCAGCACCCTGGTGAAGTGGTTCCCCGACCGGCGCGGTATGGCCACGGGAATGGCGATCATGGGCTTCGGCGGTGGAGCGTTCATCGCCGGGTACTTGAATGTTGTCCTGATGAATGCCTTCGGGGTGGCCCCGACGGTGATGACCCTCGGTTTCATCTACCTGGCCATCATGCTTCTCGGCTCGCGCCTGATGCTCTCGCCCCCGCCCGGCTGGACCCCGCCGGGTTGGACCCCCAAGGCTCAGGTCGACCCGATGATCGCCACCCACAGCGTCAATCGGAACGAGGCGCTCAAGACCCCGCAGTTCTACCTGCTGTGGGGAATCCTCTTCATCAATGTCACCGCGGGGATCGGCATCCTGGCCCAGGCCTCACCCATGATGCAGGACCTGTTTTCGCGCACGCCGCTCGAGGCGGCCGCGGTGGTGTCCCTCATCAGCATCTTCAACGCGGGAGGGCGCTTCTTGTGGGCGTCGGGCTCCGACTACATCGGCCGACGCCACACGTACAGCATCTTCTTCGCCGCGCAGTTCGTCCTCTTCCTGATGATCCCGGGACTGGCCGCTCGCGGCGAGTGGCTCTTCTTCCAGGTGAGCCTGTTCGCGGTCTTCACCATGTATGGCGGTGGCTTCGCCACGATTCCGGCCTTCCTGGCCGACCTCTTCGGACCGCAAAACGTGGGGGCGATTCATGGAGCGACCTTGACCGCCTGGAGCGCCGCGGCAGTGGTGGGGCCGGTGATCATCACCGAACTCTCGAACCGCGCGAGGGCCGCCCTGCTTCCCGGAGCCGACCGCATTCACATCTACGACACCCCGTTGCAGGTCCTGGCCGCGCTACTCACCGTGGGATTCGTGCTGACTCTGTTAGTCAAGCCCCTGCCGGATAGGTCCACCCAGGAAGATAATCTCGCCCGCGAGTCGGGAAGAGCGACGTGAACTGTCTAAAGCAACTGTCACACCGATGAGATATCGAGTTCATCGGCAGCGGGCCTTGCGGGCGGCGACGTCTGGAAGTAACTTGCGGTTACGATGAAGTCGCGCATTCCGCTGATCCTGAGCCTGACCGTGGCTCTTTGTGTGGCCACGGGTGTGGGGGTCTGGATGTCGTTGCAGAAGGACCGGCCAAAAGCGGCGGACGCGATTCTTCGAGCGGACGCGGAGAGGGGTGATCCGGAGGCCCAGTACAACCTCGGCCGAATGTTCGAGAAGGCCAAGGGAGTTCCGCAGGACTATGCCGAGGCCCTCGCCTGGTATCTCAAGGCCGCGGCCCAGGGAAACTCCGACGCCCAGTTCAGCCTTGGCCTGATGCACGAGAAGGCTCGCGGGGTTCCGCAGGACTATGCCCAGGCCCTCGTCTGGTATCGCAAGGCCGCGGAAGCGGGCGACGCCCGCGCGCAGTTCAACATCGGCGCGATTTACGACCAGGGCCTGGGCGTTCCCCAGGACTACGCCCAGGCGACCGCATGGTTCGCCAAGGCGGCCAACCGCGGGGCCGCCCGCGCTCAGTTGAAACTCGGACTCCGCTACGTCGAGGGCCGCGGGGTTCCGCAAGACGACGCGCAGGCCGTGGTGTGGTTGCGCAAGGCGGCGGAGCAGGGAGACGCGAGCACCAGCGCGCAGTTCAACCTTGGCCTCATGTACGAAACGGGCCGCGGAGTTCGTAAGGACGACGCGCAGGCCGTCTTGTGGTTCCGCCGGGCCGCCGAGCAAGGGAACACCGACGCTCAGAACTCCCTGGGCCGCGCCTATTCCAGGGGCCAGGGGGTGGCGAGAGACTACGCGGAATCGGCTCACTGGTATCGCGAGGCCGCAGAACAGGGAGACGCCCTCGGCCAGTTCAACCTCGCGACCCTCTACTTCCTCGGCCAGGGCATTCCCAAGGATCTGGCCCAGGCGCACAGTTGGGCGAGTCTCGCTTCCGCCGACGCGGCGGCCGAGAAACACGCGGAGTCTGTCAAGTTACGCGAGGCGATTGCGGCCAAGCTGACCCCCCAACAACTTGCCGAGGCCCAAAAGACTGCGCAGGAGTGGACCCAGGCGTTCGATCAGCGGAAAAAGAAGTAAGCAAGTCCCAGGCGTATATTCACGCGGGAGGCTCCCATGAAGACCACCGAGCGTCAGTCGGGCGACATCACAATTGTCGACGTACAGGGCCGGATCATGTTTGGCGAGGGCGAGAAGGAATTCCACGACGTGGTGACCCGAGCGATCGAGGCCGGCCGGGTGAAGCTCCTCATCAACATGGCCGAGGTTCCCTTTGTGGATTCGGCGGGCCTCAGTCAGCTGGTACGGACTTTCGTGACGGCCGGCAAGAAAGGGGGGCAGATGAAGCTGCTCAACCTGTCGAGGAGGGTTCAGGATCTCCTGACCATCACCAGGCTGCTCACCGTATTGGAGGCGTTCGAGTCCGAAGAGGAAGCGGTGGCCAGCTTCGGAGAAACGTCCGCGGTTTCCTAAACGAGGCCGGAGCGTCGGACGAAAAAACTTTCTGGTCTGCGGGACGTGGAGTACGCTTGAGGTTAGGATATCGGATACTCGAGTCGACTGGCTCGATCAGGAAACCGTAAATCGCAGGAGGAGACAAGTCATGCCGCTTTCCCGTCGCTCGTTCTTTACCGCCGCGAGGCCTGAGGTCTCGCCCTTCCACGCCGTCGCCGATCGCGGAAGAGAGGCGGACCAGGCTGCATCGGCTCAGCGTAAAGGAGCTGCGCCCGCCGCCGCGCCCGCGCCGCCGCCGATGGATCCCAACTCACTCCGCCTCGACAGCAACGAGAATCCGCTCGGGCCGGGGTCGGTCGCGATGGAGGCCATGACCAAGGGCTTCGACTACGCGGGCCGCTACCCCACCAACGCAAGGCCCAACACGTCCGAATTGCGCGACACGATCGCGCGCAAGTTCGGGGTGCGACCCGAGAACGTCGTGGTCGCCAACGGCTCCGGCGAGCTTCTGCGGATCGCTACGCGCGTCTACACGTCTCCCTCACGCCACCTCGTCACCGCTTCGCCTTCCTTCGAGGCGCCGGTCGAAATGGCGGGGCAGATCGGGAGCCCGGTGAAGAGAATGCTGGTCGACAAGGAGGGCAAGCTCGACCTCGAGAAGATGGCCGCGGCCGCGCGCTGGGCCGGCCTGATTTTTTTCTGCAACCCGAACAACCCCACCGCCACCGTTCACCCGTTCAAGGCCGTCGCCGACTTCGTGGGACGGGTGCGTCGCGAGTCTCCGCAGACCGCGATCCTCATCGATGAGGCGTATCACGACTACGTCGAGGATCCGAATTACGGCAGTGCAATGTCGCTGGCGCTCGAGCACCCCGACGTCCTGGTCACCCGCACGCTCTCGAAGGCGTACGGGATGGCGGGGATGCGGGTGGGCTACGCGATCGCCCAGGCCCGGACCATCGAGGGCCTGCAGCGTTGGATCATGACCTTCACCACCAACTCGATGGCGCAGGCGGCCGCGGTGGCCTCGCTCAAGGACCAGGGCCACATCGACC
>JANLSZ010000016.1:0-4717 GCA_031362685.1 Vicinamibacteria bacterium | reverse complement strand
GGGGAGGCTCATCACCACCACCCAGTCCCAGGACGCCATGGCCGAGCCGTCGGGCCGCCGCGCGATCCGTTCATCCGAGAGGATGGTGTTGCGATCGTCGATCCTCACCCCCGAGGTCAGTTCGGAGGCCGAACCGCGCTGCACGATGAGGGCGTTGTCGGGGCGTCCGGTCGAGCGCAGCGCCATCTGGAAGCCCGCAGACATGGAGAGCAGGACCGCGAGCACCGCGACCACCAGGGCGATGCCGGAGATCGCGAGCAGGGTGACCTGCCAGCGCACCCGCACGTTGCGTATGTTGTAGGAGAGAGGAAGGGCCATGGGCTACACCGTCCTCAGAATGTCGGTGATCTTCGCGCGGTAGGCGGATACGGCGGGGACGAGGCCGGCGACGAGACCCAGCACGACCGCGATGAAGAAACCGAGGACGGCCACCGCGGGCTTGAGTTCGAGACCGGAAAGACCGATACCGGTGAGGATCTCCGCGACCGCGGCGGTGTGGGACACGAAGTACAGCAGGGCCTCGCTGCCGAAGACGCCCAGCGCTCCACCCAGAACGCCGAGGAACAAGGCCTCGCCCACCACGAACCCCATCACGTGCGCGCTGGAGAAACCGAGGGTTTTCAGAACCCCGATCTCGGTGCGCCGTTCGCGCACCGCCATGCTCATGGTGTTCGCGGTCACCAGCAGGATGGTGAAGGCCACGGCGAGGCCGATGCCGTTCAGGAGCAGAGCCAGATTGCCGGCCATGGAGATGAAACTGGCCTTGAAGGCCTGCTCGGTCTCGGTGATGCTGGTGGCCGAGCTGTTCTCGAAGAGGGCATCGATGGCCTTCCCGACCGTCGCGGCCCGATCGCCGTTTTCGATCTCCACCGCGAATGTGCCGACCCCGATGTCTCGCGGCGCGACGCCTTCCTTGACGTATTCGTAATGGAAGTACATGGAGGACACGTCGGTGCCGGGAAACTTCGCGAGGTCCGCATCGTAGATGCCGCTCACCACGAACTCGAACGGACCGCTGCGTCGCCGATAGGGGGGAATGAAACTCTCCAGGAAGAACCGGTCTCCCACCTTCCAGCTGAACTTTTTCGCCAGCTTGCTGCCGATGACGCAGCCCTGACGCGTCTCCTTGAAGCTCTGCCACTGATCGGGCGGTATGACGAGTTCGGGATACATCGGGAAGTAGTTCTCCGCGTCGACTCCCAGGTTGTTGAAGAATTTGCTCCAGTCGGTGGCGGAGTCGCCTTCACTCGCGGCCGGGTCGGCCTGACCCTCTTTCTTGGCGGGCAGGGATCCGCCGAACCAGATCGTCTTGGCCACCCGGTTCACCCCGGGCACCGATTGAATCCGCCCCTCGTAGGCGATGGGAAGGTTGAAGGTGAGACTCACCGAGTGCCGGGTGACCAGGCGGCTGGCGGAGGAGGCGGCCAGCATGCCGTCGACTTCGGCCAGCACCGAGCGCAGGGTGCACAGCAGGAAGATGCAGACCGCCATGGCCACCACCGTGCTGCCGGTCCGGACCCAGTTGCGGCGGAGATGTTTGAGGACGAAGGGGAGGTATTTCATGGCTTTGCTCCTACCGGAGCTCCAGGACGCCCTTTTCGAGATGCCTCTGCACGTGCGCCCGTTCGGCGGCGCGCGGGTCGTGGGTGACCATGACGATGGTCTTCTTGAAGTCGCGGTTGAGGGTCTCCATGAGGTTGAGGATCTCCTCGGCGCTCTTCGCGTCGAGGTCTCCGGTCGGTTCGTCGGCGACCAGAACCAGGGGATCGGTGACGATGGCCCGGGCGATGGCCACGCGCTGTTCCTGTCCGCCGGAGAGCTGGCGGGGGTAGTGAGTGGAACGATCGGCGAGGCCCACCACCTTGAGCGCGGTGAGGGCGCGCTCGCGCCGCTCCTTCTTGCTGAGGTTGGTCAGCAGCAGCGGCAATTCGACGTTTTCCAGCGCGGAGAGCACGGGAATCAGGTTGTAGAACTGGAAGATGAAGCCCACGCTGTGGCTGCGCCATTTGGCGAGATCGCTCTCCGAGAGAATGGCGATGTTCTTCCCGCCCACGAACACCCCTCCGGAGGTGGGTTGATCGATGCCCGCGATGAGATTCAGCAGCGTGGTCTTGCCGGACCCGGACGGTCCCATGAGAGCGACGAATTCGCCCTCCGGCACATCCAGACTCAACGCGTCGAGAACCTTCAGTTCTTCGGAGCCACGTTTGTAAACCTTGGTGACTTCTTTCACCGAGACCATGGTTGTCATCGCTTCTTCATTCCTTGCTGAACCGTGTTCGCCCGAGGCTCAGTTCGCTTTGGGGCGAACCGAATCGCCGTCTTTCAGGTCTTTGGCGGGAGCGTCCACCAGGGTTTCGCCCCCATAGAGGCCGCTCTTGATTCTCACCGAGCCCGAGTTCCTGGAGCCCACTTCGACCGGCCGCAGTTTGAGCCGGCCCTCCACGATTTCGAAGGCCACGCTCTTGCCGTCGCGGGTGACGATGGCCGACTCTGGCGCTGTAACCACAGACTGGGTTTTCGCTGGCGCGTCCGCGGCTCCCCCCGAAGCCTTCGCGGGAGCGGTCTTCTCGGTGAACTGCACGCGCGCGCTCATCTCCGGCTTGAGGTCCTTGTCCTTGTCGAGAATGGTGACCTTGACCTGGACCGTGGCCTTCGTGCGATCCGCGGTGGGGATGACCTGACGCAGACGCCCCTTGTACTTGCGGTCCGGGAACGCCTCGGCCGAGACCTCGGCGGGTTGATCCGCGCCAAGCTTCGCCACGTTCGACTCCGCCACGTCCACTTCGACTTCGAGCGTATCCAGATCGGCGAGGGCCACGATGGCGCCCGATGCGGTGGAGATGTTCACTCCGGGAGGAATGGGGGCGACGCTTTCGCCCACTTCTGCCATCTTCTTCACCACCGTGCCGGAAAACGGCGCGCGGATCTCGGTGTTCGCCAGCACGGCTCGATAGAACTCCGCGTCCGCCTTGGCTTGCCGAAGACCCGCTTCCGCGACCGTGACTCTGGAATTGGCCCCATCGAGAGCGTCGCGTGTTCCGATCTGTTCTCTGGTCAGGCCGTCGGCGACCCGGGCCTGCCGCCTGCTTTCGGCCAGGTCTGCTTCCGCCCGCTGGATCGCCGCGTCGGCCCGCTCCACCTGCGCCAGATAGTCGCGGTTCTCGAGCAGAGCGATCACGTCACCCTCGAGTACCCGGCTGCCCTCCTCGACCCGAAGGTTGGAGAGTCGGCCCTGGATCTTGGCCGACACCACGGCCTTGCGACGGGCGACAATGTATCCCGATGCGGTGAGGAGAGGGGCGCCCGCGTTGCCGGCGCTCATCGACTCGGCCGAAACCTCGGCCTTCGTGACCTTCACCGTGGAGACTTCAAGGGCGCGGTCGTGGAAGCGGGCGTAATAGACAACCCCCAGGAAGGCGAGGGCCGGCGCCAGCAATAGAACCGGCCATCGTCGGGGCGCCCCGGGGGCGCTCCGCTCGATCTTCAGGCCGGCGAGGTCGTTTCTTAGCTCGGACAACAGGGACTCCAAGGCAGGTCGGGTTTGGTGAGGGGGAAGTCTACGGGACCGGTCTGTTCCGCCGCATGTGAAGAGTGTCATGCGCCGGTCGTGAATCAGGGCACAGTGATCGGCAGCTCAGCTCCGAAAAGCATGGTGCGATCGTTGTCCCGGGCCGCGTAGCGGAGGAGGGACGCCACACTCCGTGGCACGACACCCTCAAACGCGGTCTTTCCATTCACCACCACGGTCACGGGTTTATCAAAGTCGATCGCGCGGGGCGAGAGGAGCAGGGTGAAGGCGCCCACGCCGCGGCTTTTGGCCTCGAATCGGTTGCCTTTGTGCGCCACCGCCACGCGACCCGAGGGCCTGGAGTGCTTGAAGGCCTCTTCTTTTCGTGCCGGTTTCGCGGGGGGTGGGAACACGCCTTCCATGGTGAGCCTGTGCCCCTTGCGATCCACCTCAAACACAAGGGGCGTTCCCGCGGGGTGTTCGTTGAAGGCCCGGCCTATATCGCCGGCGGTCCGGATCATCACCTCATCCATCCGCACGAGGGTGTCGCCATTCTTGAGACCCATCGTGGCTGCGGTGGTGTCGGCGATGACGTCGAGGACCTTCCGACCATCGCCTTGCCGGGAGTCCACCCGCAGGCCGAAGTCGGCGGGCTCCTGGATTTCGACGGTGTTGTTGTCCGGGAACGTCCCTTCGGTTCTGGCCGGATCGAGGCGATCGATGGCCAGCCAGGCGATTCGGTTGTAGCGATCGACCCGCTCGGTCTCCCAGGACAGGGAATCGGGAAGCGGGTCCCGCGGATGCTCTTCCTCGAAAGCGTCGATCGGGTTGACTTCGGTCGGCCACCACGATGTGTCGTGACCGGCGCCCGGCATCGCCCGGAACACGACGTTGGCCCCCGCGCGTTTCAGCAGCACCATGAAGGGGAAGACGGCGATCGCCGGATAGAGCGGATCCAACTCGCCGTTCACCGCATAGATGGGCCGATTGGTCAGGTTGGTGGTGAAAATCTCGCCGTCCGCGCGGGTAGCGGGGTTGGAGAGAACGCGCAGGAAGCCATTGAGCGGAAAAAACACCGACCAGGCAGTGGGGTTTTTCAGGCCAACGAAGTAGGTTCCGGTACCGCCGTCTGAGACGCCCATCAGATGAACGCGGTTCTCGTCGATGTTGTACGCGCGCTTCAGGCGATCGAGGATCTCGTCGAGA
>JANLSZ010000015.1:0-12511 GCA_031362685.1 Vicinamibacteria bacterium | reverse complement strand
AGGCACGACCAGCCGCAGCCGCCTCTCGTGAAGGGCCTTTCGGATCGCTTCGGTTTTGGATTCACCCATCCGAAGGGCGATCTCGGTCGCCATCTTCTCGGTTTCCGCGTCCTTGATGCTTAGTGGCATGTTTCTACCTTTCTGGTAGAAGTCCCGCGCTTCTCCGAAGGCCGGGTGTGGCCCTCGGGCAGGCCTACGAGAAGGCCACTCAATGGCACACGAGGAGGCCCGCGCTCACTCCTGACACGGTGGTGCCGGCCCTCAAGCCTGAAGCCCCCGCGACCCGGGGCTCACTGGAATGAACGCGAAACCGAGGGAGTCCGTGCCCACCGTCGGAGCGGCCACCCCCGACCGCTCACGGTGGTCGACGCGGGCAATCAGGATCCACCGCCAGGAACAAACAGCACCGCGCGGACGTGCGGCGTAAGCCCGGGAGGCAGGTATGGCCAGGCTCGTTTTCGGAATGAATCAGTCCGTTGACGGCTACGTCGACCACATGGTGTTCGCGCCGAGCCCCACTCTCTTTCGCCGCTTCGGGCGTAAGCGAAACGAGCGTGCCAGTCCGTTCGCGGAGCCGCGGAGCGGCGGTGGGCGCCCAGCCGGCGCACTCCAGGAGCAGGGGGGGGCGCCTGACGCCGCCTCCGAGGGGCTGCGGAGTGCCAAACCCCCGCTGTGCGCGAGGCTCCGCCACCGCGCCGGAATTCGGGGCTTCCCGTCCGCTTGCCTACGCTGCTTCGTGGCCCAGGGCCAGGCTTCGCGCTCGCCTTTGCTGCCGTGGTCCACGCCGTGGCCCTCGTCACCGAGCGTCGGTCGCCGGAGCACTTGGCTCTTCCGGTAGGGGGGGCCGCGACCGCACAGGTATAAGATCCCCCCGGGCTTTGAAGGGAGCCTCCGGGTCCGCGGGCAGAGTTCAACTCACCTTCGTCGTTCGCTGAAACTTCTGGCCTTCCTTTATGCGGCCTGATTGCGGACTCCAGGCACTGCATGGAGGAACCGTGAACAAGAAACTTCCCAAGCGTCCCAACCTGGACCACCTTCGCCGCCAGGCGAAGACGCTGCTCTTAGAGCTGAACCGCGGCGATGTCGAGGCGGCGCGGACTTTCATCAAGCATCTTCCGGCGGCGAAGAAGATGACACCGGCGAAAGTTCGGAGCGCCGGATACCGGCTTGCCGACGCGCAGTCCGCGGTCGCTCGTATGACGGGCTCTGCGAGCTGGCCTTCGCTTTCGCGTCACGTGGCGACGTTGCGATCCCTCGAAGGCGACTGGCGCTTCGAGAGTCTGGAGGTCGACGCGAACGCGGTGCCAAAGGCAGCGCTCACCCACTCGAAGATTCTGATCGATGGCGATTGCTTCCGTACCGAGTCGCCCGAGGCGAACTACGAGGGTGAGTTCGCGATCGACGTCGACGCGAAGCCGCCCCGGATCGACATCGAGTTCGTGGACGGGCCGGAGGCCGGGAACTGGTCGTACGGGCTGTTCGAACTCGACGGAGATGAGGTCACGTTCTGCCTTGGTCTGACGGGTGCGTCGCGGCCTACTGGGTTTGTCACGTCCGCGGGTAGCGGGCATGCCCTTGAGCGTCTGCGCCGCGCGACCGCGGCGCGTCCCGCGAATGTGACGGGTGGGAAAGCGTTGGGTTCGAAGGCTGCTTCGTCTCCACCGGCGGTTGCGAGAACGAGCGTGGCCGTGGTGACGGCTGCTGCTTCAGCGTCGACCAAGGCGTCGGATGGCGAGGCGCTGACCGTCGATGGGGCTGCGTTCGACGTTGCCGTGACACCACACATGAAGCGTCTCGCCGGCGAGTGGTTGGCCCTCGAACTCGTCCGCGACGGCGTGAAGATGCAGGACGACTGGCTGTCCTACGGCTCGCGCAAGACGGAGGGCAACGAAACGAAGGTGGTCTTCGGCGGTCAGACCATGCTCCACGCAAAGATGCGCATCGACGAGAAGGCGAAGCCCATGGCCGTCGACTACCTGAACCTCGCCGGCGCCGCCCAAGGCCGGGTCAGTCTCGGCGTCCTGAAGTGGGACGGCGACGACGTGACGTTCCACATCGCGAAGCCGGGGAAGCCGCGGCCCCGGGATTTCGTCTGCGTGAAGGGAAGCGGAGCGACGTTGAGCCGCTGGCGGAAGAAGACGCGGGCGTAAGCGAAACGAGCGCAATTTGCCAGACCGTTGGCGGAGCCGCGGAGCGGCGGTGGGCGCCCGGCCGGCGCATTCCAGGAGCAGGCGGGCGCGCCTGACGCCGCCTCCGAGGGGCTGCCTGCGGAGTGCCAAACCCCCGCTGTGCGCGAGGCTCCGCCACCGCGGCGGAATCTGGAGCTCGTGCGACGCGTCCGTCAGGCGCTGATGCTGTCAACTGGTGAACGGGGCTCCGCTCCGACATCGGACGGGCCGCGGCATCAGGTCTACCTGATTCCAGTGTCGAAATGGAGGACCACCGTCGTCTTTCCACTTGAGGCGATCGCCACGTCTTTCGCCTGTCCCCTCGGCGAGATGATCGGGGCGTCCGGTCCCGGGACAACTACGTAAGTGCCCGGAGGCAACACCACCTCGAAGTGGCCGTCGGAATCGGAGCGAAAACTAGCGACCACCCGATCTCCTCGTTCCGCCGTGAAACTGGCACTGAACGGAGCGTCACACGGCACGTCGACCCGACAAACCGGCTGGACCGGACCGCGAAAAACGGTCCCAACGAGCGCGGTATCGCTGGGTGCGGTGGGAGCAGCGCAACTGGCGGTCCAGGCGGACAGGGCCAAGAGAGATGCGATGCGCATGAGCATCATCATCTCTCATCAGCCCGGCGTGGCTCCATGCAGTCGAGCACGCGGCACATCCTTCCCCCGAACAAGAAGTCCTGCTTTGTCGGCCCTCATCTCCAAGATCAATCGGACGCTGCCACCCTCTGCGCATCTTCGAACTTTAGCGCTGCTTCGCTCGCCGATTGAGTTCCCTCGGGCGGCTAGTGAGGGGGCAGCGCGTCGCCATCGGAGGCGGCCTGGGTGACCCCGCGCGTGAGGATCTCCGGAGCCAGGCCCCTCGTCGTTCACTCACACCGCAACGCGACCATGGGGTCGACACGCGTGGCGCGGCTCACCGGCAGCCAGCAGGCGAGCGTCACGATCAGGGAGAAGAGAAGAGCCGCACTCAGCGCGGCCGCCGTGGCGGCAAAAACACCATCGGGAACGCTTAGAAGCGTTGGCGACTGAGCGGATCACCAAACAGTACGCGCCAAAAGCCGCGCCCAGGCCCATCGCCCGTCGGCTTGGCCGGCGTCCAGACATTGAGATAGAGGCAGTCCTCGCTCACGTTGCCCTTGCCGTCGCCTGAGCAGGGACTGGCTGACCCGGACGACGCGCCGGAACTGACCGGCGAGTTCTTCGAGCGCGCCGATGAGTAACGTGGGGGAACGCTGGTGAAGCGCGCCAAGCCTCGTGATCATCCGGGGGGGCGCCCTTCGCACACGGGCCTATCGAGCCGTTGCCGGCCATGTTTCAGCTATCGTCTGCCCACACTGGCTCCAAGGCAAGAATTTCGGCAAGCTAGTGGTCCGGGTGGCGAACTAACCAGCATCAAGAACTCGGGCTACTTAGTTGTTAGAGGCGCGAGCTTGGGGCCGATGGACATTTAGGAGTTCGTCAACAAGAAGCTGGTGCGCACTGCCGAGCTCGACGCGCCCCCGTTCTACTTGGGGCGAGGCTCGTCCAATCCTCGATCCGGCTGAGGGGCCGCTCCGGATCGCACATCTCGGACGAGTTGCACCAGGCTCCGAGCGGCGTTCCGCACTTCATCCTCGAACGCGCTGTCGGCATCGAGCGCGGCGTGGCTCGTCGCGTAAGGCTCATAGAAACCGATGTAGCGTCCGAGCACGCCGCCCAGACCTGCCGGGACGAGCCGCATGTCCATCATCCAGTCGCACAACGCACGGCGCACATCGTCGACTCCGGTAGCGTCGCCGTGGACGACGACGGAGAAACCGCGGCCGGCGAGATGCCGCGGATAGGACCAACCATCGAGTTCCATTTGCTTCGCCCGAGCCGGATCCTTGCCGCCGGTGGATGTCGGATCGGGGTTCCCGCCGTCCGCACACACGAGGCGGTCGATCATGGTCTTCAAGCCGCCCGGCGCGCCGTACCAGTACACCGGCGTCACGATCATCACTCCGTGCGCCGCGACCCAGCGCTCGTAGATCTCGGCCATCCAGTCGTTGGTCTGACCGAGCGCGTGATTCGGATAGCAGGAACAAGGCCAATTGCACAACGGCATGGCGGTGGAAACGCACGCCTTGCAGGGGTGGATCGTGCGACCGTACTGCGCAGCAAGAAGGCTCAGATCGAGCACGTCGGCCTCGAAACCACGCGCTTCTTCCACGACGCGACGCGCCAGCGTCACGAGGCGAAACGTCTTCGACATCTCTCCCGGACACGACTGATCGCTGCGCGAAGCGCCACACACCAGCAGGATGCGCGAGCGCGACGACTTCGCCTTTTGCTTCTTCTCTGCCGTCTGGAGTCGCTTGCGTGTCTCTAGCCATTCCACAGGGAGCTGGAACGTCGGGTCCGCGAACCCTCGCCCGGCCGCGCGTGTGTTCGGGCTCTTGCGGTACTCGTGGTACGCGTCCCAGGCTTCGGCTGCGATCACGTCGAGCTGCGCACGCAGCGCCTCGAACGCCGGATCTTGGAACCGCTCGTGGAAACGAGCGAGGAACTCCGTGCGCGTCAACGCGACGGATCCCTGCCCCGTGCGCACGTCAGGTTTCGGAACTCTTCGACCTAGCGACTTGGACATCTGGAACGTGACGTTATGCGCCGGATCGGCTCGCAGTCAACACGGCCTCAGGAGCTACACCTTCTTCATCATGATTCCCAGGATCACAACGAACTTTACAGCCGGTCCCCCTGAGTCAGTAGCCCGAGTGGCGGGTCAGGGTCCGGTGATGAGCCGCGCTCCCCTTCGGTGGGTGAGGTATGAGTAGGCCCAGCCGATCAGCACGACAAGGCGGTTTCGGAAACCGATCAGAAATGTTATGTGGATGGCGAGCCAGGCGAACCAGGCCAGGCGTCCGGACATCTTCCATCCGAAAAGATCACCGACCGCCGCGCCCCGTCCGATCACCGCGAACGAGCCTTTGTCGACGTACCGGAAGGGCGTGGTGGCCCCACCCCCGGCGAGGGCCAGAACGTTCCGGGCCGCGTGACGCCCTGCCTGCATCGCGGCTGGGCAGACCCCGGGCACTGAAGCGCCCTCCTGCTGGATGGACGCGAGGTCGCCGGCCACGAAAACGTGGGGAGCGCCTGGGACCGAGAGGTCGGGATTCACCCGCACCCTGCCCGCGCGGTCGAGTTCCACTCCGAGCGAGGCTGAAAGGCTCGACCCTTCAACGCCGGCCGCCCAGATAACCGTCCGGGCTCCGATTCGATCGCTACCCAGGGTTACGCCGTCGCCGTCGATGTCGGTCACGCGGGTGCCCGTCCAGACCTCGACGCCGAGCCTCTCAAGCTGTTCTCGCGCGGCTGCTGAAAGGTCCTCGGGGAACGGCGGCAGCACTCGGCCCTCTCTTTCCACCAGGACGATGCGCGCGGACCTTGGGTCAATGGTCCGGAAGTCGCGGGCCAGGGTACGTCGCGAAATCTCCGCGAGGGCTCCCGCCATTTCGACGCCCGTGGGGCCGGCGCCGATGACCACGAAGGTCATGAACGCCCTCCGCCTCTCGGGATCGGTCTCGCGTTCGGCGTTCTCGTAGGCGATGAACACGCGGCGCCTTATGTCCAGGGCGTCCTCGAGGGTCTTGAGGCCGGGCGCCTTCGCGGCCCAAAGGTCGTGGCCGAAGTACGAGTGGCCCGCGCCGGTGCCGATGATCAGGTAGTCGAAGGGAATCGCCTCGCCGTCCGTCACGACAAGCGACGCCTTCAGCTCCACGCCCTTCGCCTCGGCCAGAAGAACCTGGCAGTTCTTCTGGCCAGACAGGATGCTTCGGATCGGCGCGGCGATGTCTGCCGGATTCAGGGCCGCTGTCGCCACCTGGTACAACATGGGCTGAAAGAGGTGGTGATTCTTCCGGTCGGCCAAAATCACCGTCATCGGGGCGCCACGAAGGGCACGGGCGGCATAGAGACCGGCGAAGCCGCCGCCCAGGATGACAACCCTCTTCATGTCAGGTGAGTTTAATCCACGCCCGCGGCGCTCGCGCATCAGCGCGCAGCTTCCCCTTGGCGGACGCCGCCTGCGCCACCGGGCGCGATGAGCGAAGAGCCCGAGAAGAGGGTACGTAGAAGCGGGTATCGCGCCTTTGGCGGTGGAGGTGCTCGTCTGTCCCTGTTGCAAGGGGCGGATGAGGCTACCCGCCTGGGTTCGGAGAGCGGGCCGCCGACTGCGGCTTACACGGAGCTTCCTTGCGACTGACACGCCCTCTCGGCCAAACCCGGCCCGGCCATCTTGCGAATCCACTCTTCGCGCCTGCGACCCCGGCTCAAGCCAACCTGCCGGTTCTACCTGCGCTCTGACGTTGGACCAAGGCTCTGGCGAGCCGTCGCTTCGCGGGGGTCAGAAGCGGATTCGGATACCCGCCACGGCGTAGTGGAAGAAGGCGAACGTATCGCCCTAAACCGACGGATCTCTCGCAACCCCCAAAACCGTTAAGCACCCGTGGGCGCATGTTTCAGCCGCAGGGTGCCCGTCACTTTCGCCCCGGAGAGTGCTTCGTCACCTCGATCCCGCCCGCCCCACAGGCTGCGCCGCCCCGCGGGTTGCTCCGAGCAGTCGCCCGGCTACGCGGGGCGAGCGACTGTGTGTCCCAACCAACAGACTGGCCATCGCCTTGCGCGTAGCGTCACCATTTCACCACAGCGAGGAATCACCATGGTCTATCAAAGCGTCAACCCCAATGACGGCAAAGTGCTCAAGAGCTTTGAACACTTGACCGCAGCACAGCTGGAGAAGTCCCTTGCTGCGGCGGAGCGCTGCTTTCAGACTTGGGGGCACAAGAGCTACGCCGAGCGCGCCGTCATCTTGAACAAAGCGGCCGCGCTCTTGCACGCCCGTGTCGATCACTTTGCCAAACTCGAAACGCTGGAAATGGGCAAGCGCATCAGCGAGGCGCGCGGCGAAGTCAAATTCAGCGGCGCCATCCTGGCTTACTATGCCAAGCACGCCGAAAGCTTCCTAGCGCCGGTCACGCTGCACCCCAAGCTGGGTAAAGCGCATATGGAAAGCTCGCCCCTGGGCGTGCTGTTCTGCGTCGAGCCCTGGAACTTCCCCTACTACCAACTGGCCCGCGTGGCCGGCGCCCAGTTGATGGCGGGCAACGTGCTCGTGGTCAAGCACGCAGGGTGCGTGCCACAATGCGCCATCGCGTTCGAGAAGTTGCTGCGCGATGCGGGCGCGCCCAAAGGCGCCTACACCAACCTTATGATCTCGCACGAGCAGTGCGACCGTGTCATCGACGACCCGCGTATCAAGGGCGTGGCCTTGACGGGCAGCGTGGCCGCCGGGCGTTTGGTGGCAGCCCGCGCCGGGAAAAACTTGAAGAAGTCAGTGATGGAGCTCGGTGGCAGCGATGCCTTCATCGTGCTCGACGACGCCGACCTCGTTAAGACGATGCCATGGGCCGTGTGGGGACGCATGTACAACGGCGGCCAGACCTGTTGTGCGGCCAAGCGCTTCATCGTGATGGATGCGGTGGCCGACAAATTCCTTGCGGAATTCAAAGCGGCGCTGGAGGCGTTGAAGCCGGGCGACCCAATGGATGAGGCGGTCACCCACGGCCCACTATCCACCGAGGGCGCGCTGGTGCAGTTGCTGAAGCAGGTCGCTGCCGCCGTGAAGGGCGGGGCCAAGCTGGTGATGGGTGGCAAGCGCATCAAGCGGCCGGGCTCCTTTATGGAACCGACCATTCTCACCGACATCAAGCCCGGCAACCCCGCATTCCGCGACGAGTTCTTCGGGCCCGTGGTTTCGTTCTTCCGCGTCAAGACCGAGGACGAAGCCATTGCGCTGGCCAACGATTCCGACTTCGGCCTGGGTGGATCGGTGTGGACGAAGGACGAAGCGCGCGGCAAAAGCGTGGCCAGCCGGGTCCAGGCCGGCATGATGTTCGTCAACAACCTCGACTGGGCCGACGCGGACCTGCCCTTTGGCGGCATCAAGAAGTCGGGCTACGGGCGTGAACTGGGGGGCATGGGCATCCAGGAATTCGTCAACAAGAAGCTGGTGCGCAGCGGACACTTGTCTGCGCCGCGCTGACTAACATGAAGCTCATCGCTCGTTCCTCGCCACGGCAGGCGCCGCCACTGCCCGCGCTCAGGCGAACGCGCCAACCACCCAAAGGAAAGTAATGCCCATCGAACTGCCGAAGCTCCCGTTTGAAAACAACGCGCTGGCTCCCACCATCTCGTCGAACACCGTCTCGTTTCACTACGGGAAACATCACAAAACGTATGTCGACAACCTGAACAAGGCCGTGGCCGGAACCGACCTCGCCGAAAAGCCGCTGATCGAGATCGTTCGGGCCACCGCAGGAAAGACCGACAAGGCGGCGATCTTCAACAACGCGGCCCAGGTCTGGAACCACACCTTCTACTGGAACTCGCTTTCGCCGAAGTCGACCGGGGCTTCCAAAGAGCTCGCGGATCGGATCGAAAAGGACTTCGGGGGGATGGCGAAGTTCAAGGAGCAGTTCGCGGCCGCGGCCATGGGTCAGTTCGGCTCCGGCTGGGCCTGGCTCGTGGTCGAGGGCGGCGTCTTGAAGGTCACCAAGACGCCGAACGCCGAGACCCCGATCACCACCAGCGCGAAACCGCTCCTGACCCTCGACGTTTGGGAGCACGCGTACTATCTCGACTATCAGAACAAGCGCGCGGACTACGTGGCGGCGGTGCTCGACAAATTGCTCAACTGGGAATTCGCCTCCAGAAACCTCGCTGACTAGGATGACCCGCTGATCCGCGCAGCGCGTGAGCGACGACGCGCCTGCCATTCGTTCCGGGCTAGCGAGTCGATGCGGTCGCGACGACCCACTTTCTTACGAATCCGTTCAGCCTGACACATGCGGCGGGAACCGACTTCCGCCGAACCGACCAATTCAAGTTCCCGTCGATCCGCGCGGGTCTGAGCCTTAGCTTTTAAGCCCAAGTCAGGCACCGCACTTGCTCATCTCCGCAAAAGCGCAGGAGGCGCCACCATGTCCAAAGAGAAATCCGACGCACAGAAGTACCTGAAAGATTTGTTACGAGACTTCTCCACCGCGATGCTCGTGACTCAGGCGGGCGACGTATTGCGGGCACGCCCAATGGCGATCGCCGACGTCGACGACGACGACGTCCTTTACTTCTTCACTGACATCGATTCCGCAAAGGTCATTGAGGTGCGCTCTCGGCCTGGGTCACAGGTGATCCTGCAGGACGCACGCCGGCAGGTCTCCCTGAGCGGAACGGTTCGCGTCCTCAAGGATCGCTCGCTCATCAAACGGCTCTGGTCGGAACCCATGAAGGTCTGGTTTCCGAAGGGCGAGGACGATCCGTCAATCGCCGTCCTGGCTTTCGACGCCGCCGAGGGAGAGTACTGGGACCACAGCGGAATCAATGGGGTCAAATACCTCTTCAGGGCCGCCAAAGCCTATGCCACGGGGACGAGACCCACAAACGACGTGAGCGAGCACGGGAAGGCGACGTTGTGAAAAGCCGTGAGGGAACCTTCCAGGCGCCGCTAACTCGAACGACCGAACCAGTCGAAAGCCGCCTTCCCTGCGGTCGCGGAGATGCCGCTCAAGAACGCGCCCCAGACCACATCAATCAGGGCCAGGCGAGCGGGCCAGTCGCGTAACGTGGCCAGGTTCGTGAGATCGTAGGTGGCGTAAGCGAAGAATCCGAACGCGGCGCCGGCGCAGAACGCAGCCTTCAAACCGGCTTCGCTGGCGTTCGGCGCCACGCCGAAGTAGACGAGGCCGAGCGGGTAGAGAAGATAGAAGAGAACCGCCACCGGTAAGTTGGCGTGGTCGGCCATCAGATGTCCGATGCCCCGCTGATAGAGAGGCTTAGCGATAACTCCCAGCCAGAGCAGATCAATCGCCACCATCACGACGAGTGTGCTGGCGTACGCGGAGAGGTATCGGGTCATCGCAGCATCCTAAGTATCATCGGCCAGCTCTGTCAGGGTCGCGTCGAAGGCCTTCTCGGGCGGCCCAGCCTTTGTTCGGGTCGTGCCCTTCCTTACCGATGCCGCTGCATGGTGGGCAATGGCCGCGGTGTCGGCACCACCGCCGGTGTCGGCAGGACCCCGGGTGTGGGCATGATCCTGGGCGTGGGCATCCGTCGCGGCGTCGGCTCCACCCTGGGAGTGGGCGCCGTCCGCGGTGTGGGTAGGACGCCTGGGGTCGGCACAACCCTGGGAGTCTGAAGGACACCCGGCGTGGACGCGATGCGCGGCGTCGGCGCCGCTTGAAGCTCCATGCCTTGAGTTCCGGTTGAGCCCATCGGTGGCGTGCGCAGCCTCACCAAGGCCATCGCTAGGGCGCAGATGAGGAACGCCGAGCGCCCCTCAAGCTTTTTGCGGGCGGAGAAAGCCATCAGGGCTGCGTCACCGACTTGCCGTGGATTTCTCCGCGCCAGCCGCCGGTCGCCCGGCGGCGGTCGTCCATGAACTGTTTGAACCTTTCCAGGTCGCCCTTGACCCGCCGTGATACGAAACCAAGGGCATCCGCGATGCTTTCGGCCGCGCCTTCCGGCGCGTAGACGAGCTTCAGGGTGACCAGGGTGCCTTTGGGCGCCACCTCGAAGAGCACCGCGCCTGCGTTCTCGGCGCCGGTGATGTTCTTCCAGGCGATCCTGCGGTCAGGCGTCTGGTCCACGATCTCCGACTGCCATTCCCGCTCCGTTCCGGCGACCCTGGCCCGCCAGTAGAGGCGCTTTTCGTCGAGCTGACGGACTTCCTGAACGCCGTCCATGAACTTAGGGAAGTCCTCGAACTGAGTCCACTGGTTGTAGACCTCTTGCAGGGGTGCTTCCACGATGATCGACGTCTCCATCTCGGCCATGGCTTCTCCTTCGCACTCGGGTTAGACCCGGGGCTGGTTGGAGACGTTGCAGGATCGATGCCGCTCGTGACCGTGAGGATCGCCATTAACTAGGCCTCGAAGGAGAAGGGCTCGCGCGGGAGAAACCGCGATTTCTACAAACGCCGCCGGGTTCAAGGGTTCCAGATCGCCAATCGTCTTCATCCACCCGAAGTTCGCCCATCGATAGCTGACGCTCGGTGATCGACCTGTGCGAATTGCGTCATGGGAATACGTTAGGTAGCGCACGGATGACTGTGGCGGCGTTTCTATAAGGTTTTCGCTGGTTCAAACCCTTCCCATTTCTCGCCGACTTAAGCAGCCAGCGGCAATGGACAGTAACGACGGCAGGGATCATTTGCACTATGTCGTGCGCGGGGAGCGTTGGCTGCGAAAAATCGCCCCGATGCGGTTTCAGGCGGTTTCTGTGCGGCCGGGATGTACGCACTTGACAATTGAAGTGAAAGGAATTTGGTCGATGAACACATACAACTGGTATTCACAACTCATCAAGCCGACATGGGCGCCTCCAAGCTGGCTTTTTGGGCCAGTGTGGACGGTTTTGTATGCAATTATTGCCGTGACGTACGGTGCCGTGCTTTACCAAGCGTTTGCAGGCAAAGTTTCGCGGATAGTGGCGCTACCCTTTGCGCTGAACCTCATTTTCAATTTGGCATTTACGCCAATACGATTCGGGCTCAAAAACAATTTGCTTGCAACTCTGGACATTCTGTTTGTGGTAGGCACGCTCATCTGGGCGCTAGCCGCCGTTTGGCACGCATCGCCTAACTTGCGCTGGGTGGTCTACGCCAACGTTCCTTACCTTCTGTGGGGAACATTTGCGACAGTATTGCAAACAGCCATAACGTATCTCAACGCATGAAACTATTATCAACCTAGATGCCCTGGTTCCCTTCCCTGCTCCCCCTTCGGCGGCACCAACTGTATTCAGGTCAGTGGACGATGGCGCCGAGGAGGTCGCGCCCACGCTCAGGATCACGCCCACCCACTCCCGCCGTGTTGCCCCGCGGTGGCCGTCCTTGGGTTCTTCATCGCGGTCGTGCTGGGCCTGGTTGCCGGCCTCGTCCCCGCCGTATCCGCCTACCGCGCGAAGATCACCGACATCCTGAGGACGGTGTAGCCCATGGCCCTTCCTCTCTCCTACAACATCCGCAACGTGCGGGTGCGCTGGCAGGTCACTCTGCTCGCGATCTCCGACATCGCTTTGGTGGTCGCGGTGCTCGCGGTGTTGCTGTCCATGTCCGCGGGCTTCCAGATGGCTCTGCGTTCGACCGGTCGCCCCGACAACGCCCTCATCGTCCAGCGCGGTTCGGCCTCCGAACTGACCTCGGGGGTGAGGATCGACGATCGCAACACCATCCTCTCGGATGAACGGATCGCGCGGCGGCCCGACGGCTCGGCCATGGCGTCCTGGGACTGGGTGGTGGTGATGAGCCTCCCC
>JANLSZ010000014.1:0-15973 GCA_031362685.1 Vicinamibacteria bacterium | reverse complement strand
TCGAGAGCTTCGGACTCGCGTTCGGTTTTCGCCCGGGTCAGGAGCGTGACCTCGTCGCGCGACTCTCCGCAGTGCTCGATGGGAATCCGCCGAGAGCGGCGTTTGATGGGGCGAGGCGTCGTTTTCTCTCTGTTATGGTTGATCCACTCCCTTGGCTGGTCGACCTCGTGTTGCGCCGCCTTCGCTCTCATGCCTGAAGTCCTGCTCGTTGTCGGCACGCGGCCCGAGGCCATCAAGCTCCTGCCCGTCTACCGGGCCCTGCGCGCGCGCGGCGCGGACGTGGCGGTGATGACCACCGGCCAGCATCGGGAGATGGTCGAGCCCCTGATGGAGGTCATCGGGTTTCCGAAAACCCTTTCCCTCGCCATCGAGGACAGTGCGCCCTCACTCTCGCAGCTTTCGTCACGGCTGCTGTCGGCCTTCGATGCGCCGCTGCTCGCGCGGCGACCGGCCTGGATCGTGGTTCAGGGCGATACCACGTCGGTGGCCATGGGAGCGCTCGCGGGCTACTACCACGACATCCCCGTGGCCCACGTCGAGGCCGGCCTGCGCACCGGTCGCCCACGGGAGCCCTTCCCCGAGGAACTCAACCGCCAGATCGTCGGACGCATCGCCTCCGTGCATTTCGCGCCCACCGAAAACGCGAGAGCCAATCTTCTGCGCGAGGGCATTGCCGACGCGAACATTCACGTGGTGGGCAACACCATTGTCGATGCTCTCCAGGATATCCGGTCCAGGGTGCTGCCGACCCTTCCCGACGATCCCGATATCGCCTCGATTCTCGGCTCGACGAAACCGCTGATGCTGGTGACCGCTCATCGTCGGGAAAATCACGGCCGGGGAATCGCCGATCTCGCCGAGGCTCTGGCACGCCTCATGAAACAGTCGGGCCAAGGCCTTCAGATCGCATTCCCGGTCCACATGAATCCGTCGGCCTCCCAGCCGATTCGCGATCGGCTGAGCGGCGTCCCCGGCATCCATCTCCTGCCCCCCCTTGTTTATCCGCAGTTTCTGAAACTCCTCACTCGCTCCACCCTGGTGTTGACCGACAGCGGCGGCGTGCAGGAGGAATGCGCGGTGCTCGGCATCCCTCTGCTGATCGCGCGGAACGTGACCGAACGCGCCGAGGCCGTGGACTGCGGGGTAGGAGAAATCGTCGGCGTCGATCCCGACCTGATCTTTCGATCCGCCCTGCGCCTGCTCGGTGACCCGAGCCTGCGGGCCGCTCGATCAGTCCCGAGCCACGCCTTCGGCGACGGGCACACGGGCGAACGAATCGCCTCGATACTCCTGCGGTGACCGCGAAGGCAATCGGTGTGGGGCCACGGGAAGAGGAACGACCGCTCCGGATCGCCATGGTGGGGAACGGCGCGACCGTTCATGCTCTGGTGCGCGGAGGGGCCATCGCCTCCCTCGGGCACAAGGTGTGCCTCGTGACCCTCGGCCCCGTGCTGTCTCATGCCGGGATCGAGGTTCGCACCCGGCCTCTGCCGCGCACACCCTTCGAAGGCGGTCGCGCGTTTCTTTCATTTCAACGCGACCTGCGCGATTTCCAGCCGGACCTTCTCCACGTGCACTACGCAGGGGGAAGACTCGGCAGCCTCGCCCTCGCTTCCGGGATCAAGCCGCTCGTGGTCACGGTCATGGGCGGCGACGTTCAACCCGAACAGCACATGGGACGCGCCAGGGCGCTCGATCACCGGGCCACCAAGCGACTGCTGAGCGAGGCCGACCTGCTGCTCGCCAAATCGACGGCGCTTCGAGGCGACATCGCCCGTTACGGGGACTATGCGGAAAAGACCGAGACGGTTCGATGGGGGATAGAGACCGCGCGTTTCGCGAGAGATCCGGCCCGGGGCGAGGCCATGCGGCGGAAACTGGACCTGCCGAAAGGCCCCGTCTTGCTGAGTCCCCGCATCCTCCGCCCGCTCTACAACATCCATCTGATTGTGGACGCCATGCCGGGCATCCTGGCGAAGAGCCCCGAGGCCATGCTCCTGATCAGCCGCCATCGCGAAGATCCGGAGTACACCGCCACGCTGCGCCATCGCGTCTCCGAACTGCGGATCGAGAGCCGCGTTCGCTTCATCGAGCCGATGGGTTACGACGACATGCCCGGTCTGCTCTCCATGACGAGCGTGGTGGTCAGCGTTCCTTTCTCCGACGGTCTCCCGCAAACCCTCTTCGAGAGTCTGGCCAGCGAAACGCCGATTGTCCTCGGTCGTCTCGCGGCCTACGAGGAGATCGTCCATGACCAGCGTGAGGTTCTCCTGGCCGATCTCGATTCTCCCTCCATCGAGGCCGCGGTATCCCGACTCCTCGTCGACCACGACCTTGCTGCTCGCTTGCGCACCGCCGGCCTGCAGCGGATCCTGGAGGAAGCCTCTCTTCCGGATGAAGCCCGGCGCGTGGAGGCCATGTATCGACAGGTGCTTTCGGAACCTCGTCGACCTTCACCTGTCGGCCCAAGGGTCCTCGACGCAATGAGCCTCGCCTTCAGGCGCGGGTAACCTCGATGGTGAACCTCTTCGGCTTCGATCTCGACGGCCTCGAACTTTCCTGGTTCCTTTCCACCACCCGTCTCGCCTTCGCGGGTCTGGCTCTACTCGCAGTCTTTCTGGTCGGGAGGAGCGAGGATCGAAAGCGTATCGGCCGGATCATTCTGATGGTCGGAATCGCCGGCCACGTCCTCGCGTGGTTCGCGACCATGTTCCCTTTGCCCAACGTCTATGGGACCAACGGAAGCATGGATCGCGAGAACCACCTGGGTTGGACGAACGTCGTGGCTCAAGGCTTCTCGCCCCTGCGCACTTTCCAGGTGAACCACCTTCACTTCGAGCCGCTCTGGCCGCTTCTCACCGCTATCGCGACCGGCTTCAACGTCGATCGGGTCGCCCTCGTCTTCCAATGGGCCCCGCTCATCGTGGGCCTCGCCTTGTTGTTTTCCGTGCGCTCGGTCTGGATCCGGGGCATGAAGAAGGCGGGACCGCCGGAGACTGAAGCCGCCTTCGCGGCCCTGGGCGCGCTCCTGCTCATGGCCGTTCCAGGCGATTTCTCCGGCCCGTTCCGAAACCCCTGGGCCCTCACCTTCCTCCTCAAGCCCAATCATGCTCTCGGCCTTGTTCTGGTTCCGCTCGCGGCCCTGGCCATCGCTCGCGCCACCACCTGGAAATCGCGTCTGTTCGCCGGTTTCGTACTTCAACTGGTCGGATGGGCGTTCGTCATTCACATGGCTCTCTTCGTGGCCGGGCTCACGGTATTCGTGGCCCTGTCGTGGGCGACCAGGCGAAGCGAGCGGATGAACGACCTGGTCGACGTGGGAACGGCCGTGGGCGTGAACCTGCTGATCGTCAGTCCGTACCTCGTCATGCTCGTAGTGGCCTACCCTTTTCTCGAGGGAAACGCCGCCTATCGACTGTCGCCTTTCTCGGAGAGACCCCTCGAAGGACCTCTGCGTCTGGGGGCCTTCCTCATGCTGAGCGCTTTCGGCGCGTGGGGTGCGTACCATCAGGGGAGCCGGTTGGGCCGGATCCTCGCCTCCCAATGGCTGACCGCGCAGATCGTATGGCAGGCCTTCCCCATTTTGGGCTTGTTCGGCCAGGCCCGGGAACAGGATGAGGCTTTCTACTGGTGCCGGTTCTGGACGGGGCTCCTGGCCGGGGTCGGTATTTTCCAGGCCGCTCATCTGGCTCTCACCAGGCTTCGAGCCGCGAGAGCCGGCGGCGATGCGCGCGTGGTCGGAGCTTCCGCCGCGTTGTCCCTCGCTCTTCTCCTGCCCTCCCTCCTGCCCACGTGGTGGGATCCATCAGGCATGGACCAGTACTTCGTCGCCGCACGCAACCCTTTGCCCGACTGGATCGCCGAACCCACGCGATTCATCCGAACCAGCACCCCACGCGAGGCGGTCTTTGCCGGAGACCGCAACTACGCGCGATGGATTGCGGCCTATGGGGCGCGCCGCGTGCTGCGCTCGAACTCACTCAACCGCCCGAACGACCACGCGCACCGAATGGAAATCGAGGACGCAATCCTGCGGACCGGTCCGGAACCGCTCATCGTTGAGGGTCGCCTGCGCTACTCGCTCCAGTATGTGCTTGCGACCTCGAGCCCGATGGAGCAAGCGACGGATGTGACCCTCGATCAGCTCAAGACTCGCCCTCATCTCGAAACGGTGTACGACCATCAGTTCGCAAACACGCGGGTGGTGATTTTCAGGATCCTTCCGGAGACGGGAAAGAAGTAGTGGAGAACGAACCACTGCTGAATAGCCTCCGTGCTCTTCTGGGGCAAGACGCCTCGATCCCCGCGCTCCGGGCCGGCCTCTTTCTGTTTGGAGTTACGGCCGCGATGGCCTGGTCCCGAAGGCTCCCTCGCCTGGCCCTCCTTCTTGTCTCGGCCGCAGGAATCCTGGGCCTTTCCTGCTGGCTCATTCAGATCTCGTCTCCATTGGGTCTGGGAACCGACGCGGCGTTGACCCGCCAATGGGCGCAGGCCGGTGTAAACGCGGCGGCCGAACCGAAGGGTCCTGGTTTTGTCCGGGGAACGGCTTCGGAGAATACCCTGATCGGCGCTCTGGCTTCGGCCGGGGTTCCGGCGCGTCTCGTTTTCCTGGTCCCTCAGATCAGCGCCCTCTTGGGCCTGGTCTTTCTCATGTTTTTTCCGAGGACTCTCATAAAAGACCCAACCACCGCGGCATTCGCGACCTGCCTCGTGGCCGGGGGCGGCCTGTGGCCTGGAATTTCTCCCTACCGTTCATTTCTCCTTCAGCCTTCGCTCGTCGTGGCCTTGTCCGCTGCGGGCGGAGTCGCACTTGTGGCCGCCCGGCAACGAGAGTTCCGGCGGGTGTTCAATCGCTCGCGCATCGGCGTTGCCTTGGGACTGATGGCCGTGGCCGTGCTCCATCGGGCACTGAGGGGCGGCATGGAACCGAGTGCGGTGGCAGTCCTGCTTTTGGCCTGCGCCACGATCCTCTTCACGTCACCGCTGCGCGCCGTCCTGCGTCGAGCATCGCCCTCGCCTTGCGTGGCGCGCCGCCTCGAAGCCTTCCTGCTCCTCGCCGCCTTCGGTGGAAGCGGTCTCTTCTGGTGGGATCCCGCGAAGACTGTGCCTGGTTTTGTGGAAGCAAGGGATGGTGGTGCGGCTCTTCAAAAGCCCCTGGGGTGGATCGCTCAGAATGTCCCGGCGGGCGATGTGATCCTCGCGTCACCGGCCTACAGCGCTCACATCGCCGCGTTGGCCGGACGTCGCGTACTCTTCCCACCACCCGCCGAAGGAGGGGCAAGCGTCTCGCTCCCAGAGCCCTTCCGTCGCGCCCGGCTCGCCGAGTCGATCCTGCGCGGCCGGCCGATCGCGCGCCTGGCCGAGGCTTTTTCGGTCACCCATCTCTTCCTCGGACCCGGTGAGGCGACTCCCATTGCGGGGACGGAAACGGATGCGGCCGACGAGCCGCGCCTGAGCCTTGTCCTCGTCTACCAGGACATTAAGGATTTCCGCGTCTTTCGCCTCGCAAAGAAATAGACTCCCCGCAAACCCCGTGTTTCAGGAACATCGCGTCTCCGTTGTCATCCCTGCTCACGACGAAGAGCTCCTGATCGAGCGCGTCGTGAATGGGATTCCCGCGTTCGTCGATCACATCATCGTGGTGGACGATGCCTCGAAGGACAGGACGGCCGAGAAGCTGGGTGCCCTCAAAGCCCAGCATGGGGACCGGCTGGTGGTTATCCGCCACCCCCAGAACCAGGGAGTGGGCGGCGCCATCGTGACCGGATACGCGGCGGCGCTTCGAATCGGCTCGCAGAAACATCTGGTGGCGGTGATGGCGGGCGACGCGCAGATGGACCCTGAAGACCTCCCCAACCTCCTGGCCCCGTGTGCGCGCGGCGAGGTGGACTATTCGAAAGGAAATCGCCTGATCACCGGAGAGGCCTGGAAAATGATCCCGCGCACTCGCTATCTCGGCAACGCGGTGCTGTCGCTCCTCACCAAGATTGCCTCAGGCTACTGGCACGTGGCGGACTCGCAGACCGGCTACACCGTGATCACCGCCGAGGCGCTGTCGGTACTCCAGCTCCATCGTTTGTACCCGCGCTACGGGTTTCCCAATCACCTCCTGGTCGAGCTGAACAACTACGACTTCCGGGTCCGCGACGTTCCAATCAAACCCGTCTACAACGTAGGCGAGGTCTCGGGGATCCGGCTCCACAAGGTGATCCCAACCATCTCCTGGCTGTTGTTCCGCTGCTACTTCTGGAGGATGAAAGAGAAGTACATCATTCGCGACTTTCATCCCCTCATCTTCTTCCTGTTTTTCGGAATCCTGCTCACGGGCGGCTCACTCCTTTTCGGCGCTTATCTCGCCTACCTCCGGTTCGCCGTCGGCCCCTTGAGCCCGGTGGCGGCGGTCTTTGCCACCGTGTGTTTCAACTCGGGCATTCAGAGCATCCTGTTCGCGCTTTGGATGGATATGGAGCGGAACAAGGAGTTGAAGTAGTCGATCTCAGGACTGGGGAAGGCCGTGGTCCGGACGACGAGTGAGCTTGAGGCGCCCAAGATCATCCCGGCCCGCTAATCCGCGGCGGTCCGCACTTAACATTTAAGATGAAGAGTGTGGACGCCGCGCCGCAGGATCTCCTCCCTCAATGACAGAAACGCCGCTGCGGAAAAGCCTCGCCCTCCGTGGCCTGTTCAGTTTCTCGTTGCAGGTGGTGCTCCGCCTGCGCGGACTCCTTCTCATCCCCGTTCTCACCCGAGCGCTGTCGCCTTCGGAGCTCGGTGTGATCGGTCTCGGGAACGCGCTGACCTCAGGACTAGCTCCGTTGCTGCTCCTTGGAATGCACACCGGCCTTCCCCTCCACCTCGTCCGCCTTCAAGGCCGGGCCGTCCGGCCAGCGGTTCTCAGCGTCTTGTCATTTTCGGCGGTCTTCTCCGTTACGGTGACGACTCTGTTGCTTGCCCTCGTTTCGACGGGGCTCTTCGGCGCGGCGCTTTCGCCAATCCTGCCCGTCCTGCTCCCGATTGGGATCTTCGCCGTCGGGCTCGCTTTGCGCGAAGTCGCGACCGCCCTTCCGCTGGTCCGGCAAAAACTGGGGTTCATCGGCTGGATTACCCTGCTTATGGATTTCGGGGGCGTGATCGTGGCGATCCTGCTGGTCCTGTCCGGCTTTGGACCTTACGGAGTGTTGCTTGGAGTGGGAGCCATGTCCCTGCTCGGCGCGCTCATAGCCGCCTTGTATACAATCCGAATGGCGGAAGGAGTCTGGGCTTACGACCAGGCCTTCCTCCGAGCCACCCTCCACACCGCGCTTCCCGTAGTGCCACTCGCCTTTGGCCTATGGACCCTTCAGTCCTCCGATTACTTCTTCGTGTCGTACTACCGCGGCGACGCGGATGTTGCGATTTACGGCCTTGCCTATAACCTCGCGTCGCCCACCCTCATGGCGATCGCGGCGATGAACCTGACTTACCTCCCCACCTGCGTCGAGATTCTCCGCCAGGGTCGCGTCCCCTTCGCACGGTTTATGGACAAGTCCTCCCTCGCCTTTTCCATCGGTGGCATCGCGGCCGTCGCGTTCGCCACTTCGGCGGGTCCCCGTTTTGCGGCCTGGTTTGGAGGACCAATCTATGAGGAGTCGGGACGCTTGCTCCCGATCGTGGTGGCGGCCTACGTCCTATTCTCCTTGTCGCAACTCCAGCAGTTTATCCCCGGCGCAATGACCCAGAACATGAAGGATTCGGCGCGCGCCCACACCCTTGCTGCCGTCGCGAATGTCGCGGCCAATTGCTTCCTGGTTCCGCGTTTCGGCCTGTGGGGAGCCGCCTGGTCGACGCTCGGTTCGTATGCCCTGGCCTTCTTTCTGCTGACTCGAAACGTCCGCATGATACTGCCCGAGCTCCGATGGATGAACCGATTCACGCGCCTCGCTGGGTTAACCGTGATCTCGACCGCGTTCTCGCTCTTGATGCAACACCAGGCGAGCGGGGTGCTTGACGCGCTCCTGTTTGGAAGCGGCGCAGTGTTAGTAACGGTGGGTCTCTCGGTTGGCCTGGGCCTGCTCGACCGTGGCGATCTTGCACGCCTTCTTGGCTTCAGGCCATTCGTGGTGTAAGAACCTTCTCCTCCTTGCCGAACAACGAGATCGCGGGGCCCGGCCCCCTCACTCGCCGGAGAGGCACACCTCAGCAGCGCACCTGAAGATGAGGACCGCGTCGCCGTCCGCTCCGACGAACGATGCTGCGGGCCGAAACTTCCGGGTCTGAGAGAGGCGCACCCCAAGTGCTGTATCCCCGGGTGCTATGCGCACCGCCCAGACCTCGTTCGCGGCGACCCCGACGCCGTCCAGCGCGCCGTGGACTTGAGCGTGGTTGACGAGATTCCAGACCACCGGCGCGCCGCTTTCGTAGGCGAGCTGGAGGCTGTTGGTGTGGAGGCGCGCTCCGCGCCCGTTAAGGCGAATCCAGTTCGCGGCGGCGAGGACGTGGTCTTCCGGCGGCGGCCGCACCGGCAGGTTCAGCGCCAGCGACGCGAAAAGTGCAAGCGCGAGCACACCGCCCGCCGCCCGCCGCCCGCCGGGCCCGCCCGGGCGCAGCAGCCATCCGAGGCCGAACGGCGCCCACACGGAGAGCACCAGGGTCGCGAAGACCGTGTAGCGGCCTTCCAGGAAGAGCAGCCGCATCACCTGAAGGTAGAGGGGTACCAGCGCGGCCCCGAGTGTCGCCAGCAGGGCTGCGCGCTGGAATCCTGTGAGGGCGGCGCCCTGGCCGACGCCGACCACGCTGAGCGCTGCGTGCGCGACCCCCGCCGCGTTGAAAGTCTTGACCAGCGGAATCACAAGGAGACCCCAGGCCAGGATGTAGGGCGCGTACTCGCGGCCATAGGGAAGCGGGAAACTCGCGGCTAAGGCGGCGGCGCCGCGGTCGAACGGGCCCAGCGACATCAGACCGCCCGGATGGGTCGGATGGTGCGATAGCCACGCCACTGCGCTTCCCGCCGCCAGCAGGGCGGGGACGAGCAAGGCGATGGCGACCGCCCATCGCTTCTTCCGTTCCATGTCGCCCGCGATCGCAACCGCGATCGCGCCTCCGGCCATGAGGGCAGAGGCGTCGGGGCGAAAAAGCACGGCGAGGGCGCTGCAGGCTGCCCAGCCCCCGAGCGCCGACACGCGGCGGCCGCGCTCGGAGCGCAACACCAGAAGGAGCGCAAGGAGGCCGAAGGCCCAAACGCCGGCGTCGCGCACGATCAGGGCGCGCGTGCGGTTGAGCCAAGGGTGGCACAGCACCACTGCGGTGGCGAGCCATGCCACGGTGCGGTCGGCCCCCAGTGCGCGCACGACGGCCACGAACGCCGTGGATGCCGTGGCGAGGAGGAGGGCCCCGATCCCGTGCGCCGCCGCCTCGGTGGAGACGCCGAACAACGTCGCGGCCCCCGCGATCAGCACGGAATAGAACGGCCAGGGATGGATGGCGCTCGAAGCACCCAGGCCGTCCCGCGCAAACGCTTCGGCGGCGAGGAGGTAGTACACGCCGTCGTTGTTCGGGAGTTGCCGGCGGGCAAGAACGGCCGCCGACAGGGCGAGGCTGCCGAGGGTGGCCGCGATCTCGGGCGCCCGCGCTCCCCTCACCGCGCCTCGCGGAACAGCGTCTCGCCGCCGCCGGATCTGGCGATGAACAGAAGGTTCGAGGTGCGCATTCTCTTGCCGCGCCGCAGGGTCGGCTCTTCCATTCGCTACGCATGATACCGCCGTTGTCTCACCTCAAGGACGACGGCGAGGCCTCTCTATAACTTACAAGCAGTTCCGAGCGCCGAGCGAAAACCTGATCGTATCCATCTGCGAGGCCCGCCCCGACCAACACTGACAGCCCCGGAGCCGAAGGCTCGTGGGGCGAGTGACAGCCGTGGTCCAGACGGACGAGCGGATCGCAACGCAATGCCATGAAGGGCGGGCTCCCTGAACTCCATGGATCGAGACCGAAGTCCCGCGTTCCTCGACGCCGACGACCACTTCCTGCCAGGCGCCATTTTCGAGGACCCTGTTTGCTAAGCTCTCGTCGCGGCCCGACTTCCTTTCCCTATAAACTGATTTGCTTTCATTCCTCATTGGCCCTCTTGGAAACGCGCGTAACGGTGGGGGCTGACGCCTTGGGCCTGCCACGCATTGTTCTCGCCGAACGCGCGCTCAATGACATTGAGATGTTTTCATGCGGTGGCTTTGCGCCCCTGACGGAATTCATGGGCAAGGCCGACTACGTCTCATGCCTTGGGACGATGCGTCTGTTGAACGGCCGTCTTTTCCCTATCCCGATCACCCTTCCTTCTGAGAAGGCGGTGGAGAGCGGATCTCGGGTCGCGCTCGTCCATCCCCGCGGTGATGTCCTCGCGATCCTGGATGTGGAGGAGGTCTTTGAGATCGATCCCGAGGCCGAAGCCCGCGCGGTCCTGGGATCCATCGACCAGGCGCATCCCTACACCAGGGAAATCGCGCGGGGTTCGAAGCTGCGGCTCAGCGGCAGACTCACCCACCTTCGGCCCGTTGAGAACGCTGATTTCGCCTCCCTGCGCCTCAGTCCTGCCGAGGTTCGCAACCAGGTGGTTGCCTTGGGTCGAAAGAACGTCGTTGCTTTTCAAACTCGCAACCCGCTTCATCGCTCTCACGAGGAACTCATCAAGCGGGCCGCTCGCGATCACGACGCAACGATCCTGCTCCATCCGGTAGTTGGGCTCACGAGGCCGGGAGACATCGACCATTTCACCCGGGTCCGGACCTACCGTGCGCTTGTTGAAAAGCACTTCGAACCGGGCGCTGCCGTTCTCGCGCTCTTGCCCCTCGCCATGCGGATGGCGGGGCCGCGGGAGGCCTTGCTTCACGCGATTATTCGAAAGAACTACGGCGCCACCCACTTCATCGTGGGACGCGATCACGCGGGGCCGGCCCCGGACTCCACGGGCCGCCCGTTCTTTGACCCGTATGCGGCCCAGGAACTCGTTCGGAAGCACGCGGAGGAGATCGGGATGGTCATGGTTCCGTTCCGCGAGATGGTGTATATCGAGGGTGAAGATCGGTTCGAAGAAGAAGACAAGGTTCCGAAGGGCGCACGCGTTCGCTCGCTTTCGGGAAGCGATGTGAGACGGCACCTCGCCGAAGGCCGTGGTCTGCCGCCGTGGTTTACGCGACCCGAGACGGCAGCAATACTTCAGCAGGCGCAACCTCCGCGAGCCGCGCAGGGCTTCTGCGTCTGGTTCACGGGATTGTCGGGAGCGGGAAAGTCGGCCACCGCAGAGGCGTTGCGGGCGCTGCTGATGGAGCAGGGCCGCGTCGTGACGCAGCTCGATGGCGATGAAGTCCGACTGAATCTGTCGAAGGGTCTCGGTTTCTCCCGCGAGGACCGCGACACGAATATCCTTCGCATCGGTTTCGTGGCGGCGGAGGTCGTGCGTCATCGCGGCGTCGCCATCTGTGCGGCGATAAGCCCGTTTCGGGAGGCGCGAGACAAATGCCGTGCGCTCCTGGGTGACGCCTTTATCGAGGTGTTCGTGGATACCGAGCTTGCCGTTTGTGAGAGCCGCGACTCCAAGGGGCTCTATGCCAGAGCCCGGGCCGGAGACTTGAAGGGCTTCACCGGCATCGACGACCCTTACGAGGAGCCGCTTTCGCCCGAGGTCAGACTTTCGGATTCATCGCGCTCGCCAGCTGAGAACGCCAAGACGGTCGTGGAGGCTCTGAGGGCCCGGGGGTTCCTCGCCTAGGTGCTGCCGCAGAACACCCGGTCGAGGCGCAGATCACCAACCGTCATGTCCCCGCCGCCGGATTGCCCAGCGGCACCGCCACGCCGTTCGCGAGCGCGGGCAGACCCCCAACCGTACCGTAGTTGATGACCGCGGCCGTCGGGGCCGGAAGCTGCGCAGCGGGGCCGGGAGCCACCGCCCAAGCGCGTATGTCGCCAGCACCCGCTGGCAGGCCCCGCCTTGTGGTATCTTTTTTGTTCCGTCGAAATGAGCTGACAAGTTGCGCTTCTCGTCTCTTTTTCCTGGCCTTCTCTTCCTGGGCCTGGCCGCTCCTCCGGCTTCGAGCCAGTCGAGCGATGGTTCGAAACCCATCCGGCGCACAACCGCGGAGATCATGCGGGAAGCCGCTGCCAGAGAGCCGCCGCTAGAGATCCAGGACCGCGAGATCAAGAAGACAGGCAAGCTCGACCGCCGGGTCCTGCCGCAGAACTCCAAGGCGCGGTTCGTACCGACCTTCGGAGCGGCCGCTCCAGGCCCGCCGCTCGATCGACCGATCCAGGCCCCGCAGACCGTATCCACGCCCAACTTCACCAGCGTCATGCTCGACGAAGCCGGCCCCGTCCCGCCCGACACCATGGGCGCGATCGGGCCCGACAACTTCCTGACCACGGTCAACGGACGAGTGCGTGCCCACGACAAAGCCACGGGCGCCACCGGCGCGCTCGATGCCCCCGACTCGGAATTCTGGGCGTGGGTGGTGGAGGGGGCGGGTGGGTTCGTGAGCGATCCCCGCGTGCGTTTCGACCGGCTCTCGGATCGATGGTTCCTGATCGTCCTCGACGTCCCCTCGAACGTGGGAGGGAATGGCAGCCGCATCCTGATCGCGAGGAGCGACGGCCCCCACATCACCGCGAGCACGGTATGGAGCTTCTTCTACTTCGACCAGGACCTGGCGCTGCCCGCGGGCGATCCCGGCTGCCTGCCGGACTACCCCACCCTCGGCATCGACCGGAACGCGCTCTACATCGGCGCCAACGTTTACTGCGGCCCGAACCTCGCCAATCTCTCGTTCTCCAACACCTCGGCCTGGGTGGTTCGCAAGAGCGACCTTCTGAAACCGACCACCCCCGCGAATCTCGTCTCGACTCCGGGCGCGGTGACCGCGTTCCGCGGCCTGCTCGACGTTTCCCTCGCCGGTCCGTACACGCCCCAGGGGGTCGACAACTACGATCCCAACGCCACCAGGGGCTATTTCATCGGAGTTGACGGCGCCTCCTTCGGCGCCCTGGTGTTGCGAGAGATCGACGCTCCGGGGAGCGGATCGCCGACGATGTCGGCCAATCTCCCGCTCACCGTGCCGGCCACCGCATCTCCGATAGACGTGATGACACCCGGCGGCGGGGTACTTCTGGATGGCATCGACGACCGTCTGATGGCCGCGCATCTGAGGGGCAACCAGATCTGGACCTCCCACCAGATCGAGGTCGACGCGGCTGGTGTGGCGGCTTTGGGAGGGGGCCGCAACGGAACGCGCTGGTACTCGATCGACGTGAGCGGTGCTCTGCCCGTGCTGACCCAGGCCGGGACGGTCTTCGACCCGAGTGCTACGAATCCGCTCAGTTACTGGATGGGTTCGGTTATGGTCTCCGGGCAGGGCCACGTCGCGATGGGTGTCACCGCCGCCTCGCCGGTCGTTCCGCCCGCGGCGGCGACGGCGGGCCGGCTGGCCGGCGATCCCCTCGGAACGACCCAGGGAACGCCGACGGTCTTCCATGCGGGAGAGGCGAACTACTCCATTGGCGCGTTGTACGGCTCGCGCTGGGGCGACTATTCGATGACCACACTCGACCCCTGCGACGACATGACGATGTGGACGATCCAGGAATTCGCGGCGACGCCAGGGGCTTCCCCGATCAATTGGGGCGCGCGAGTGGTCCGACTTCTGGCCCCACCTCCCGCGGCCCCCACGACCGCGCTGCCCGCCTCGATCGGCGTGGGGCAGGCTTCGCTCAGCGTGACCATCACGGGAAACACCGCGGCCGGAGCCGGCTTCTACGACACCCCGGCTTTCGGCATGTCCTCCTGCCGCACCCGGATCGCGGCCTCTCTCGGCAACGGCGTCACCGTGAACAGCGTCACTCTCGTCAATCCTTCGACCGTGGTCCTGAGCCTGAACACCCTGGGCGCCACGCCCGGGCCCGCCACTGTGACCATCACCAACCCGGATGGACAGAGCCGGTCGGCGGGCGTCCTTACGTTAGTCCCGGTTCCGGTTGTCTCGGGAACCAAGACGGTGTCGGGGACCTTCGCCCAGCTTGGAGCCATCGCCTACACCGTGACCCTGACTAACTCCGGGGCGGGAGCCCAGGGGGATAACCCGGGCCACGAATTCTCCGACACCCTGCCTTCGAGCCTGACTCTCGCCTCGGCCAATGCATCGGGTGGAACGATCGGGACCACGGGAAATATGGTCACCTGGAACGGATCGATCCCCGCGGCGGGGTCCGTCACCATCACCATCGGCGCGAACATTAACGCCGGCACGGCGGGCCAGATCGTTTCGAACCAGGGAATCATCGGTTTCGACGCCAACGCGGACGGCGTCAATGAGACCTCGGTGTTCACCGACGATCCAGGCGTCCCCGGGACCAGCGACCCGACGGTGTTCCAGACGGTTTCGGGACCCCTGGCGTTCTACACCGTCGCTCCCTGCCGGGTCCTCGACACGCGTGACGCCACCGGGACACCCGCGCTCATCGCCGGCGCCGACCGGGCCTTCACGATCATCGGCAACTGCGGCATACCGCCTTCGGCAAAGGCCGTGTCCGTCAACCTCGCGGTGACCGGGCCCACCCTTGCCGGCCACTTGCGCCTGCACCCGGGCGGAACGGCGATCCCCCTGGTTTCGGCGATCAACTACGCGGCCGGGCAGACCCGGGCGAATAACGCGGTGCTGTTCCTGAACGCAGCCGGGCAGATCGGGGTCTTCTGTGGACAGACCTCGGGAACGGTTCACTTCATTGTCGATGTAAACGGCTACTTCCAGTAGAGCGACCCGGGCCCTCGACCTCGTCGACGGGTTCCTGCAGGCGGCAGTGAGTTTCGCGCTGCGCCGGGTGCCGCGCGAGGTTCCTGCCCTAACGGAGAACCAGCGTCCGCGCTCCTACTTGCACTTGAAAAGACGCGAGGAAGCGCCGAGGACGAGCGCGTGTGGTCCATCGCGGTCTTTCTCGAACACGACCTCCAGGGTCAGTTCCTTTCCGTCGGTCCTGCCGGTGTAGCGCACGGGTTGGCCGGCGTCGCCTTCACGCTCCGGTCCACCCTCGCGCGTGAACCGGCCGGGCACGTCGAAACGCCCCCCCCGGTCGAGTTCGAGCGGCGCGTCGAGGGTGCCGTGCGCGCAGGCGAACTCGATGGTGGCGCCCTGGTCATTCACCAAGAGTCGCACGTTCGCCCCTCCCCAAGCGCCGGTCGGCACGCGTGCGGGCGAGGCGTTGGTCACGCCGTCCGATGCGCAGGCCAGGAGCACCACGCTCCCAATCGTCGCCATTCCCAGTCGCAAAGCCACGGTGGCCATACTAGATGATACGAGTGGTCGGCGGCGTCTTAACCGGAATAGGGCTTGACTTGTCCAAGGGCGGAGCGTAGAAAAGAGGCATCGGGGCTACCCAGCGCGCGAACCGGGATACGTGCGGCTCGAAACGCGATACTGGGCCCTTCTCCGAGGAGATCGAAAATGTGTTGGCAACCCATGTCCAGCCGCTGAACCCAAGGCTCCGGCCGCCCACGCTTCGTGGGTCTGCCCGTCGCTTCTGGACTGGCGCTGGCCGCCACCTCCTCCACCATGGCCGTCCGGGCCCCGCAGGATCCCGACGACGGCCAGGGCTGTCTCGGCCAGGCCTTTCTCTTCCAAGGCGGGCGGGTTCGCCGAATCGCTGCCGCGCCCACTCTGGCGGGTTACTTGACCCTCCACCCGGGCGGAACCGCGGCGCCCCTGATTTCGGCCATCAACTTCGCCGCCGGGCAGACGCGCTCCAACAACGCGGTATCCTTGCTCAACGCCTCGGGGCAGCTCGGGGTCTTCTGTGGACAGGCCACAAGAACGGTGCACGCCATCGTTGACGTGAACGGGTACTTCCAGTAGGACCCCGGCAGTAATAATTCGTCTAAGATAAGTAAAGATAGGTTAGATAACACAGAGGAAAAAAACATGAACAAGTCTCGTATGGCATTCTCGGGTCTGGTTGCGGGCGT
>JANLSZ010000109.1:0-20086 GCA_031362685.1 Vicinamibacteria bacterium | reverse complement strand
TTCGAGACGGGACGCGCCGGTAAGCGTGCTGAGCCCGCCGCCGCCGGCCGATCCGACTCGCGTCCTCGCCGGCGACCCCGCCCCGCCCTTCAAGCTCCCTGCGCTGCGCGGCGGGGATGTCGATTTGGGCGACTTCGCGGGACGCCTCACGGTGCTGGTCTTCTGGAACCCGACGTGCGGTTATTGCCGCGGGCTCGCTCCGCAATTGCGAGAGAGAGAGAAAGACCAAACAGATTCTTCGGCACAGATGGTCTTCGTGGCGGCGGGACCGCGCGCGGCCAACGAGGCCGATGGTTTTGTCTCTCCCATTCTGCTCGATGACGGAGGGGCGGTGAGCCGCGCCTACGGCGTCAACGGAACTCCGAGCGCAGTCCTGGTGGACGCCGAGAGCAAAGTTGCCTCCGCGGTGGCCGGCGGTCAGAGCGAGATCGAGGCCCTCGTGAAGCGGGCCGACCTGATGGCGCGCGCGGCGCGGCGCGTCCAGGCCTGACCGTCATTGCCCTGAGCGAACATCCCGGTTGCCCAGAACGACCCAGCCCGGGTCGTCCCAGCCAGGACTTCCACGGTGATGGTCGAGGACTGACAGTCCCGCATCGGCCGCTTCCTCTTCGATCTCTTCGGCGGTGTAAAAACGGCTGTGGTAGACGCGGGGCAGGGACGCTGGCCCGGAGAAATTGAACTCCTCGAAATCTTCCGACCGCGCGCCCCCGACAAGCCCTGCCACCGCGCGCGCGAGCTGGCCGAGACGTGGCGAGCCCTTTCCCGGCTTGTAGGAAACCAGAATGGCCCCGCCGGGCGCCAGGACCTGCGCGGATCTGCGCAGGGCGGAAAGCCGCGCCGGCTTCGTGGGAATCAGGGTGTAAGCGAGCCACGAAAAAATCACTAGGTCGAACCGTTCGTCGCTTTCGAAGTCGGCGATAGAGGCCGGCTCTACCCGCGCCGAGAGTTCGGCCTGAGCGAGCCGCCGCTCCAGGCTCCGCAGGGCGTCCGCGGACTCGTCGATCGCGGTCACGACACAGCCCTCGCGCAGGAAGCACAGCACGTCGCGGCCCGAACCCGCTCCGACCACCAGGAGACGCGCGCCGGGCTTCAGGAACTGTTTATAAAGGCGCGCCTCCCACGGGAACAGACCTTGCTTGCGACTGTGATGCTCGTCGGCGAAGGACGCCCAGTGCCGGACCCGCGCTTCTTCGAGCTCGCGTTGGTTGAAGGTCCCGGCCGCGACCGCCGTCATCACCCTGGCGAGAGTGCTGTTCCCGCGTTTCCCGGTGGGCCGGAGCGCGAAGGCCAGGGCCCGAACGAAGATTCGCAACGTGGTCACAGGTAAGGAGAAGATACCTGAGAGGCGGAGGCGGAGCCGCGGAGCTTCAAGAGTCCGAGGCGATGGACTTATGCTCGGAGGTTCGATGAGCCAAACCCCGCAAACGTGGTTCCCTGACGATTCGGCGAACGCCTCGTCGGCTGTTCCGATGACCTCGACGCTGCGCCGGGAATTGGGGGTCCTCTTCCGCAGTCGACGCCTCATTGGATCCTGCGTGGCGATTTTCGGCCTGGTGGCCACCGCCTACAACTATGGATCGAGGCCGCTTTATGAGGCCGTTTCGGTTGTCACGCTGGACGAAGAGGGCGTTTCGACCCTGAAGGCCCGTGGTTCAGCGGACCAGGCGAGAAAGGCGGCAGCGCTCGACTATCTGGTCGGGCTTCTCAAGTCCCACGAGTTGGCCCTGGCGGCGGTGACCGGGAGCGATCCGCTCCTCGCGGCGGAGCTTGCCCAAGGCCCGCTCGGAGACTGGAAGGAACGCATTGAGGAAGAAGCCCGGTTTCGGCTCGGTTTCCCGCAACGATATGGTTCCGCAACGTCCGATCTTGTGACTGCCTTTCGGTCCCGCCTCAGGGTCGACCACGACCTTTTGTCCTCATGGGTCTATGTTCGCTTCCGAGCCTACGACTCGGACGCGGGTGCGATAGCCGTCAATCGGCTGATGACGGTGTATCTCGAGGACGCGGAAAAACAGACCAAAGGCGCGGCGGGGGCGATTCGCCAGCAAACCGAAGAAAAAGTGGCCGAACGTCAGGACCGGGCGGTGGAGACGCTCGGGAAGTTGGAGCAGTTCGAGGAAAAGGAGGGCCTCCAGGGAGCGCAGTCGCGTCGCGAGATGCTGGAGAGGGAGATCGCTCGTCTTCAGGACGCTGCGATCACGGCCCGCCAGAGCCGACTCACCCGCCGGGCGCTCTTCGAAGAGAGTCGACGACTCTCCCTGACCGAAATGCTCACGATTCCATCGATCCGTGACGATCGTGAGGTGGTGGAAGCCTCTGGACGCATCGCCGATCTCGAGTCGCGAATGGCCCGGGGCGCGTCGACCCTCGGAGACCTTCACCCCGAGATCGTCGGCCTTCGCTCGGACCTGGAGTTGGCGCGCCAGCGACTGAACAACCGCCTGACCTCGATGCGAGACAGCATCGCCCGCGACAACCGAATAGCGCAGCGCGAGGAGAGCGATCTCAACGTCGCGATCGAGACGGCGCAGCGCAATCTGGCCCGGCTGGACAAGAATGCCATCGAATACACATTCATCCAGAGGCAGGCGCAGGCGGGCCAGCGTGCCGTCGGTGAACTCATCGACCGGAGTGTTCGCGAGGCGGATAACGACGTCTTCTTTGCTCCGAAAGTGCTTCAGCAGGCCGAGCCGTCACGTGTTCCCGTATCACCTCAGCGGGCCAGGAACTTTCAGTACGCACTTGCCATCGGGCTCATTGTCGGCCTTTCTCTCGCCTGGCTCCGGTCGTATCTGGACGAAACCATCAAGACACCGGACGACGTGAAGGCCAGCCTCGGATTGCCCCTTCTCGGCATGGTTCCGCTGGCCGGTTCGCCTCGTTTCGATCTGTTCGGCCCCGAAGGTCCGGAATTGAACCGGCTCTTCGAGGCCTACCGCCTTCTCCGAACCAACTTGATATCCGGCGATGACCCGAAGCGCCACATCGTGGTGTTGTTGACAAGTTCGCGCGCGGGTGAGGGCAAGACCACGACGGGTTGCGGCCTTGCCGTCGCCCTGGCCCGAGCCGGACTCAAGGTCTTGCTGGTGGACGGCGACCTCCGCCGCGCCTCGCTTTCGCGCCTCCTTTCCGCCACGGATCGACCAGGCCTCACCGATCTGGCCGATGGAACTCCTAAAGAAAAGTGCATTGCCCGTACTCGGGTAGCGGGCCTCGACCTCCTGCCTTGCGGAACCACGCGCCCCAATCCCGCCGAGATCCTGAACCGCGAGAGTCTGATCGGCGCGATCGAGTCGATCCGTGCCGACTACAATTGGATCATCTGCGACGCTCCCCCGGTTCTGGCCGTCGCCGATGCCGCCATTCTCTGCCGGCTGGCCGATTCGGTTCTCGTGATCATCGGGGCGAATTCAACCCCCTTTGGGTCGGTTCGAGCTTCCCTCGAGCAGTTGGCCGCGGTGGGGGCCAAGGTGCGGGGCCTGGTCCTCAACCGAGTCGACTTGAGTCGGGACTCTCATTACTACAAGTACTACTACTCGGCTCACTACGCGGACTATTCCGCGGCGTCGGAACGCGGCCACATCAAGCGAGGCCCGCAGGCCTGACCCTGCCCTGAAAGAGTGGACGTCTCGGCGGAGCAGCAGGCAGAGGGGGCCTCATGGGGCCCCCTCTGCCGGGTCCGAATCTAGACCTATTTCTTCTCGGCGGGCTTCGCGGGGAGCACCACCTTGGGCGCCCAGAACGGATCGGCATCGATCCAGGCCTTGAGGCAAGTGTATGTATCGAGGAGTTCTACTAAGAAGGCTCTTGACGCACCCTCACCTGGAACCACTCTGCGATGAGCCGACCCACCCGGGCGTGACCAAAGTCGGTCAGGTGGATGTCCCTCGCCAGGTACAGACGCCGGTTCGAAGCCGCCGCCTGAAGGCGAAGAAGCGGGAGGAGATCCAGATACGGTATCCGTCTGTCCCGGCAGAAGGTCTGAAGATGGGCCTGGGGTAAGGCGGTGTCGAAGCCTCGCCCCGAGGATTCCTGCGCATAGACCTGAGCGGAAGTGGGCAAGGCGACCACGGCCAGACGCGCCCCATGGGCGACGGTCAGGGTTTCCATTCTGGACAAGGACTCCAGAACCGAATCTTTCGCCCGCAGCGCCACCTCGGAGTAGGGCACCGCGGACCAGAAGCCGGGCATGCGGAAGTTCCGGTTCGGCCGGAACCTCAGGCAAAGATCTTCGAGATCGAGAAGCGGCGCCAGTCGGCGAAATGCCGCCGAGGCTTGAGCGAAACGACGCCAACCGGAGACGGGGCAAGGGCGAGGAACGGTGTCGTCGTGGACCCTCTGCTCGGGGGGAACGCGCAGCTTCACATTGTCCTCGTTGAGCACCGCTCCTCCGTTGATGATGTTCTCGCGATTGAGACCAAGCCAGGTGTCGCGGAAATCATTCCCGTTGTAGCTCACCACGATCACGTAGGCGGGCTCGAACTGGAGGGCCACTTCCTGGAGCAGGAGCTCCTCGTCCACAAGCCCATAGCCCCCAACCCCGAAGTTCAGCGCTTCGAACTGATCGGAGGGAAGGCTCGATTCAAAGACGCCCACCAGAGAGTGCGCGGAGTCGCTCGCCCACGATCCGAAGGTGAACGAGTCGCCCAGGAAAGCAACGCGCTTTCTTCCGGGCTCACCCTTCAGTTTCGTCTCCCGCCAGTTCATTCCGTGAGCGTTAGTGCGGATTCGTACCCGAGAGGCGCCGACCCGAAGCTCGAGATCGACGTTGGGACGCATCCGATACGAGCCGGTCCCCGCGGGATTCTCCTGGAGCAGGGTGAGCTTCGGCGCCTCCGGGCCAGGCCTTCCGAAGACCAGCCAGTCGTTGACTCGGACCCCGGCTTCCAGGATCAGGAGACAGGTGGCCGCGGTCAAGAGGCCAAGGGCAAGACCCAGGCGGCGATGTTGACTCATACCCGAGCTACTTCTCGCGCATGTCCCACACCCCGTCCCACTCGGCGCCGGGAGGGTGGGCGAGGAAGTAATCGCAGCGGGCGCTGTAGAGGTTCGAGACCGTGTCAGCGGGGTGGCGTTCGATGGCCACCGCGAAGGCCTCACGGGCTTTGGTCCATTCCTGGCGGCGGTAAAGGCCGAGTGCTTTCTGGTAACAGCTCAGGAAGCGCGCCGAGCGCGCAGGAGAGTCCTCCTCGAGGTGATCAAGGACCTCGAAGACGGCCACCGGCTGTTGTTTGCCCCGGACGCGTATCCGATCGATCTCGCGCAGCACGTAAGCGGCCGGGAGCGCGCTCCGGGTGAACTCGCTCAGCAGGAGCTGGGTGCCGTAGAGCCGATTGGCGCCCTCGAGCCGCGAGGCGAGGTTCACGCCATCCCCAATGACCGTGTAGTCCATTCGCTTCAGCGAGCCGATGTTTCCGGAAACGACCTCGTCGGTGTTGATCCCGATGCCCATCCCGATGGGCTCCTCACCGGCCGCGGAGCGCCGGGCGTTGAAGCCGCGCAGCGCGCGGAACATCTCGATCGCGGCATCCACCGCGTCGGCCGCGTCGCGAGGTCCGAGAACGGGTACGCCAAAAACGGCCATGAGCGCGTCGCCGATGTACTTGTCGAGCAGTCCGCCCTTCTCGAGCACGATGTCGGCCATGAGCGAGAAGTACTCGTTCAGAAGGCTCACGGTTTCCTGGGGACCGATCCGCTCGGAGAGCGACGTGAACGAGCGCAGGTCGGAGAACAGCACGGTGGCCTTCTGGAGACGGCCGCCCAGGGCTTCCTCGCCCTCCTCCAGGAGTTTCTCCGCCACCTGTTTGTTCATGTAGCGCGAGAGCGTCGTCTTCATCCGCTTCTCGCGGGTGATGTCCTCGATCATCAACAAGCAGCCACGGTCGGCCTTCTTCGGATCCGTGAAGGGTAGAACGGCGAGATTCATCGAGGTCATTCCACCCCGGACGCCCTCGACGGCCACGTCGGCGTCCATAGCCACCGAGGGCTCCCCCGTGTGTTGGACCTCCGCGACCCGTTCCGCGATCCACGCGTTCTCGCCGCGGAAGAAGGACCGCACGGTCTGGCCCAGCACCACTTCGGGCGCGCCCAGCCGCCCCAGGAGGCGGAGCGCCGCGGTGTTCGCCTTGGTGATCAGGCCCGCCTCGTTTACGGTCAGGATGCCGTTGGTGATGCTCTCGAGAATGCCTTCGTTGAAGGTCTTGATGCGCTCGACCTCGTCGAAGAGCTGGGCGTTCTCCATGGCCACGGAGGCCTGGGCGGAGAAGGCGCGCAGCCGCTTCTCGTCGATGGCGGTGAAGGGGCCGCCTTTCTTGTTCAGGACCTGGGTCACGCCGATGACCTCGCCCACGCGGTTGATCACGGGCATGCACAGGATGCTGTGCGTCTTGAACCCCGTGCGCCGGTCCAGATCGCGGTTGAAGCGCTCGTCGGCATAGGCGTCAGGAATGTTGATGGTGTCAGCGGTGCCGAAGACGTGGCCCGCGATGCCGAGATGGGACTGGAAACGGATCTCTTCAAGCCGTTCGCGCCCGATCAGAGCCCACAGCTCGCTGGTCTTGCGGTCATGCAGGAACAGGGTCGCCCGTTCGGCGCCCAGGAGTGCCGCCACCGTGTCCATGATCTTCACCAGCAGCGGCTCCAGGCTGAGCTCTCCACACAGTGCGGTCGCAACCTCGAGGACCTCCAGCTCCTGGGCCCGCGCCTTCTTGATCTCCTCGTGCAGGATCGCGTTGACGAAGGCCGCGGCAGCCTGGGAGTTCAAGGAGCCGAGCAGCTTGAGGTCCTGCAGCCCGAAGTCGCCGTTCTTCTTGTTCAACACCTGGACCGCGCCCACGATCCGGGTCGTCCCATCGCTTCCGTGTCGCAAGGGCACACACACGAGGTTGCGGGTTCGGAAGCCCGTCTGCTGGTCGATCTCCGGGTTGAAGCGGGGATCGGCGTAGGGGTCGTCGACCATCAGGGGCTCGCCGGTCTGGAACACCGCGCCCACGATGCCGCTCTGGCTGGGGATGCGGATTTCCGAGGCCAGGCCAACCCCCGCCTTGGTGAACAACTCATCGGTCTCCGGATCGTGGAGGAAGATCGTGCAGCGCTCCGCGTTCAGGAACTCCGAGATCAGCTCCACCATACGCGGCAGCAAGACGTCGAGGGAGAGCGAATCGCCCATGCGCCGGGAGACCAGGAACAGGGCCGAGGTCTGGCGCAGCATCTCGGCCAGCTTGTCGATGAAGAGGTCCTGGTCGGTAGCGCCCATGCCCGAAAGCAGCCGGCCGATCTCCTCGTGGTCGAGATCGCGATTGATGATCTGGGTAACGACGTCAAGGGCGGTCACGCTCTCGCGCAGGGCCTGCTGGTAGACGTCGGGCAGCATCTCCGGAGCCACCGTCTTCCTGGGACGGGGCACGGGTTGTTTGACGCGCTTCCGGCTCAAAGGCGTTTTCTCAGTCGGACGAGCGTCTTAGACGGTGGCACCGCGGGGAAGGTACTACCGCAGGGCCCGCGCGTCAACCAAAGCCTGCGGTTCCACAGCGTTATGATCCTTCCGCGATGAACGTCCTGCGACTCCATCCCGATGGCGGCGGCTCGGTTATCACCATCGAGCACGCCATCGTGCGCGTGGGCAGGGATTCCTCGTGCGATGTGCACCTGCGGGACGCCTCGGTCTCGCGCGTGCATGCCGAAATCGAACTGCGCGGCGAGGAATGGCTGATCGTCGATCAGAACAGCGGCAACGGAATTCGCGTCGACGGGCGACGGGTGCAGCAGGCGGTTCTTCTCCCCGGCCAACAGCTTCACATCGGCAATGTGAAGTTCCGGGTGGAGATCGATCGCGGAAACGATGGCGCCACCATGATGCTGGGTCGGAGCCTTCTTCTTGAAGACCCCGCCGATCGAACCATGATGGGGGCGCCGCCCGTCTTCCCCGGGGAACGCAAGCCCAGGAGCACGCTTTGGATGGTCACCGGCTTGATCACGGTGGTGGCGCTGGTGGGCGTTGCTCTTGCATCGGCCAAGTACTTCTCTGACCGGCGAACCAAAGAGGCGGCGCGCGCAACGGCCGCAGCGGCGGCGAGGTCACGTCCCACTCCCTCGCCCACGGCCATTCCAACTCCGGAGCCCACGCCCACCCCCACTCCGGTTCCGCCCCCCCGACCTACCGGATCGTTGCTGATCTCAACCGATGTCGATTCGAACGTCTCGATCGATGGACGCGTGGTCGCTCAGCTCAAGGCTTCGGGCCTGCGGCGATTCGATGTACGGCCGGGCGAGCACATCGTGAATTTCCTTTCGGACGGCGTCAAGACCGAGATGGTGGTTCGGGTACGGGTCAACGAGCAGACCGTGGTTCGTCGAGTGAGCGAGGCCGCGGGGCCTACAGCCACGCCATCGCCCGGTACTTTGGCGACCCCAAAGTAGTTCGGAAAACCTCCGGGACCGGTTCGCCGCTCACGCGGCTCATCACGGCCTTCGCGGGCGTTGTCTGGCGGAGATGGCTTTGATCACCATGCGGCGGCGCACCTTGGCATCGATGGCCTGGGGAGAAAGGGCGAGCGCTCTCTCCATCAGGTCCCGAACCCCTGGCGCATCGAGAAGAGCCGCATCAAAGAGATGGATATGGCGGACTTGATTGCCACTACCCTTCAGGAGCTTGTTCGGATCGTTGAGCTTTGCCCCGCGCAGAAAGAAAAGATTCGCCCACTTCGGATAGACGGCCAGGGAGAACACGGCATCGGATGCGCGCTCGGTTGGACCGAAGCCGATGACCAGGGCATTGAAGTTGTCGTAGACGAGTTCCACCGCTCCGGGCAGGCGCTTCCGCAGGCGGGTCAGAGAGCCTTTAACCAGGGCGACAATCTCCGGGTTGAACCTCCCGAGAAAGCTATCCCACTGTTTCGCGGGCGAGAGTTCCTTCATCGGTTTGAACTCTCGCAGACCCGGGGACCTTTTTGCGAAGAGGGACTTGACAACCCCCTTTATGTAATATAACATTTACGTATTGATAATGTCACATGAAGATCTCGACCATGTCTGGCGCGCCCTCGCCAACCCGCATCGGCGACGGATCCTCGACATCCTGCGCCACAAGCCCTGCACCACCGGCGACCTCGCGGACGCCCTCGGCGAGAACCGATTCCTGGTCATGCAGCACCTCAATCTCCTGCGTGACGCTGACCTCGTCACCGTGGAAGTCGACGGGCGCCGGCGCATCAACCATCTCAATCCTGTTCCCATCCAGCACATCTACGAGCGCTGGGTGGGGAAATATCAGGGCGACTGGGCCGCGGCCCTGGTCGGCCTCAAACGAACCGTCGAAGGAAAGTCCGCGAAGAATGAAGCCCGGCGTCTGAAGCGCGCCTGAAGAGGAAGACCCATGGAAGAACGTCAGATTCACGTCGTCGAGATCAAGGCCCCCGCCGCCGACGTCTGGGCCGAGATCACCAAGCTCCGGCAGATCCAGAAACCGATGTTCGGCACCGTGCTCGACACCGATTTCAAGCCAGGCTCGCGCATGATCTACCGGAGCGAAGACGGCAGGCGCGTGTTCATCATCGGCGAGGTCCACGAGTTCGTCCCGCCGAAGCGTTTCGTTCACACCTTCCGGTTCACCAACCTGGCCGAGACGCCGACTCTGGTGGAGTGGAACCTCGAAGAGAAGGCCGGAGTGACGCGCGTGACCGTCACCCACTCGAAGTTCGTCGATCAGAAGAAAACCGCCGATTCCGTGCGCACGAGCTGGGTGGATATCCTCAACAACATCAAGGCCGTGGTCGAAACCGGGAACGTGCCGTTCAAGACCCGGCTCATGCTGGGCATGATGTCGGCCTTCATGTTCATGCTCCCCAAGGACACGCGGCGAGAGAACATCCCCGAACTCAAGGAGAAGCGCTAATGAAATCCCTCTTCCTCGTTCTCAGCCTCTCCATCGCCGCCATGGCGCTCGGACAGGACAAGCAGATCCCGGCCCCGCCGCCTTCCTATGACGAGGCGCTGGCCAAACGCCTCGGGGCGGATGAACGCGGCATGAAGGGTTACGTGCTGGTCATTCTCAAGACCGGGCCCAAGGCAGATATCCCCAAGGAGGAAAGGTCGAAGCTCTTCGCCGGACACATGGCGAATATGGGCCGGCTGGCTGCCGAGGGCACGCTCGTCGTAGCCGGGCCCATGGCGCCGAACGATCGCCACTACGAAGGCATCTTCATCTTCAACGTGAAGACAATCAAAGAAGCCGAGAAGCTTCTCGCTACCGATCCGGCCGTAGCGGGCGGAGCGCTGGGGTTCGATGCCTACGTCTGGTACAGCTCGGCCGCTTTGCAGGAAACCGTAGCCATCCACGCTCGCATCGACAAGACGAGTCGTTGATCGAACCAGCGAGCTAGAAATTGCGGGTGGAGGCGCAGACCCGCATCGTCAATCCGCCGAGCGTCGCGAGGAATTCCTGGCCGGGATCCTGATGGCGTATTCTGACCATGCGCCATGCGGATTACATTCTGGGGAACCCGAGGTTCGATAGCAAGACCAGGACCGACCACGACTCGCTATGGCGGCAACACTTCCTGCGTCGAGGTGCGGACCGATTCGGGCACGCTCGTCGTGATCGACTGCGGGACCGGCGGCCATCCCCTCGGCCAGAATCTCATCGCGGAGGGGAAGCGCGCAAGTCATGGCAACATCTTGATCAGCCATACCCACTGGGACCACATCCAGGGGCTTCCGTTTTTCGCCCCGCTTTTTTCCGCGGGGAACGCCTGGGACATCTACGGTCCGAAAGGTTTGTCGCAGAGCCTGCGCGCCACCCTCGCCGCCCAGATGGAGCACACGTATTTCCCGATCAGCATGGACCAGTTCGGCGCGAACATCACCTACCATGACCTGGTCGAGGGAACGTTCAGCATCGGCGAAGTCAAGATCACTACCCGCTATCTGAACCACCCCGCATTGACGCTGGGCTATCGACTCGAAGCGGATGGAGCGAGCCTGGCCTATTGCTGCGATCACGAACCTCACTCCGCCGCCCTGGCTTCGGGCCAGGCCCCGATCAGCGGAAGCGACCAGCGTCACGGAGACTTTGTGGCCGGCGCGGACCTCGTGATTCACGACGCGCAGTACACCGCGCGCGAATATCCCGGGAAGGTCGGCTGGGGGCACAGCCCGGCCGAGTACGCGGTGCGCATCTGTCGGGACGCCTCGGTGAAGAGGCTCGTGCTCACTCACCACGATCCGCTCCGCGAGGACCACGAGATCGATGCCATCGTCGACCAGACCCGGCTCGGTCTTCGGACCGACGGAGCCTCCCTCGAGGTGCTGGCCGCGGCGGAGGGGCTGAGTCTCGAGGTCGTCGGCGAACCGAACCGTTCAGCCTGGAGAGGCCAGAACCAGTTCCAGGCCAAGACCGCCATCGAGGCGTTCTTCGAAACACGCCCCGTGATCATCTACATGGCGGACGGCCCGACCCAGCAGACTCTGTCGAAGGCCACCTCCCTGGAGTGTCTCACCGGCCGGGTCCTGGTGGACGAGAAGGATCTTCTGCGCAGCGTGCTCGAGGACCGGCCCTCGCTGGTCCTCATCGGTCACAATCCCCCGCGAGTCGACGGGCACCGGATCGTTCGCGCCCTGCGGGAGACCGAAGGACGCAACGCGGTCCAGGTTCCGGTGGTCCTGGTCTCCGAAGGCGCGGGCGGGGCGGCCTTGGATAGGGGCGCGGCTACCGATTTGCTGGTCGCCCCTTTCAGTCTCAGTTATGCGCGTACCAAGATCCGCGCCTGGGTCATTCGCAACGCCTGCCGCTGGATCCGCGCGCAATTGCCGCCCGACGAAGAACGGCGTTTGCAGGCGCTGCACGCTCTGGCGATTCTCGACACCCGCCCCGAAGAGAGATTCGATCGGGTGACCCGGATCGCGAGCGCCGCCCTGGGCGTGCCGATCGCCCTGGTCAGCCTGGTCGACCAGGATCGGCAGTGGTTCAAATCGCATCACGGCCTGGAAGCCCAGGAAACGCCCCGCGACGCCGCGATCTGCGCGCACGTCGTGCACCAGAGAACAGAAATGATCGTCCCCGACACCCTGCTGGACGATCGATTCGCTGACAATCCGCTGGTGGCGGGAGGTCCGCGTATCCGCTTCTACGCGGGCGCCCCCCTGATTCTCGACGACGGAAGCTGCATCGGAACTTTCTGCGTGGTCGACACGCGTCCGCGCGAACTCAGCGCCGCCGACCGGGTCACCCTGCGCGATCTGCGCGACCTGGCCCTGGCGGAAATCCAACGCCAGCCGGCCTGACCGGCGGTCGCGGTATTCTCCCGGCGGTACCCATGGCTGTTCGAGTGATCCGACTGGGAAGCGCCAGAACGCGGGGCGAGGGACTTCGCCTCGGCACGGTGCGCCGGCCGCCGCGCGGTGTGCCCAAGACGGAATTCGCCTCCCGCAACTACTACGACGTGTGGTTACCCGACCTTGCACCCAGCGAGGATCTGGTCAAGCAAGCCCTGAAGGCGGCGGACGAAAAAGCCTGGGCGGCCTTCGCCAAGAAGTACCGGGCCGAGATGCGGCGCCCGGAGGCCTCGAGGCTTCTGACCCTCCTCGCGGCACTGTCGCAGCACACCGCGTTGTCGGTCGGGTGTTATTGCCCGGATCCGGCGCGATGCCACCGATCCATCCTTCGAGAGCTGTTGATCCACCACGGAGCCGTCCTTGGCGGAGGCGGAGACTGACTTTTTCCTTGATCGCCGCGGCTTCGCCGCCGGCGGGCGAACACGAGGGCGCTTCTACTCGTCGACCTTGAGCACGGCCAGGAACGCTTCCTGCGGGATGTCGACGCTGCCCACGCGTTTCATCCGCTTCTTGCCTTCCTTCTGTTTCTCCAGCAGCTTGCGTTTTCGGCTGATGTCCCCGCCGTAACACTTGGCGATGACGTTCTTGCGCATCGCCTTGACGCTCTCTCGCGCGATGATGCGTGAGCCGATGGCCGCCTGAATGGCCACGTCGAACATCTGCCTGGGAATCAGACTGCGCATCTTCGTGACCAGGGTTTTGCCTCGCTGGTACGCGGTGTCCTTGTGACAGATGATGGACAGCGCGTCCACCGGCTCTTCGTTGACGAGGACGTCGAGCTTGACCAGGGGTGAGACCCACCAGCCGGTGATCTGGTAGTCGAGAGACGCGTAACCCTTCGACGCCGACTTCAGGCGGTCGTAGAAGTCGAGCAGGACCTCGGCCATGGGCAGCTCGTAGGTGATCATGACGCGGGTGGGCGTGATGTAACCCATGTTCTTCTGAATGCCGCGCTTGTCCTGACAGAGCTGGAGGATGGCGCCCACAAACTCGGGAGCGGTCAGGATGGTGGCGGTGATGATCGGTTCTTCGATGGCTTCGATCTGACCGGGGTCGGGAAGACGTGCGGGAGAATCGACGTCGATGATGTCGCCGTTGGTCTTCATGACCCGGTACTTGACCGAAGGCGCGGTCACGATCAACTCCAGTCCGAACTCGCGCTCCAGGCGCTCTTCGACGATCTCCATATGGAGCAGACCGAGGAAACCGCAGCGGAAACCGAAACCGAGAGCGGCCGAGGTTTCGGGCTCGTAGTTGAAGGATGCATCGTTCAGCCGGAGCTTCTCCATGGCGTCACGCAGCTCGCCGTACTTGTTCGACTCGATCGGATACAGGCCCGCGAACACCATCGGCTTCACTTCCTTGAAGCCGGGCAGCGCCACCGGCGCCGGATTCCGGTCGTCGGTCATGGTGTCGCCGATCTTGGTGTCGGAGAGTCTCTTGACCCCCGCGACCACGAAACCCACTTCACCGGCGCTGAGCGAATCCACGGGCATCGGCTTGGGGGTGAAAACACCCAGGCCTTCGACCTCATGACTTCCCTCTGACGCCATGAGCCGGACCTGCATGCCGGGCTTGAGTTCGCCGTCAACCACGTGGACGAGGATGACGACACCGCGATACTGGTCGAACCAGGAATCGAAGATCAGGCAGCGAAGAGGCCCGGTCGGATTCCCAATGGGCGCAGGAATGCGGTGGACGATGGCTTCGAGAATCTCGGGAATGCCGAGGCCCTGTTTTGCGGAAGCCAGGATGGCGCCCGAGGCGTCGATGCCGATGACGCTCTCGATCTGTTCCTTCGCGCGCTCCGGTTCGGCCGAAGGCAGGTCGACCTTGTTGATAACCGGGATGATCTCGAGATGATTCTCGACCGCGAGGTGCGCATTCGCCAGCGTCTGTGCCTCGACCCCCTGGCTGGCATCGACCACCAGCAAGGCACCCTGGCACGCGGCCAAAGACCTGCTGACTTCGTAGCTGAAGTCGACGTGCCCCGGAGTGTCGATCAGGTTCAGGACGTAGTCCTGCCCGTCCTTCGCCTTGTAGTTGAGGCGCACCGAGTGTTGCTTGATGGTGATGCCGCGTTCTTTCTCGAGATCCATGGCGTCGAGAAACTGGGCGCTCATCTCGCGCGCGGTCAAGGCGCCGGTCGCCTCCATGAGCCGGTCGGACAGCGTCGTCTTCCCGTGATCGATGTGGGCGATGATCGAAAAGTTGCGAATTTGTGAGAGTTCGGTCACGTCTACCTGAGTGAAGAGAAGAGTCGAATGGGAGCGATCCTCGGAGTCAGCGGGCGCGATGCATCGCCGTCGCCGCCGCCCCGATCGCACCCGCCTGATGGCCGAGTTCGGCCGCGACAAACGATGCGCGGTCGAAGATTTCGCCGAACGTCCGGGCGCGGGCCGCCCCCATTATCCGCGGAATCAGTAGATCGGCGCTACGGGCGAGGCCGCCGCCGATGACGATTCGTTCGAGATCGAGAATCTGAAGCGCCATGGCGCAGGCCCGGCCGAGGGCGGAACCGGCGCGATCGATGAGGTTCAGGGCGAAGTAGTCGCCCGCGCGAGCGGCCTCGAAAATGGCGGCGGCATCGAGAGGATCGACCTTCGAGAGTGAGCTGTGAACACCCGAACCGATGGCGGCCCGGGCTCGGCCCACCAGATAGTGGGCGCCGCATTCCGTTTCGAGACAGCCGTGCTTCCCGCACGCACACGCGTCGCCCAGGGGTTCAACCGCCACGTGTCCGATCTCCCCCGCAAAACCCGAAGCGCCTTCGTAGGGCTGTCCGTTCAGGACCAGACCTCCACCGACGCCGGTTCCGGCCGTGATGAGAAGCACGTGCGACAGGCCGCGGGCCGCGCCGAATTTCACTTCCGCGAAGGCCGCGGCCGTAGCGTCGTTCATGACGCTCACGGGGATGCGAAGAGAATCTTCAAAGCGAGGCCTGGCATCGATGTTCCGGAGCGAGGGCAGATGGGGCGAGGCGGTGAGTCGACCGGTCGATTTGTCCACCAGTCCGGCCACCGCGACGCCGGCGGCCTTCGCGTCCCCACCAGGGTCGAGTTCGCGCCCCAGGGCCGCAAGCTGAACACCCAGCGCCTCGATCGATTCATGCTGCACCGGCGTTTCGCCCCGGCCCACGACCTCGAGATCCCGAAGGGCCACCGCCTTGATGAACGTGCCGCCGATATCGAAGCCGAGAGTGAGCATGGAGGAAGGTCGAGGGGCGAATGCTATCAACCGCCCGCCCCGAAGCATGACCGTTGCGCCCAGAGAGCTTTTGTTTCCGGCCACATGGAATGGGAGTAGATTCACCACAGGGTCTTCCGTCGATTCCAGATAGGCAGATCCAAACAGGGAGGTCAGAGATGCCGAGTTCCACATTCCGCACACGAGCCATGATGGACATGGCCGCTTCATTCGGTCAGGGCGCCCGCAAAGGGAAACGAGTGAGCTGGGGCCCCAAGGTTGCCGAGCTTGCGGAAACCTGGCTGGGGAACCACCTGGATGCGAGCAACGTGGACTACTGGTCGGTCCGTGACGAGGCGCTTCAACGAGCCTACGACGTGGGCATGCTCGCGGCCACGCTCGCGGCGACTGGTAACAGCTCGGTGATCCTAGTCAGCCACTTGAGAGCGGCGATCGAGAAGTTCAAACCCCAGGGGTACTGTCCTTTCTAGAACCCCAGCCGGGGCTAGCGATCCTCTAGCTTCCGTGACCAATTCCCTGCATCGTTGGTTGGCGGTCGCTGCGACAATCTCGCAGGTCAAGCTTGCGATCGCTGTCCTAGTCTGTCTCACGGGAGCCGCGCCGGTTCACGGCGCCGAGTGGTTCCGGCTGTTGCTCGTGGTGGTTCTTCTCGCGAGTTCGGTTCTTCTTTCCGCAACCCGGAAGGATGCCGCCAAATCGCGTGCGCTCGGACGACTTATGGCCTTCATGGGAGCGAGCCTCTCCCTACGACTGATCCTCGGCTCAGAATATCTCCCTTTCTGGCTGGCCATACAACCGGAGGTCTTCATCGGAGCCGCAGCGCTCGACTTTGCATGCGCGTTTCCGGCCGCGCGAGTCAGCCCTGCGCTGATCCGCGCCGCCCTGAGCTGGGGTGTGGTTGCTTCGCTGACCCGATTGGTTCTCGCCACGGTTGCATGGCTCGGCTCCGCTTCTGGTCTGGCCCTCTTCGAAGGTCTGCCGGCCTGGGACTGGATACCGACCTATCTGCTGGCGCTCGTCGCGGTGTTCCCCTTGTTGCGTGCGCTTAGGACGTCAGAAGGCGCCGAGCACCGTCAGCTGAGACTCTTTGTTTACGGCCTGGCCATTGGCATAGCGCCGTTCGTCCTGATCCTTCCGGCCGCCGCTCTCTTCCCTCGGTTCAACGATTGGCTGGGACGGCCCGAAGTGCAACCCGTCTTTCTGGCCCTCACTTACCCGCTGCTGGCCGTCTTTCCCATCACCGCCACCTATGCCGTGCTCTATCAGGGCGTTCTCGACTACCAGTCCGCCCTGCGCCGCGCCGCGCAGTACGCTCTGGCGCGATACACGCTCCTTTCTCTCGTGGCGCTTCCCCTTGCCGCCGGTGTCGTACTGCTCTACGCCAACCGAGAAGAACCTCTCGGGCGTCTGCTCACCGGCTGGCGCTTCCTGGCCCTCGCGGCCGTGGCCGTGATTGCCGGCGCGGCGTTCCCCTTGCGGTATCGACTCCTCGCGGCCCTGGATCGTCGCTATTTCCGCGAGACCTACGACGCGAGGCGCGTTCTCCGGCAGCTGACCGAGACGGTTCGAAAGACGCGAGATATCTCCGACCTATCCCGGATTCTGGTCGAGCAGGTGGACACCGCGCTTCACCTTGAGAGCGTCGTTCTCATGGCCGCCACTCCCGAGCAACCGGGGGTTCTCAAGTGCGCGGCTGCCCTGGGGGCGAGCGAACCAGAACCCGTTCCCACCTCCGCTCAGTTCGCCACCCTGCTCGCGGGATCGTCGGAGCCGCTTCCCATCGATGACACGACCCCCGGATCCTTGATAAGTCGGTTGCCGGAGAAGGAGAAGGAGTGGCTGCAAAGCAGTCGAGTCGCGCTGCTCGTGCCCCTTCTCGGCAGCGATGAAGCGCTGATGGGCTTCCTGGCCCTCGGCCGGAGAAAGTCGGAGACGCCTTTCTCCGAGGAAGACCGGGACTTGCTGGCCTCGGTGGGGGCTTCGGCGGGCATTGCCCTCGAGACTCGCCTCCTGCGCGCGACCCCCACGCCCGGCGGAGGCGCCACCACTCCCGCCCGTGATGAGACTCCTCTCGGGCGCGAATGCCTCGGCTGCCTCCGGGTCTTCGAGACTTCCGTGCTTTCGTGTCCAGGGTGCGGGACGAGGACGCAGCCGGCTCTTCTCCCCTGCACTCTCCTGGACAAATACCGGCTGGAGACCCGTCTCGGCGCGGGAGGATTCGGGGTCGTGTACGGGGCCACCGAACTGCGCCTCGGGCGACGCGTGGCACTCAAGACCCTGCCACGCCTCTCGGCGGAGAAAGTGGAGCGCTTCAAGCGGGAGGCCCTGGCGGCGGCAGCGATCCAGCATCCCAATCTCGCCATGATCCACACCGCGGAAACCTGGAATGAGACGCCGATTCTCGTCTTCGAACTGCTCGAAGGCGGGACCCTGGCCCAGCGTCTCACTCTAGCCCTGCTGTCGGTTCCCGACGCACTCCTGCTAGGCGGGGCCATGGCCGGCGTGCTCGAAGAAGCGCACCGCCGGGGCATCCTTCACCGGGACATCAAGCCCAGCAATATCGGATACGACTCGCGCCAGAATCCGAAACTCCTCGACTTTGGCATCGCTCGAATCCGGGATCCAAGGACGCCTCACTCCGCCGAAGACCTGCAGGCCAGCATCGTGGAGCGAGTCAAGACCGGAGCGGCCCAGGTGTCCCCAACCCTGGAAGCGGCGCTCACCGGGACGGGCGAGATCGTCGGCACTCCCGCATACCTGCCCCTCGAGGCCTACCAGAACCGGGCGCCCGGGCCGTCATTCGACCTGTGGGCGCTGTCCGTCACTCTCTACGAATCCGTGAGCGGAGTGAACCCTTTCCAGGCTCCAACCCCGGCCGAGACCATCGAGCGTCTTTTGCGGAAGAATCCGACTCCGCTGCACGATCTTCGACCCGACTGCCCTCACGATCTGTCCGTCTTCCTGACCCGGGCGTTGTCGAGGGACGCGAGCACGCGGCCCTCCACCGCATCGGAGTTCCGTCTCGCGCTCTTGGCCATGCGGGAAGCCTGAGGCCTTCACGAGGCTGATCGCGCGGCGGCCTGCGGGTCCTTGGTGATCAGGAGCCCGGCTCGGCCCGAGGGCTCAACGGGGTGGACAAGCGATAATCGCAAGTGACCTCATGACAACACTCCTCGAACTCAAGAAACTGGGTCTTAAAGGCGGCGAGTCCGTCAAAGACGAAATGCGTCGCAATCTCCTGGTCAAGCTGCGCGACCACGAACCTCTCTTCCCGGGGATCGTGGGCTACGACGAGAGCGTGATCCCGGAAGTGGTGAACGCGGTGCTGTCGAAGCACCACATGATCCTGCTGGGCCTGCGCGGGCAGGCCAAGACGCGTCTCATTCGCCAACTCGTGTCCCTTCTCGATGAGCGGATCCCCATGGTGAAGGGCTGCGAGATCCGCTGCGATCCTTTTGCACCCCTGTGCAGTTCCTGCCGTCAGAAGGCCGCCACCCATGGCGACAACCTCGAGGTCGAGTGGCTTCTCCGCGACGAGCGTTACGTGGAGAAGCTCGCGACCCCCGACGTGACCATTGCCGACATGCTCGGCGACCTCGACCCCATCAAGGCAGCCAAGAGCGGCCACATTCTTTCGAGCGACGGCGCCATTCATTACGGACTCCTCCCGCGGTCGAACCGCGGCCTGTTCGCCATCAACGAACTGCCCGACCTCGCTCCCCGCATCCAGGTGGGTCTGTTCAACATCCTCCAGGAAGGCGACATTCAGATCAAGGGCTTCCCGGTTCGGCTTCGCCTCGACGTCGCGGTGGTGTTCACCGCCAACCCCGAGGACTACACCGCGCGCGGCAAGATCGTGACCCCCCTCAAGGATCGAATCGGCAGCGAGATCCGCACGCATTATCCCGAGACCATCGAACTTTCCGCTTTGATCACGGCCAGCGAGGCCTTCGCGAAGAGAAGCAGAGCCGTCTTCGTGCCCGAGTTCGTGCGTCACACCGTGGAGGCCATCGCCTTCGCGGCGCGGCGGGATCGGCGGGTGGACAAGAAGAGCGGCGTGTCGCAGCGACTCGCCATCAGCGTTCTTGAAAACGCTGTCTCGTCCGCCGAGCGACGCGCTCTGGCCTATGACGAGACCGAGATCGTCCCGCGCATCGCCGATGTCTACGTGGCCCTTCCCGCGGTCACCGGCAAGATCGAACTCGAATACGAGGGCGAGATGGCCGGAGGCGCGGCGGTGGGCCGGGATCTGGTCCGCGAAGGCCTTCGCGAGGTGTTCGCCAAAGAGTTCGGGGGAAGCAACCTTCGCGGCCTTATCGACTTCTTCGAGAAGGGCGGCGAGGTGGGTGTCGCAAGCGACAAGAGCGCCTCCGACCTCCTGGCCGCCTTGTCTGCGGCGCCGGGGCTCCTCGCCCATGCCGGCCGTCTGATTCCGGATCGGAGCGACGCACCCACCCGGGCGGCCGCCGCCGAATTCATACTCGAAGGTCTCTTCGCGCTGAAGAAGATCGGCCGGTCGGACGAAGGCACTTACATCGCGGTCGAGCAC
>JANLSZ010000098.1:0-1695 GCA_031362685.1 Vicinamibacteria bacterium | reverse complement strand
TTCTCGCTGTCCGTCTTCCGGGTGAGGGCACGGACGGCGAACTCGCTTGCCCTATCTTCAAGGATGGCTCGCACCAAGCCGCCGCCCTGGGCGCCCGTGGCTCCGGCGACGGCGATAATCTTCTTGCTCATGGTCCTGTTGCCTCCTTTTGTTTGCAAGGGTTTATGCTCTCAATCAGTTATCGAGTGCGGTTTTCTTGGGCGTTGCGGTGGCCAAGAGCCCTACTGCGACCGTCGGGCCGGTGATGACTGCCCGAACTTCATCCAGTCGGGGAGGTGCTCCCTGCTGCACCCGTGTGACCGCTGCCTCAGGCCGCCTTGTTGAACATGTAGCGGGCGATCTTCCACCCGCCCGCCTCACGACGGAAGATGAAGATTTCGCGATTCGCCTCGGGGTTGGTCGAGCCGGTCGCGAGAATCGTCACCTCGCCGTTGCTCCGGGTCAGCGCGTAGGCCGTGTCGTCACCGGCGATCACCAGTTCGTCGACAGAAAAGGTGACCTTGAGCCGGATTGCGGCGAAGATGTTGGCGTAGGCCGTCCGCAGATCCTTGCCGGCAGCTGTGGGCAGCGTGGTGGGCATGAAGATACCGTCGGCCGTGTAGCACGACGCGGCCAAATCCGCGTTACTCGTGTTCAGGGATCGCTCGTATGTGGCCAGCAGGCCGTGAATTTCCTTTGACATGTCGCTACCTGCTTTCTTGGCTTTGACTTCTTTCTGGGCAACCGCCGCGGGCGCGGGCTTGGTCGCGGGCTCGCCGGCGGCCGCGAGGGTCGCCGTCAACAAACTCGCCATGGTCATCGATACGCGGTACTTGTTCATCCGTTTCTGCTCCATTGGCTGGGGCCGGCGAAGCCGGCCGATCGTTCAGAAGGCTATCACTGGGGATCGATCCGAGGGGATGTGGCGCGAGGCGAGCGCGAAAGCGCCGAGCTCAGGAGTCCCGGCGTCACCTTGATCGCCACCATCGCGGAATCGCTTCGGATTCGTTCGACATGGAAAGCCTCCAGGAATTGGTTTGATGCGACGCAACGGTTGCAGTATATTCCATGGAATATAACTGATCAAGAGGGGCGTCATGGATTCAGCTTCACTGTTCAGCGACCTGATCCGGTTCGAGACCGAGTTGTGGAACACGGTGACTGCGCGCCTAAGATCGGAGCACGGGCTAGAGCTTCACCACTTCGAGCCCATGCAGGTCATCGCGCGTACGCCGGACTGCCGGGTTCAGGAAATCGCGGACGCGCTCTCGATTACCGTGGGCGGGACCAGCAAGCTCGTCGATCGGATCGAGGCCGCCGGGTGGTGTCGGCGGCGGGAGAATCCGAGGGATCACCGGTCGTCGTACATCGACCTGACGCCGGCGGGGCGGCGGTTGCTGGCCGCGGCGGGGCGCACCTTCGCCGAGGAGGTCGAGGGCCGGCTCCGGTCCCCACTATCATCGCGCCAGTTTCAGGCATTCGCCGCCACGATCCGCCAACTGCGGCAAGCCCTCGGGTCCCCGGCGACCTCGCTCACTTCGTCGACCAACGACGGTCGGGGTGACAGGACTTGAACCGGCGTCGTGCCCGTCCACCGCGCTGCCGATCAGCGGCCGGCCGAAGGCCGGTCCGCTGCATTGGCATGTTGGGCAGCCTCCTCACCCTGGTCCGCGTGAGGAGAGCTGCTTCTGTGTCATTGGCAACTGCGGCCCAAAG
>JANLSZ010000092.1:0-3876 GCA_031362685.1 Vicinamibacteria bacterium | reverse complement strand
GCCGCGGGCCGCGCAATCGAAACGTATCTCGTCTCGTCGCGGCCGAAGCTGCTCGGTGAAAGAGACACGCCGTATCTTTTCGTGAGCAGTCGCGGCGGCCGGCTGCTTTCGGAGACGGTGAACGAAGTCCTCGGACGTTGGGCCAAAGAAGCGAAGATCGAGAAGCACATCACGGCTCACACGCTGCGGCATTCCATCGCCACCCATCTCCTCAAAGGCCGTGCCGACATCCGGCACATTCAAGCGCTCCTCGGCCATGGGTCTTTGGCCACGACTGAGCGGTACACGCGAGTGGAGATCCAGGATCTGCGCAAGGTGGTTTTCCGTGCGCATCCGCGCGGCCGTTGATCTCTTCTTCGATCATCTCGAGAGACGCCACCTCGCGCCTGCGCTGAAGCAGCGCGCCGATCACGTCCTCCCCAGGCTCTTCTCTCACCTGAAGAAGCGGCGTGTCCATGACCTGCGCCAGGCCAATGAGGCCGACCTCGTTTCCTTCGCGAAGACACTCCTCTACCTGAAGCCGTGGAGCCAGGCCGCGTATCTGAGCCTGGTGAAGAGTTTCTTTCACCTCCTCGAAAAGCGGGGGAAGCTGCTCAGGAATCCAGCGGCAACGCTGCCGATTCCGAAAGGCCGCCGTCTGGCTCGGCCGGTGCTCACCACGAACGAAGCGCAAAGGCTGATGGACGCGCCTTTGAAGGACGCGCGATTTGGAAGGCGCGATCGCGCCATCCTCGAGCTCTTGTACGGATCGGGCTTGAGGCGTCAAGAGTGCAGCCGACTCGACCTCATCGACGTGGATCTCGTCTCTGAAACCGTCCGCGTCCGTGAAGGCAAAGGGAAGAGAGATCGCCTTGTCCCGCTCACCAGGAGAGCGGCTCTGGCCACCTCCGAATACCTCGCGGAGGAGCGGCCTTTCTGGTGCAAGAACTCTCGCGAGACCGCGCTGTTTCTCTCCCACTATCGGCGACGCATGGGAGTCCAGATCATCAGCGTGATGGTGAAAAAGTATGCCCGCTCGGTCGGGATCAAGAAGAAGGTGACGGCGCATTCGCTGCGGCATGCGTGCGCCACGCATCTCCTCAGAGGCGGCGCCGACATCCGGCACATCCAGGAAATCCTCGGGCACCGCTTCCTGACCACCACTGCGCTCTACGCCGCGGTGGAAGCGAGGGATCTCAAGATCGCGATCGGAAAAGCTCATCCCCGAGGGCGCTTTTGACGGCCAAAGGAGGCGATAATCAGGCCGTGCATATGGGGGCCATGAAAGAAACGGCGGGAGGGGTCTTAGAGGCGGTTAAAGACAACCTGAATCGCCTGACGAACCTGGCGGCGACGAAGACGTCGACCGGGACGCCGATCACGAACTTCGGCTACCAGTACGACGCCGCGGGCAACCGGACGCAGAAGTCCACCCTCGACTACACGGAGGACTATGGCTACGACCCCCTCTACCGACTAACCAGAACCGACAGAACTAACCCCGGCGCAACTCCCCCGAACCAATGGACCTGGAACTATGACGCGGTCGGGAACAGGACCTCAGCTCAGAAGGATTCGGAGGCCACGACCTCGAGCTACAACGAGAAGAATCAGCTGACAGGCGCCACCGGCGGCGGGAAGATGCTGTGGAGGGGCACACTGAACGAACCTGGGCTAGCGACGTTTAACTCCACGTCCGCCTCCATCAACGGCCAACCCGCGCGGATGCTGGCTGGAAACGTCTTTGAAGCCACGCTCGATCTCCCGGCCGGCGCGAACAACGTGACGATTCAAGCGCAGGATGGAAGCGGGAACATCGCGACGAAGAGTTACTCCATCAACGTGATCGGTGTGCCCATCACCAATAGCTACGATGCCAACGGAAACCTCGTCGCGAAGACCGAAGGCGCGGATTCGTGGACGTATTCGTGGAACGCACTGAATCAGCTGACTGCCGTTGCGAAGAACGGGACGAACCAGGCGACGTACAGCTACGATCCCCGCGGGAGGCGAGTAGAAAAGGTCGCTGCCACCACGACTGTCTGGCTCTACGATGGCCCGGACATTGTTCGGCAGACTTCGACGACAGGCCCTTCAACGGCCACCACGGGCTTTGTGCGCGTTCCCAGCGTTGACGAGCCGATGGCTCAGGAGGACGTAGCGACCGGTGCGAGCGTCTACTTGCATACGGATAGCCTCGGATCGATCGCAAAACACACAAGCAGCCTCGGGGCAGTCACCGAGACGATTCTCTACGATCCCTGGGGGAACATCCAGAGCGGCACGCCCACTCCGTTTGGATTCACCGGAAGAGAGTGGGACGCCAGCGCTTCCCTGTACTACTACAGAGCGAGGTACTACGATCCAAGTGCTGCAAGGTTCGCCAGCGAGGACCCCATCGGGCTTCTCGGCGGTCTGAATCTATACGCGTACGTGCAGGACGATCCGGTGAATCGAACAGACCCTTCGGGGCTCAGTGGTAGCACGCCAACGGCCAAGGACAAGGTCTCCGTTTGCTGTCGGGCCGCCGACATACCCGGTAACAATCGCGCTGGCTATAAACATTGCTACATTCAGGTTGACGACTATCACCTGGAATTGCAGCCTGCCCAAATGGCATTCATTTCCACGGGATATCCGCAAAAGACCCGTGCTCCCGTCGATCCCACCGCAGATTGCGCGACTACGGAGGGATGTGGACTCAAGGACTGCCTTGCGAAAGCCTTTAAGGACTACCCGGCCGGTGGTCCCTACAATGCCATGAGCGGGCCAAACAGTAACACCTTCGTGACAAGAATGGCGCAGACTTGCCATCTCAGTGCCCCACCCAGCCTCGCAACCGCCCCGGGCGCAAACGCGCCCGTTCCTCCGAAGCCAGGAAAAGGGAACTGATGGCCTGGATTTGTGTGCTCGTATCCGCCGCAGTCGCAGCCCTTTCTTACTTCGTATGCGCCCATGTTCGTGCGACCTCATTGGGTCTGGTGTCAGCAGTGACCCTCTCACGCTCATTGGAGATCATCAACGGTGGACACCCGGCACCGCAATTGGCCGTTGCAACAGGGTACGTCCTATTTCACACGATCGGTCTGTCTTTCCTTCTGCCTGCGGCCTTTCTCTTGCGTCGGGAGAGCGATAGCGATTCACGGCGATCCAAGGCCTTGATGGCCAAAATGGCGGCCGTCTCTCCACCCCTCTTCCTGATTGCAGAGCCTTGGTTCTGGGCACAACTGCTCCTGACTCTTGGGGTCGTCGTGCTCGTGGCGCGCGCGAGGCGCGGACTCCCTGGCCTCGACCGTGTGATTGGCCTCTATGCGACTGTCGTATGGCTCACCTACGCCGCAATGCTGTTGGTTGGGCCGGTCGTGCCCTTGTCCGAAATGCCATAAGAGGGCGCTGCATCCTCGGAGGGCTCGCTGCGCTCGCCGTTGTCGTCAAGGCCACGGCGGCGGCCGACGTTTCGGAGTCGCGGTCGCGTTGTGTGTTGACGGGGTCGAGGCGTGCGTGTCCGAGAACGCGCACTTATACAAAGCTGGCCCTGATCGGTCACGGGCCTTGCTGATCTCGACGGTGTGATCATTCGCCCGCCGCCCCAGGCGGCGCGCGAAACCTCGCGTGGTGGGGCAAGGCCCGTGCCCGGGTCCAGCTTCAAGCTCGTCGCGCTGAGGTGTGGCCGCTGCGCGGCCATCGTCTTTGAGGCTCCTCGTACATAAGTCACGTTCTCGGACACGCACGCCTCGCCCTCGCGTTGGTCCGTGATTTTCGCGGCCTGTTCTCGGAGCCGCCGCCGTGGCCGCTTCGCGCCGCGCGCTCGTGGGGCGCCGTCATGAAGCGCGCAGGTCGTGTTTGTTTCGTGGGCCTCGGCGCTGCGCGCCGAGCCCTGGTCGCGTTTCGTCTGCG
>JANLSZ010000088.1:0-16068 GCA_031362685.1 Vicinamibacteria bacterium | reverse complement strand
TTTTGGGCGCCTTTTCGCGGCCGCCTGAGCCCCTCGCGCCCGAGGGTCTAGAATCACTTTCCCACTTCTGGAGGCTTCAAACCCCAATGTCCGGTCATTCGAAATGGCACACGATCAAACACAAGAAGGGCGCCCTTGACGCAAAGAGGGGCAAGATCTTCACCAAACTGATCCGAGAAATGACCATCGCGGCCCGGATCGGCGGCGGCAATACCGACATGAACCCTCGGTTGCGCACCGTGGTCGACAAGGCGAAGGCTGCGAACATGCCGGCCGACAACGTCAAGCGCGCCATTCAAAAGGGCACGGGCGATCTGGAAGGCGTGAACTACGAAGACTTCACCATGGAGGGCTACGGTCCCGGTGGAGTGGCGGTTCTGGTAGAGGGCACCACCGACAATCGCAACCGTGCGGTTTCGGAGATCCGACACATCTTCAGCAAGCACAATGGCAACATGGGAACAGCGGGGTGCGTCTCCTACCTCTTCCACCAAAAGGGCTACATCGCCATCTCGGCGGAGAAAACCACCGAAGACAAGCTCATGGAAATCGCCCTCGATGCCGGAGCGGACGACATTCTCACTTCTCCTGAGGGTTTCGAGATATACACAACCCCGCATGCCCACGAAGCGGTCTTGAATGCGGTGAAAGCAGCCGGCATTGAGCCAGACGACTCCGAGATCGGCAAGTATGCCGAGAACACGATTTCTCTTGATGGCGGGAAAGCGACGCAGATGCTCAAGCTCATCGACGCGATGGAAGACAGCGACGACGTCAGCAGCGTCTGGACTAACTTCGACTCCAGTACCGCGGACGAGTCCTAGGGCGGCGTCCTGATCGTCCTCGGCATCGACCCTGGCCTGGTGGCCACCGGCTTCGGCGTCATCGATCTGGGACCGAGGCGAAAATACCGTGTGATCGATTTTGGAGTCATTCGGCCGCCAGTGAAATCCCCGCTCGAGGGCCGTCTCCTCGTTATTTTCCGAAGGCTTTCCGACATCATCGAGAAACACTCACCTGAGCGCGTGGCCGTCGAAGGCATCTACCAGGCCAAGAATGTGCGCAGTGCCCTGACGCTCGGACACGCTCGAGGGGCGGCCCTGCTTGCGGCCGCTGCGGCCGGGCTTCCCCTCGCCGCATTTGCCCCGTCGACGGTAAAAGCACATGTCAGCGGCTACGGCCTTGCCAACAAGCAGCAAGTGTCCTTCATGGTCAGCCGCCTGCTCGGGCTGCCGGCCGACCTGCTCCCCGGTGACGCTTCCGACGCTCTCGCCCTGGCGATTTGCGGCGCCGATCTCATGCCGGATCCCGAGAGCCCGAAGATCCAATGATCGGCCTCCTTCGCGGTCTCCTGATCCAAAAGAACCCTCAGGAGCTGCTTCTCGATGTGGGCGGCGTCGGGTACCGGGTGCTCGTTCCCATCTCCACCTTTTGCCGTCTCGGCGACCAGGGTGCCTTGGCTCAGCTCCTGATCCACACCCACGTCCGCGAAGACCAGCTTGTCCTTTATGGATTCGCCACCGCCTCCGAGCTCGAGCTCTTCGAAAAACTCATCAGCGTAAGTGGCGTCGGCCCCAAAGTGGCCCTCGGTGTCCTCTCCGGCATCGAGGTCGACGACCTGGTTCAAGCCATCCGAGCCAACGATGTGGCCCGACTCACGCGTGTTCCGGGCGTCGGGAAGAAGACCTCCGAGCGCCTGATCCTCGAGCTCAAGGACAAGATCGCCTCGTTTCACACCGAGACATCCGAACCGCGCCCCCTTTCACCGAAGCGAAACGATCTCCTTTCTGCCCTGGCCAACCTCGGCTACTCCTCGGCCGAAGCGGATAGAGCGGCGGGGGAAGTCCTCCGTCTTGAGCCGGAGGCGTCTCTCGGCGATCTCCTCCGCGATGCCCTCCGCGTCATCTCCCGTCGATAGGCAGCACGATGACTTCCGAAGAACCTCGCCTTATCTCCCGCGCCCGGCTTGACGATGATGTCCGCTTCGACGTCTCCCTCCGGCCCCTTCGGCTGGTTGACTACATAGGTCAGCGCAACGTCGTTGAGAATCTCACCGTGTCGATCGAGGCCGCGAAGAACCGCGGCGAAGCTCTCGATCACATCCTGCTCTTCGGCCCTCCCGGCGTCGGAAAAACCTCTCTCGCGTACGTTATTGCCAACGAGTTGGGCGTGCCCATCAAGACCACGTCGGGTCCAGTGGTCGAGCGCGCCGGCGACCTGGCCGCTCTTCTTACCGCCCTCGACGATCGCGAAATTCTCTTCATCGATGAAATTCACCGACTCGACGCAAAAGTCGAAGAGATTCTCTACCCGGCCCTGGAAGACTTCAGCCTCGACCTGATGATCGGGACGGGCCCGGGGGCCAGGTCCATGCGGGTTCCCCTGAAACCCTTCACCCTGATCTCGGCCACCACCCGCGCCGGCCTGCTGACCGCGCCCCTGCGGAGCCGATTCGGCATCGTGATGCGTCTCGACCTTTACAGCGCCGAAGAGCTGCAGATCATCGTCACCAGATCCGCCCGCCTGCTCGGGGTACCCCTCGATGAAGAAGGAGCGCAGCAGATCGCCCGACGCAGTCGCGGCACACCGCGCATCGCCAACCGCCTGCTGCGCCGCGTTCGCGACTTCGCCCAGGTGCGCGCCCAGGGCCACATCACCGGACCGGTGGCGGACGACGCTCTCAAGCTCCTTGCCGTCGACGACTTCGGGTTTGATGAAGTCGACCGAAAGCTGCTGCTCACCATCATCGAAAAGTTTGGCGGAGGTCCGGTTGGCCTCGGGACTCTGGCGGCCTCGATCGGCGAGGAACCGGACGCCATCGAAGACATCTACGAGCCGTATCTCCTGCAGATCGGATTCATCGATCGCACACCCCGCGGCCGGGTGGCCACCCAGGGCGCCTACAAACACTTCGGTCTCGATCGAACGGAGACCGACCGGCCTCAGAAGAAACTCTTCTGAAGACCGAGGACTTTGACTTCGACCTGCCGCCAGATCTCATAGCGCAGGTCCCACTTCCGGATCGGGACGCCTCGAGGCTTCTGCTCCTCGATCGAACCACTGGAGATCTCGCTCACCGTCACTTCTCTTCGCTGCCTGATCATCTGAGAGAGGGCGATCTCCTGGTGGTGAACCGGAGCCGTGTTCTGCCCGCCCGCCTTCTTGGGCACACGCAAGGAGGAGGCCGCGCCGAAGTCCTCTACCTGTTTCCCGAGCCCACCAACCCCGACGAATTTCGCGCCTTCGTTCGCCCGGGCCGGAAGCTCCCGGCCGGGGCCGTGGTCAGACTTGGCGAGAACGAGTTGTGTCGCGTCGTCGCGGTTCATTCAGACGGCGCTCGAACCATGAAATTCGAAGGCCAGGCCAGCGCCCTCGAACTCGTCCAGAAGCTGGGTCGAATGCCGCTTCCCCCCTACATCGATCGCGCCGACGAGCCACTGGATCGCGATCGATATCAGACGGTCTACGCCCGAGAACCCGGGAGCGTCGCCGCCCCCACGGCGGGTCTTCATTTCACCGAGGCTCTTCTGAGCCGGCTTCGCGAGAAGGGTGTTCTGGTCCACGAAATCATGCTCCACGTTGGCCCCGGGACGTTTGCTCGGGTTCACGTTGAGAACCTTGCCGATCATCGGGTTCAGCCCGAGAAGATCTTTGTGCCGGAAGAAACCGCAGAGGCCTACGCTATCGCCAGAGCCCGAGGCCATCGCGTCATCGCCGTGGGCACGACCACCGTCCGGACCCTCGAGAGTGTGGCCAGCCAGGGTCGGCTGAGAGCGGGTCCCGGGGAGACGGGTCTCGTCATTCGGCCGGGCCACCGGTTTCAGGCCGTCGACGCCCTGGTGACGAATTTTCATCTGCCGAAATCCTCCCTGCTCCTCCTGGTTTCCGCGTTCGCCGGACGGGAGGCGGTTCTCCATGCCTACGCCGAAGCAATCCAGGCCGGTTACCGCTTCTACAGCTATGGCGACGCGATGTTCATCCAATGATCGGACAAGGCCCAAGGCTTAAACTCCCATGACCCATATGAGTATTCTTCGTCGCCGAGCGCTGGCCAGAGTCGCCGCAATCGGCGCGCTTCTCCTCCTGAACACGGCAACGTGCAAGAAACTTGGCCAGACAGACATACCGGCTACCAATCCCAATCCTCCGGTGGGGAACCTTCCCTCTCCTCAGCCCGGCGGAAGCGTGGTGGTCGGGCAGCCGAACCTGTCACCCTCGCCCACCCCGCCTCCCACTTCGTCTCCAACCGGGTCTCCCACCGCCTCACCGATCCCGACCCAGTCTCCGAGCGCATCCTGCACCCTCACCGCCATGCCCGAAGGCTCGCCCTGTCGGACAGAGTCCCCCAGTTTCCAGGCGCAGGTCGAGGCCGCCCAAGCCGACGTATTCAGGACAAGGCCCGACCTTTTCGACGGGCCTCGCGTCCGAAGTGAAGACGCCTACGTTCAAGAAGTGGCCCGGGTCCTCAGAACCCAGGGTCTGTGCGCAGCCCCGGGCGGTCCCAAAGATGAAGTCGCAGTCAAGACGACCAACGATTGGAATGATCAATACGACATCGTGCTCGGCAGTCTCCAGACCTGGACCAGCTACCAGGTGACCTGCAGACCCGCCCGTTTCTAGATTCAAAGGCCCATGACCGAACTCGACCTCACCCAATTGAATGACATCGTGCGCGAGCAGTCCGTGCGCGTCCAGACCGCTTCCGCCGAGATCCGCAAGGTGATCGTGGGCCAGCCCGCCCTGGTCGACCGGCTGCTGATCGCCTTGTTGTGTCGCGGGCACCTTCTCATCGAAGGGGTCCCGGGGCTGGCCAAGACTCTGGCCATCAAGACCTTCTCCCGCGTGCTCGACCTGACCTTCTCGCGAATTCAGTTCACGCCCGACCTCCTGCCCGCCGACCTCGTGGGCACCCTCATCTTCCAGCCGAAGTCCGGAGAGTTCACGGTTCGCAAGGGTCCGGTGTTTGCGCACCTGGTGCTGGCCGATGAAATCAATCGGGCGCCCGCGAAAGTCCAGTCTGCGCTCCTGGAGGCCATGCAGGAGAGGCAGGTGACCATTGGAGACGCCACCTACCCCCTCCCCGAGCCCTTCCTCGTCTTTGCTACCCAGAACCCGATCGAACAGGAAGGCACGTACCCGTTGCCCGAAGCGCAGGTCGATCGGTTTCTGATGAAGGCGCGAATCGACTATCCGAAGAAGGAAGAGGAGCGTCAGATCCTCGATCGCATGCTCCTCGTCTCACCCGACGAACTCGCGGTTTCAAAGCGGCTCGACCAGCCTTCCATCCTGGCCCTGGCCAAGCTGGTTCGCAATGTTCACCTCGACGAACGCGTTCGCAATTACATCATCGAGATCGTGACCGCGACCCGCAAGCCGCGAGAGGTGGGATTGGGGGACCTCTCCCATCTCATCAGTTTTGGCGCCTCCCCCCGTGCCACTCTGGCCTTCTCCGAGGCGGCCCGCGCGGTGGCCTTCCTGCGCGGCCGCGGATACGTCGTCCCTGAGGATGTGAAGGAAATTGCGAAGGATGTCCTTCGCCACCGCATTCTCCTCACCTACGAGGCGGAGGCGGAGAACGTGACCAGCGATGCGGTGGTCGACCGAATTCTGGAACGCGTCGAAGTCCCCTGACCCTCGGGGCCGAGGCGCCAGAGAAGAGAACCGTGTCAACACTCGACCGAGAGACACTGCGCAAGATCCGAAGGATCAGGCTGCACACCCGCCTGATCCTCGAGTCCGGCATTGTGGGGAGTTATCACGCGGCCTTCAAGGGCCGCGGCATGGAGTTCGCTGAGGTTCGCGAGTATCAGCCGGGCGACGACGTCCGTACCATCGATTGGAACGTGACCGCGCGCTCAGGCGTTCCTCACGTCAAGAAGTACATCGAAGAGCGCGATCTCACCCTTCTCCTCCTCATCGATATCTCCGGGTCCTCCTCTTTCGGCTCCCGGTATCTCGCCAAGCGCGACCTGGCCGCGGAACTCTCCGGCGTTCTCGCCTTTTCCGCGGTGGCGAACAAGGACCGCGTGGGCGCCGTGCTCTTTTCGGATGAGGTGGAGATGTTCATCCCACCTTCCCGTGGAGAGATGCACGCGCTGCGGATTGTGCGGGACACCCTGGTTCACCAGAGCCAGTCGAAAGGGACCTCCATCCAGAAGGCCGTCCGCTTTGCCCGGAGCATTCTGAAACGAAGGTCCATCGTGGCGCTGATCTCGGATTTTCAGGACCACGGCTACGAGAAGGGCCTGGCCGCGCTGAGAAAGAAGCACGATGTCTTCGCCCTGCACGTGAGCGATCCCGCCGAGACGTCGATGCCCGATATAGGGCTCGTTCGCCTTACCGATCCGGAAACCGGCGAACTGGTCGTGGTCGATACCCATGATCCCAGGGTTCGTGCCGCCTTCGCTCCGCCCGCCCTGGAGGAGACTCGAGCTGGCTTAAGGCAGTGCGGGGTCGACTCCCTTTCTCTCACCACCGCCGAGCCCTACGATCGCCCGCTTCAGGGGTTCTTCAAGGGAAGAGAGCGTCGCCGTTGAGGACCCTGGCGATCTCGCTGCTCCTGCTTCTCGCTCAGGCCGGAGTCATGTCTCCGACCCTCGAGGTTCGCCCGAGCACCGCGAATATCTCGATAGGCGAAAAGTTTCAAGTCACGGTCGAGGCCCGTGGCTCGAGCGGAACCACTTTCGAATTCCCCAAGGAGATCAGCACCGGCTCCGTGGAGCTCATTCAGTCGCAACCGGTGCCCGCGCTGGCCGGCGTCGCGGTCTATGACGCCCAGGTCTTTGCCATCGGGAACGACGGTCGAATCCCGGAGATCGAGATCCAATACAAGTTGCCCGACGGCGCCACCGGCTCCGTGAAGAGCGTGCCCGTTGCCTTAAACGTCGTTTCGACCCTGGATCCGAAGGACGCCAGCCCGGCCCCGGCCGATTTCGCGCCGCCCGTTCCCGTCCTGGTTTCGAGCGCTTTCTGGATAGCGAGCAGCATGGCCGGCCTTCTCCTCGTGACCGGGTTGGGGTTGCTCGTCCGCCGTCTCCGGTTTCCCAACAAGCCCGCCGATCCCACCGTTACACCCGCGATTTCGCCCGAGGAGGAAGCGCTCAACGGACTGGACAAGCTCGTGGCCAGTCGGGCCAACATCCAGCCCAAAGCGTTCTACATTCAGCTGGTCCAGATTCTGAAGCAGTACCTTGAGCGACGAGTCGACGCGCCGGTGCTCGAGATGACGTCGACCGAGACGCTCACTTTCGTGAAAGCCCACGCGTGGACCGCGCCTCACGCGATGGCGCTCCGAGAACTGGTGACCTCCGCCGACCTGGTCAAGTTTGGCGGCTCTTCGGATGCTTCCAATGCGGATCGCCAGACCCAGCTGGTCAGAGACCTTGTGGGTCGGATCGACCGACTGCGCCGGGTCGAGCTGGAAATACAGTCACGCGAGCTCGACCGGAGAAAGACGGCCTGATGTCTCTCTCGACCCTTCAGTTTCAAACGCCGTGGTTTCTGATCCTCCTGCCCCTGCCGCTCTTGCTGGCTTTTCTTTCGCGCCGCCTGGAAATCTTTGAGCCCACCCTCAGCCTCCCCCGCACGTCTATGGCGAGGAATCTCCCGCCCACCCTTCGAACACGATTCCGGTCCCTTCCGTTGTGGCTCGCCACCCTCGCCCTGACCCTGATCGTGATCGCCCTGGCCCGACCCCAGAAGGGTCTGGGCCGGGATCAGTCGACCACCGAGGGTGTCGACATCGTGGTGGCTCTGGATGTCTCGGGTTCCATGGCCGCCCAGGATTTTCAGCCTGACAATCGGCTCGCGGTCGCCAAATCGGTGGTCGCCGACTTCATCAAGAGGCGCACCCGGGACCGGGTGGGTCTGGTCATTTTCGCGGGCAGAGCGATCACCCAGTCTCCCGCCACCACCGATCAGGCCCTGCTGCTCCGTCAACTCGAAGATGTGGCCCTCGATCGTCTGCCGGACGGCACCGCCATTGGCTCCGGTCTCGCCACCGCGCTATCGCGATTGAGCAAGTCGGAGTCGAAGACCAAACTGGTCGTCCTGGTCACCGATGGTGCGAACAATAGCGGCGAGATCGATCCCGAGACGGCCACCGACATCGCCAAGGCCATGGAGGTCAAGATCTACACCGTAGGCGTCGGCAAGGGCGGCGTCGCACCCATTCCGGTTCGGGCCCAGGACCCCTTCACCGGTCGGATCGTTTCCCGGACCGTGAATATGGAAGTTCCCATCGACGAGGGACTTCTCAAGCGGATCGCGGAACGAACGGGCGGCGCCTTCTTCTCCGCCACCGACGAATCGAGCTTTCGAGACATCTTTGGCCGGATCGACGCGCTCGAAACCAGCCGGCTCAAGAGCGTTTCGTTTCGCAGGTTTCAAGAACTCTTTCCGCCTTTTCTGACCGCCGCGGCGACCCTTCTTCTTCTCGCGGGATTCCTGTGGGCGCGCGGTCTGCGCGTGCTTCCGGTCTGAGTATTCCTCCATGACCATGGCCTCGCCCCTCTGGCTCGTCGCCCTTCTGCTCCTCCCGGTTCTCGCCTGGTTCGGGAGCCGGGTCCGCCGCACTGATCGGGAGCGCATGGAAACGATGGTGACGGCCTCCATGTTCGAGCGAATCGGCCGCCGCTTTCCGGCCCGGATCGACGGATGGAAAAGTGTTCTGCTGATGACGGGCGCCACTCTTCTCGTGCTCGCTCTCGCTCGCCCGCAATGGGGGATTGTGAGGGAAAGAGTGGAACGGACCGGAGTTGATGTGGCCATGGTCCTCGACACCTCGCTCTCCATGTCCGTCGAGGACGTTTCGCCCAATCGCTTCTTCCTCGGCAAGCAGTCGCTCTCGGCCCTGATGATGAGGCTTGCGGGCGATCGTTTTTCGCTGGTCGCATTCGAGGGCGAGGCGTATCCGCTGGTGCCCCTCACTCTCGATGCGGACGCGGTGGCGCTCTTTCTCGAGACCCTGGAGCCGGGTTTCGTACCCACGCCCGGCTCCAATCTTCTTTCCGGGATCGAATCCGGGATCGCCACCTTCGTCGATCCCAGCCGGGTGAATCGCGTGATCGTTCTGGTTTCCGATGGCGAAGACCTTGAAGACAGTCTCGAGTCGGCGGTTACCGCCGCCAAAAAGGCCGGTGTGATCATTCACACCGTGGGGGTCGGATCCAGTCAAGGCGGCCCGGTGCCGGCCACGGATTCGAATGGAGCCCGCAACGGCTACAAGCTGGAAAATGGCGAGCCCGTCATGTCGCGCCTCAACACCAAAAATCTCATTCGGCTGGCCCAGGCCACCGGCGGCAAGTTCACTCAGGTGTCGCCGAACAACACTTCGCTTTCCGCCATTGCCTCCGCTATTGAAGCCATGGAGAACAAACAAACCGCCAGCGAGTTCTCGTTTCGAAAGAAAGAGCGTTTTCAGATTCCGCTTGGCCTGTCTCTCCTTTCGTTTCTGTTCGCGATGTTCGGGCCCGTGTTTGCGGAACGTCTTCGCCGGAAACACGCCCGTCTTCTGCTTGTGCCGGTGTTCCTGCTGGCCACTTCGGCTCAGGCCGACCTGAAGGATGAAATCCTGGCCCGACCTTCGCGGGAGACCAACAAGGGACTGAAGGCCTACGAAACCGGCGATTCCGCCCAGGCTCTGGCCGCCTTCGAGAAAGCCCGGGCGGCTCGTCCGAACTCTCCGGCCACTCGCTTCAACGAGGCGGTGGGTCAGGTGAAGACCGGCAAAGCCCAGGAGGCCATCGAAACCTTCACCGCACTCACCCGCGAGAAGAACGATCTCGGTTTCGAGAGTCACTACAACCTTGGCAACGCTCTCCTCGGGGCGCAGCAATTGCCGGGCGCGGTCGCCGCCTATCGCGATGCCCTGCGCCTCAAGCCCGATGATGCCCGGGCGCGTCGCAATCTGGAGATTGCTCTCCGGCAACAGGAGCAACAAAAGAAGGATCAGGAGAAGGACAAGAAAGATCAGAACGACGACAAGAAGGACAAGGAGCAGCAGCAGAAGAAGCCATCCCCAGGTGGCGGACAGAAGGAACCTCCAAAGACCGAAAAAGAGCGGGAAAACCAACGCTTTCAGAAGGAAACGGGAATGTCGAAGGACCGCGCGATGCAGCTCCTGAAGGCCCTGGAACAAAACGAGAAAACGGAACAGAAGAAGAAGCTCGAAGCGGAGCGCGCGAAACGTCGCAAAGGCAAGGATTGGTGAGGCGACTCGGCTTTCTCGTCCTGGCGGCTTCGGCCGCCTTTGCCCAGAACGGTTCCGTCCGCAGCGAGGTGGATGCTCGCAAGATCGGCGTGGACGACGTAGTCACGCTTTCCATCGTCCTGGAAGGCGAAGCCGCCAGTCTCGATGCCGCTCTTCCGGTGTTCAAGAACCTGAAGGTGGTGGCCGGACCCTCCACCTCGACCCAGATTTCTTTCGTCAACGGTTCAATGTCGCGTCAGAAGATTCTTTCCTTCGTCCTGCGGGCGGAAAAACCCGGGCCGGCTGAGGTCGGAGCGATTTCGGTCCAGGGGTATTCGCCAACCGCGCCTCTCAGCATCGACGTGGTTCAAGGATCGATTCGTCCGGGCCAGTCCCCGGACCCGGCGGGGCGAGATCCTTTCGGAGGCCGGGACCCTTTTGAGGAGATCTTCGGCCGTCCCCGGCGCGCCCCACCCGCCAATCAGGGAAAGCTCTTTGTCGAGGCCACGCTCTCCCGGCCCGCCGCCCGGGTGGGCGAGCCCATTCTGGTGACCTATTTCGTGTACACCCAGATTTCACTCTCGGGCGTGGAGTTCGCCGAGGCGCCCAAGTACCCGGGATTCTGGGCCGAGGAAATCGATCGCACCCGCAGCGATTCCTCCGGCGAAAACACTTCGGTTCAGGGGGAGCCGTTCCTGCGCTATCCCGTTCTCGAACGATTGCTCTTTCCGACCAAGGCCGGCCTTCTCGAAATTCCCGAAGCCCGTCTCCGTCTGGTCCCGGCCGGAGGATCGTTCGGCATTGCCGCCCCCATAGAGCGCAGCACAAAGAGCCTGAAGGTGAAGGTCGACTCTCTCCCGGCCGGAACGCCCGAAGGAAGTGCGGTCGGGTCCTATGAAATCGAAGCCTCGGCCGACCGCGCCAGTATTGCTTTAGGCGACGCTCTCACCTTCCGTTTCAAGGTGAAGGGTCGCGGGAATCTGAAGTGGATCGATGCCGCCCCGCGCGTGGAGATCGAGGGCGCGCGGGTATTCCCGCCCCGCGTGATTTCCGACCTCAAGACCACGAGGCAGGGAATTGAAGGGAGCAAGACCTGGGAGTTTGTGATCGTTCCGGAGAAAACGGGACCTCATGAGATTCCGTCGATCTCTTTCTCCTCCTTCGATCCTGAAACCCAGTCGATGCGCACCGCGCACACCGAGCCGATTCCCGTCCAGGTGTCCTCGGCAACGTCGCCGGCTCCGACCGACGTCCCGAGAAATGCGACCGCCCCGGTCTCCCTTCGGGCCGATCTGGACGGTGCGGATCGAGACCTGTCCCCCGCCGCCTTCGGGCTGGCCCTCGTCTCCCTGGCCGCCCAGGCTTACGTATGGCGCCGTCGACCGTCCGCTCCCCGAGATGCCGGACGGAACAAATCGGCGGTCACGGCCGCCCTCCGGGAGCTGCAGGGCGAAAGCCTGCTGAGCGGTACCAAAGAACGCTCGGCCGCGCGCATCGCCGGAGCGCTCGAAGCCGTATTTGGCCCGAGAGGCGGCTGGCCCAGCGACGACTCCGGGGATCGCTTGCGCAGCCTGGCCGACGATCTGGAATTCCTCCGCTTCGCCCCACAACTGGGCAGCTACGACAGCAAGCTCAAAGAGGTGCGTGACCGTGCGGTGGCGATTCTCGAGGCGCTGCGATGAGGCTCCGCTTTGCCTGGCTGCTTCTGGCCGCCCTCCTGTGGGCTGCGTCGACCAACGCCCAATCAGAGACTCCCTCCGGTGTTTTCAGACGCGGTAACGAGAACGTGTCTCGTGGCCGCTTTGATGACGCCCTTCTCGATTACGCGCGACTGGCGAAAGACGGCGTCCGCGCCCCTTCTCTCTATTGGAATTGGGCCCAGGCCGCTTCGGCGAGCGGAAAGAAGGGTGAAGCGGTTTGGGCGCTCTTGCGCGCCCAGGATCTGACCCCCACCGATTCCAGCATCAGCCGGGAACTCGAAAGGCTTCGCGGTGAACTCGGACTCGACCCCTCCGAGATCTCGCTCGGCCTGTTGGGCGATGCGCGCATCATGGCCCGGCGCTTTCGATTCGACGCACTCGCTATTGCCGCCTTGCTCCTGTCCGTGCTGGCCGTGATCGGGAAGAAACCACGCACCTCCCTGTCTCGGTCGACCTTCCTCATCGGCCTCCTCGTGGTTCTGCCTTTCTTCGCCGGCTCCTGGCGTGAGGCGAGGGGAGTGGTGGTGCGGAAGGACGCTCCTCTGGTGGACATACCGCGCAACGATGCGGTGGCCCTCGCCAACCTCAGAGAAGGCGAGGTGGTTCCCCTTTTGGGCGAAGAGGGCGACTACGTCAGGATCCAGGACGCGTCCGGCGCCCGGGGCTTTGCCCACAAGAATGACGTTCGAAGAATGGAGATGGAGTCGCGGTGATTGAAACGATGACCTTCGACGGGGATGCCCTCCATCTGCTCGACCAGCGCGCGCTTCCTTCCGAGGTTCGCTATGAAGTCTGCCGCTCGGCGGACGAGACCGCAGGGGCCATCAAGTCCCTGGTGGTTCGCGGCGCCCCCGCGATTGGTGTGGCCGCGGCATTTGGCGTTGCCCTGGGCGCCCAGCGCGCCATCGAGTCGGGCTCACCGCTCGAGGAGGCCCTGGAAGCCGCGCACAAGATCCTGGCCGCGAGCCGCCCCACCGCGGTGAATCTCTTCTGGGCTCTCGAGCAGATGCGCCGCGCTCGGAGCCTGGTTCAAGGAGCCTCTGCTCAAGCGGTCCTTGCCGCGCTGATCGCCGAAGCCCGCAGGATCTTGACCGACGACGTGGCCGCCTGTCGGGCCATGGGCGAGTATGGCGCTGCTCTGTTTCCCGACCGCGCACGCGTTCTGACCCACTGCAATGCCGGAGCCCTCGCCACCGGGGGCTACGGCACCGCCCTGGGGGTAATCCGGTCGGCTCATCGGCAGGGGAAGATCGACCGGGTCTTCGCGGACGAAACCCGTCCCGTTCTGCAAGGCGCGCGACTCACCGCATGGGAATTGATGAACGATCGGATCCCCACCACTCTGATCACGGACTCGATGGCCGGATTCTTCATGGCTCGGGGAGAAATCAACTGTGTCGTAGTCGGCGCGGATCGCATCACCGCCAACGGCGACGTGATCAACAAGATCGGCACGTATACCGTGGCCGTCCTGGCCCGCGAGCACCGGATTCCGTTCTTCGTGGCGGCTCCCCGGTCGACCTTCGATCTGGCCACCGCCTCGGGCGCGGGGGTGACCATCGAGGAGCGGGACCCAGGGGAGGTTGTGGAGATGGGCGGTATTCGCATGGCCCCTCTGGGAGTGGAGGTACGGAATCCCGCTTTCGACGTCACCCCCGCCGCTCTGGTCACCGCGATTGTCTGCGAGACGGGGGTCGCCCGTTCTCCTTTTCCTCCCGACCTGGTCCGGCTGGCCGCCCTTCCCTTCCATCCGCCCGAACCCAATCCAGCCGTTCGCTAAACTCCAGCGCGAGACGCGTCTTTTCCCTATCTTTGCTTTCTTGAGGACTGCATGAACATTGGACTTTTTTCGGGCCCGGCTTCGAAAGTGTCGGCAGACCTTCTGGTGTTCCTGGTCGACGAGAAGGAGAACATCCACACCATCGACGACTCCGAGATCGCCGCGGTTGTGGATGACGCCGCCGCCCGCTTCCGGGCCCGGACCCTCACCCGCGAACTCATACAGAAGATCGGCAATCGCACCATCGTGGTCTTCGCGTCCAGTCAGATTCGCGGCCTGAACACCTGGGAAACCGTGAAGACGGTGGTGGCCCGCGCCCTGCGCCTGGCTCGCGATCTTGGTCTTCCCCGCGTGGCCGCGTTCTTCAACCATCAAGACGCCGCCCCCCTGATTGGAAAGGCGGTGGAAGGTGCGGTCCTTGGCGGCTATACCTTCGACCGCCATCGCCAGGAAAAGGAGCGCTTTTTCAAAGAGAAGTTGTCGCTCGAGATCGTGGTTCACCCCGACCATCAGGCCGATGCGGAGGCGCGAAAGGCCCGCTACACCTGGGTTTCCGAGAACGTCAACGTGGCGCGCGATCTGATCAATGAACCGGCGAACATCGTGAATCCGCAGGTTCTCGCGGAACGGGCGCAGCAGATCGCACTTGAAACGGGTTTGCAGTGCGAAGTTCTCGACGAGACCGCGCTGAAAGCGAAGGGCTATCGAGGCCTTCTTCACGTGGGGTCGGGGAGCGCCACCCCTCCCCGGATGGTCATTCTTCGTCACATTCCCCGGCAGAGCTCGGCGGAGACCATTGCGCTCGTGGGCAAGGGAATCACCTTCGATTCGGGTGGAATCTCCATCAAACCCGCCGACAAGATGTGGGAGATGAAAGGCGACATGGCGGGCGCCGCCGCGGTCCTGGCCACCATGCGAACGATTGCCAGGCTTCAGCCGAGCGTCCGGGTGATCGGCATTCTCTGCTGCGCCGAGAACATGCCGGGGAACAATGCCACCCGTCCGGGCGACATCTTTATGGCCAAGAACGGCAAGAGCATCATGGTCGACAACACCGACGCCGAAGGCCGTCTGGTGCTGTCCGATGGCCTGGCTCGCGCCGGCGAAGAGGGCGCCACCCATGTGGTCGACATAGCGACCCTCACCGGCGCGGTGGTGAGGGCTCTTGGCCCGGCGGTCGCCGGGATCCTCGGCACCAATCGAGATCTCATCCGGCGGGTGATTGCCGCGGGTGAAAGCCATGGCGAAGCCTTCTGGGAATTGCCCCTCATCGAGGAATATCGCGATTCGCTGAAAACACCTTTCGCCGACATCAACAACATCGCCACCGGCGGCGTTGCCGGAGCTATCACCGCCGCGCTCTTTCTGCGGGAATTCGTGCCGGAAGGTGTCGCCTGGGCGCACCTCGATATCGCCGGCCCGATGTTCCGCGACCGGGAGTGGCGCTACTACGAGGCGGGCGCTCTGGGCTTTGGGGTGAAGACGCTCGTTCATCTCGTCGAACGTTTCCGAGAGACCACCTAGGCTCCCTCCAGGTCCGGGACCGACGCGCCTACCAGGAACATCCAAATGATCGGCCTCGCTCTCTCGCCGCTGTTGCTGGGCTTCATCGCCGCGCTCGCGAATGTGGTGGGCGGCCTTATCCTGGTTTCAAAGCGTCATTGGAACGATCTCGTCCTCCGCTACTTTGTCGGCCTCGGCGCCGGCTTCATGCTGGCCACGACCCTGGTTCAGATGCTTCCGGTTGCGGTGGCACAGAGCGAGCGCGCTCCGATCCTGATTCTGGCCGGCTACTTTCTCGTGCACTTCTTTGAGCACACGGTAGCGCCGCATTTTCACTTCGGGGAGGAGACGCACGCGCATGCCATGACGAAGCCGAGCGCGCCATGGACCGCGCTCGCCGGTCTTTCCGTGCACGCCTTCTTCGATGGCCTCTCGATCGCTTCGGGTCTGGCGGTATCCCGCTCCCTCGGCCTTCTGGTCTTCGTCGCGATCCTGCTCCACAAACTTCCCGAGGGGTTCACGGTCGCTTCGATCGCTCTGGCCTCGGGGCAGGGGCGCTCCGGCGCTCTGCGCTCATCCCTGATTCTGGCCGCGGCCACCCTGCTCGGAGCGCTGTCCCTGGTCGATCCGGCCTGGGTTGGGGTGGCCCTGCCATTGTCAACCGGCGTGACCCTCTACGTGGCCGCCTCCGACCTCATCCCCGAGGTCAACTCCATCCGCGGGGTCAGGATGGCCGCCTCCGTCTTTGCAGGCGTGGCCCTGTCGCTCCTGGGGGCCAGGCTACTGGCCTTCGCCGGCCTCCACTAGGGCTAGCCTTTTCTCTCAAAGGCTCCCATGAACTCCTTGAGCATCAGGGGATTGTTGCTCTTGATCGTTCCGGAGATGAAGTCCATGGC
>JANLSZ010000043.1:0-41869 GCA_031362685.1 Vicinamibacteria bacterium | reverse complement strand
CAATCGCTGCACGTACTGACGGAGATGTTCTCATGAGGACTCGTAGGCTCAGAGACTTCAGCCGCCTAGCCTTAGGCGAAGTGCTTGCCGTCGGGTGCTGGGAAGGGCGCCCAGTTCGTGCCCGCTTCGCTGGTGATCTGCTTGCGCTCGTCGCTGTCGCGCTTCACCGTGAAAATCTGCATGGGCATCATGCGCTGCCCCTCGTCTGCCCGCTTCCAGGCCCGGGTGAGGATGGTGTTGGAGTCGGGCATGAACTGCGCTCCGCCTTCCTGCCAGTCCTCGGTGAAGGTGACCTGCCGCTCCGAGGTGCCGTCGGACTTCATGACCCACAGATCCATCTTGCCGTCGGTGTCGCGACCGAAAAGGAACCACTTGCCGTCAGGGGACACCGAGACCTCGGCGTCGTATTGCTTGTTGTTGGTGAGGCGTTTGATGTTCTTCCCGTCGAGGTCCGATTCATAGAGCTCGGCCCCTTTCGGATAATCCTTCGGATCGGACCAGCCGCCTTTGGGTAGATCGAGGAGATCCCTGGTCGAGGTCCAGACGATGCGCTTTCCGTCGGGAAGGTAGAACGAGCAGGCGTCTTCGCCCTGGTCGTTGATCTTCACGATCTTCGTCCCGTCGAGGGTGGTGGTGTAGACGTGGTGGGTGGTGTCGCCCTCGCGCTTCGCATTACCGATCAGGCTCTTGCCGTCGGGCGAGAAATAGAACTCGGCGCCCTCCCCGAGATTCGGAATGGCTCGGACCGGTAGTTCCTTCATTGGCGGAGGGGCGGGAGGGGCAGAGGGGGCCTGCGCGTGAGCGATGAGCGGAAGGGCCAGAGTCAGGGCGACGACGGCCCTTGAGATTGTGATCGGGCGGGGGTTGTTCATTGGGTTGAGGTGACTCCGTTGGAGAGAAGCTAGATCTTGCGATAGACCGCACGCATCATTTCAAATTCGCCCCCGTCGGGCAGAGGGAAGAGGACACGGAACAACTGTTCGGTGTCGGAGATGAGCTGCGACGTCTCTTTCCACGACATGGCCTGACCGTTCGGCATGGTCGCCTTCCAGGCGTAGGTCATGGTCCGGCGAGCCGCGTCCCAATCGCCCTCGCCCACGTAGAGGTTCGTGCGCATGTCGTCCACCCAGGTGCCGACGTAGCGCTTGGCGGCCGCGTTGAAGCCGTAGATCCCGTGGCCCTCGAAACCGGTGGTGTGGTTCTTGAAGTCGGTGATCAGCCAGCGTCCGCCGCTGATGAGGCGCCCCACCATCCGGCCCGTGGATGCTTGAGGTGGAGCCCCGGGGCTGGGGGTAACGGTGATGGTGGCGTCCCATTCGCCGACGTCCTTCTGGAGCAAGGCGAATTCGGGGCTGAGGGTGGGGTCGGCCATTGAGGTCTCCTCTTGCGGATGAGAGCGGGAGGATATCGCAGAGGCGCAAGACTGCCTCTGCCGGGACTCAGGGCGCGGCCGGCTTCTTCTCGGGAGCGCCCAGCACTCTCATCCGCCAGGACACCATCTCGGCCTTGTCCTTCTCCGTCCAGAACGCGACGAAGCGGCCCTTGACGGATACCAATCGAGGGAAGTCAGCTTTGACCCCCGCGGGAGAGAGTCGCGAGAAGCCCGACCACGAGGCTCCTTCATCGTGCGAAGTCTTCACCCCCACCACCAGGCCGTCGTCGGGATCGGTGACGTCGTAGATCGCGACGAGATCGCGGCCCATCGAAGCGAGATCGGAATGCTGTCCTTTGCCCTCGCCCAGAGGGAAGGGCGTGCTCCAGGTGCTTCCGTTGTCGCCGGAGGCCAGGTAACTCACACCGCGGTGGTCTTTCATGCCGCTGAAGATGGTGGCGTGCAACCGCTCGGTTGCCCCCGCGCCGGTCACGGCCAGGCCGCCACCGGTGAATGGACAGGCGTTGATGGGCCACTTGAAGTCGCCCACGGTGGAGAGCCGCTTCCACGTCGCGCCTGAATCCGAGGTAACGGCGATGGCCATATCTCGTGGGTCCTTGTCGCGATAGAGGAGATGGGTCTCGCCCGGCCGGAGCGAGATCATCTTGTTCCAGCAACATTCGCAGGTGATCTGGTCGACCGTCGTGGTCTTCGCCCAGGTCTTTCCGAAGTCCTTGGAAGTGGCCGCGTACAAACCGCGGGTCGCGCGGGTTTCCAGCCACACCACGTGGAAGGCTCCGGAGAGATCGGCGATGGCCTCGATGAAAGCGTGGCCCTTCTTCGAGTCGTCGTCGGCTGGATTGGAACCCTTGCGCCAGGTTTTCCCGCCGTCATCGGAAAGAGCGGTTCCGAAGGGTCCCACGCCATGCTGTCCTTCACCGGGTGTGGTCCACACCACGAAGAGGTGATCGCCGTCCGCCGCGATCTGGGGATCGAGACCGCGCATGGCGTTCGAGATGGTGGTTCCGCTCATTTCCACCTTGGTATCCGTGGACCAGGTGGCGCCACCGTCTTTGGAGCGCCGGTGAGTCAGGGTCGGCCCCGTTTCCGTCTCGGTCGCGACCACCAGGTCGAGGATGTCCTTGTGGGTGTAGACGTCGAGACTGACCACGCTGCCGATCTTCTCCTTGGGAGAGAGGTGCTCCGTGGCCTGCTCCTGAGCGACCGACCCGTGCCCGGACACCAGGAGGCTAGTTGCGGCGAGAACAAGGCTCAATCGATTCATGGCTGCTTCCTCCTGAGGAGGTCGGAAGACCGATTCACTTCTTCTCCGCTTTCCACTTCTTGAACTGGTCCCAACTGGTCATGCTGGGCCGCGGATCGTCGGGGGGCGGAGCGGACTGCCAGACCGGCCAGTTGGCCTTGATCTCGCTCTTCACCACGTCGGGCATTTCATCGAAGCCTTCGAGGCGGAGTCCTGCGGTGTTGAACACTACCGCGCCGACCCGGTTTCCCATCCTCATCCAGGGCAGCCATTTCGAGACCCGCACCCAGGTGAGAACCCGGTCCTTGACATAGGTGGTGTTGGGGTCGGTGAGGTCGTCGATCTTCGCCGCCTCGGTGCCGAACTCCATGGCGTGATACGTGCCGCCCACATACTCCTGATAATCGCCGCCCAAAGGGTTCGTATAGAAGAGGCGCGCAGCCCCGCCGCCATCCAGGGCCCAACCGTCCTTTACTTCGCTGCGGAACTTGCGAGGCGTGCCGTCCGCGGTCAGGGCGTAGGTGGGCTCGCGCATGCTGACCGGGTCGTTCGCGACATGCAGGACATCGACTTCCTCGCCCGTCCACGGGTTCTTCCACTTCTTCAAGACCTCGCCGGTGTCTTTGTCCACGTAGATCAGCATCTCGCGCGATACCGAGCGATAGCCCGCGCCGCGCTTGGGATCGGAGTAGGTCTTGCAGGTTCGGAAGTTGAGGCCGTGAACGCCGAAGAGCAGGCGATCCTTCTCGCCCTGGATGCGGGAGTAGACGTTCCCCTTCCACCAGTAGAGAGCTTCTTTGCCGTCTTCGGTGGAGCAACTGGCCTTCCGCTCCATGGCCAGAACGTCTTCGGGCTTGGCCGGGTCGAGCCGGGGCTTGGCCACCGGGGCCACCGCCTTCTTCTTTTGTGCGGCCAGGCCCGGAGACGTGAGTACCGCGGCCAGGCCCATGGCAAGGGTGAGCTTCTTCATGGATTCATTCTTCACTTGCCACCTTCTTTCTTCTTCTCGTCGATCTTCTTCTTGAAGTAGGTCCAGCTCGTTTCGTTGGGGCGTGCGTCGTCGGTGGGCGGGGGAGCCGCGTAGGTGGGATAGTTGGTCGCAATTTCCTGCTTGAGCAAGGGTGTGAGGTCGTTGGCAGATGCGAGCCGTTTCCCGACCGTGCTGAAGATCATCATGCCCACGCGATCTCCCATCTTCATCCAGGGCAGGAAGTCGGAGATTCGAGACCACGCGAGGGTCAGATCCGAGATTTCCTTCTTCGAGCTGTCCACGAGGTCCTTCTCGTAGGTGAACATGGTGAGCATCTCCATGGCGTGATACTCACCACCCACGAAGTCCTGGTATTCACCTCCCAATGGGTTTTTGTAGAACAGGGGCGCTTCACCCGAGGTCCACACCCGACCCTTCATGATGTTGCCGCGGAACTTGTAGGGCTGGCCATCCGGGCCGATGGGGAACGAGGGGCGGCCATTCACGGGATCGTTGGCCACCTGGATCACGTCGGTTTCCTCGGCGGTCCACGGGTTCTTCCATCTGGTCAGAGGTTTGCCGGTTTCGAGGTCGAGATAGAGAAGGATCTCGCGGGAGACCAGCCGATAGCCCACTCCCCGCTGGGGGTCCTTGACCGTCACGCACTGGCGAATGTTCATGCCCTCGACGTTGAAGAGGTGACGATCCCTCTCTCCGGGGACCCGACTGAATGCTCCGCCCTTCCACCAGAAGACGACGGGCTTGTTGTCTTCGAGAGAGCACTGCATCTTCCGATCGGCAGCGAGGGCGCCGTCGGGTTTGGAAAGGTCGAGGGGCGGGGGAGGGGCCGGCATCTTCGCCTTTCCTTGGGCTTCGACCATGGAACCCGCGGCCAGGACCAGCCCGATCGTGAGAGTGGACAGTAGTTTCATGGGACATCCTTTATCAAAGGGGAGACGAAAAGAAGACCCCCGAAGCGGAAGATGTTCGATTCTTCAGCTCCGCGGGTCTTTAGATGCCTCCGCTAGCGCTCTCGGTCTAGAAGTCGAGACGAAGGCCCAATCGGATGGCCCGGGGGGCCTGGAACTGCTGAGCCTGCAGGAACCGGGGATCCTTGTTCGCGGCGGGAATCGCGGCCAGCACCGCCTGGTAGTTGTAGCCACCCGGCGCGAAGTATTGGGCCACCGGAATGGGAGTGACCGCCGAGGATCCGAGCAGGATTCCCGGGAAGACTCCTCGAACGGTGTCCTGATCCAGGAGGTTGACGATGTTCGCCGACGCGGTGACGCGCACCGACTTGCTCACCTTGAAGCCGTACTGGAAGAATATGTCGGTCTGGGTGAACGTCGGCGTCCGCCCACGGCTTCCGCGACCTTCGGGATGGGTGGTGGGCGCGGCATTCACCCCGAGTTGCGGAGTGATCGGGGTCCCGCTCTCGGCGCGGAAGAAGGCTCCCGCGGTCAAACCGAAGTCGAAGGCGTAGGACCCGTTGATCTTGAACTGGTGTGGACGATCCAGGGTCAACGGGCCGTAATCGACGTTGCCCGACGCGGTGTAGCAACTCTCGAGGGTTGTGCAATAACGCCCGGAGTTCGGGTTGCCGCCTCCGAGGACCTGCTCGTCGGAATCACCGAGGCCTTCGTAGTTCCCGTAAAGGCGCGAGAAGGTGTAGCTGCCGTCGATCGCCCAGTGATTCGCCATGCGCTTCAGGAGTTCGACGGTGAAGCCATCGTAGGTGCGATCAAACTGGGGAAGCACCGGCTGGCCGGCGAACGGCTGGGTCAGGATTCCCTGGCCCGGGTTGCCAATCACCCCCGTGTAGCGGATGCCATCCACGGTGATCGGCGTGGGGTTGAAATCCTCGATCGCGTTCTTGAGGGCGCGATGCATGTACAGCGCGGAAGCCGCCCAGTTCTTTCCGAGCTGATAATCGGTGCCCACCCCGATTTCATTGTTGCGCGTGGGCTTGATGTCCTGGGGCACGTAGGGGGCAGCGCCACCGAAGTCCAACACGAAGAAGGGCGCGCCGGCGGCCGCGGCCGCGGCCTTGCCCAGGGTCTTCCAGTTGACGGTGTCGAGGCGGTAGTAATCGAACTTGAACTGTCGGGATCCAAACAAAAGCTGGGTGGCGCTCTGCTTCAGGGTGTCGTAGAAGTAGCCCCCGTTCGCGTAGACCCGCCAGCTCGAATCGCCCTTGACGTCCCAGGCGATGCCCAGGCGCGGCGCAATCTTCTCGCCCCAGCCGAACTTGATGTCCCGGTCGACCTTGTCGTTGGGGGAGGTGAGCGGCTCGTCGAGCTCGTTCTCAAAACGCACGCCGAGGTTGAAGGTGACCCGGTTCTTTGTCCACTGGTCCTGGACGAAGGCCGCGGCGTTCTTGGCCTTGGAGGCGCCCTTGTTGGAGATGGTGATGTTGCGCCAGAACCCGTACTCCCCGCGGATGCCGGCCTGCGAGAGGTTCCAGTGAAGATCGACGCGCTCGCCGGTGAGCAGGTTCTCGGTGGTGCTCTTTGGCGTCGCGTACTGGACACCGACCTTGAGGGCGTGATTGCCCGAGGCCTTGAAGTTGAAGTTGGCGGATGTGCCCACGCTAAACCGATCGTTCGCATCGGTCAATGTTGGGTTGTTATCGAGGAGAGTCTGGTATCCGGCCGCGCACTGAAGGTCGGCGGGAACGCCAGCGATGGTGTTGTTCGATGTGATACAGCGGAACCGGTCGCCCACCGGAACGCCCAGAGATCCGCCGCGCTGGGTGTAGTAGCCGGCGAAGGCGTTGATGAAGACGGACGGGGTGGCCACCCAGTCGGTGCTGAAGGCGTAGGTGCTGCGGTTGGCTTCCGTGCCCAGGTCCTTGAAGTTGCTGGTTCGGTCGTCGGTCAGGTCGAAGCTGGGCAAGCGGCCTACGACCTTTCTCGGCGCATACTGGTAGCTGAGGTTGACGGTCAGGTCCTTGGCCGCCCGCCAGGTCAGCTTGGAGGAGGCGAATGGGCGCCGGGTGGTGCTGGTGACGCTTACCGGGGTCGCGGGGTTGAGATAGTTGACGGTCCGGCTGGTGTCCGTGTTCTGGGGCATGAAGCCGGCGAAGAACCAGAGTTTGTCTTTTTTGATCGGGCCGCCGATGAAGCCACCGAAATCGATGGTTCTGCTTTCGTCTTCGGGATCCTGCACGTACTCGGATTTCAGGGTATTGGTTGGAACGGTACGCAACCGCTGTCGCGGGTTCTCGGTCAGCTTCGAGCCGGAGTACTGGAAGTTGAGTCCGCCTTTGAATTCGTTGGAGCCCGACTTCGTCTGCATATTGACCACGCCGCCGAGGGCGCCGCCGTACTCCGCGCCCAGGAATCCCGACTTCACCTGGATGTTGTCGAGGAACTCGAAAACCACATCCTGGCCCTGGGAGGCGAACGCGGTTTCTGTCGAGTCCACACCGTCCACGATGTAGACGTTCTCGTGAACGGAGGCGCCCTGGAACGACAGGCCTTTCGTGCGGTTGATGTCTTCGACGTTGACGGATGGAGCAATCTCAACAATCGAGTCCCACGATCGGCCCTTGGGCAGGGTGTCGAAGGTCTCGGCCGAGATGTCGTTCTGTTGTTCCACCGAGACGACGTCGATGATGGAGCTTCCCTCGACCGTCACGCTTTCCGTGAGACCTCCCGCCTTCAGCACGAGTTCGGCCCTGAGGATCTGTCCGGCCTTGAGGTCCAGGCCCTGCACCGCGCTCGGGGCGAACCCGGAAAGGGTGGCCTCGACTTTGTAGACACCAATCGCCAGGCCCGGAAAATCGTACGATCCGTCGCCTCCCGTAACTACGGTGCGCGCCCCGACCAGGGCGGGGCTGGAAATGGTGACGGTGGCGCCGGGGATGATCCCGCCGCTGCTGTCTTTCACCACGCCGCGTATGCCGCCGGTGGTTTTGCCGATGTTCTGCGCGTAAAGGGGGGCGGCGAGCAGTCCGAGGAGTGCTATGGCCAGAGCAGGACGGGGCAGGGAGAATCTTTTTCTATTCATGGGAACCTCTTTCAAGTTCGAGATCGCAAATGAAGGCGCACGATGAGGGAGCGTGAACCTTGAAAGTTGTCTTATGGTTATAACAACCGGACGCTAGGGAGAGCGTAGGCGAAGGTTGGCGAAGCTGTCAAGTGTCCCGTCGCAGCCCCCGCGAACCTCAAACCGAAGGGCACCCTGGGCCGAGGGCGGCGGCGCCGGGCCGTCCATGCCCGCCAGAAGGTTGGCGCGGTTTGTCTACTTCTGGCGGGCCAGAGCCTGGAGATAGAGAGCGCGCGTCCGGGCGGCCAGCAGAAGAGGCAAAGCACCGAACAGGAGAGGCAGCGTGGCCATGGCCCATCGGAGCTGTGGGGGGCCGAAGACGTGGTCGGACAGCCACCCCACGACCGGCGGCCCGAGGAAGAGGCCGGACAGACTGATGGCCATGTAGTAGAGGGCCACCACCTGGCCACGCACGGTCGCTGGAGTGATCTCCAGGACCGCGAGCACGCCGACCGCGGACATGATGGCGATGCCGATGTTGGCGAGGGCAAGGAAGACGAAGCCGAGGGTGGCCGTGGGCATGAGCGGGTAGGCGGAGGCGCACGCGATCATGATGAGCGCCCCGATCAGCAGGATGCGCAGGGGAGCGTCGGCGAGCTTTTTCGACCACGCGTCGGCCCACCGGCCGGCGCCGAGGACCGCGAAGGGTCCGATGAGCAGATTGATCAGGCCGTTGATGGTGGCGAAGCGCTCCGGGGTCCAGCCCCAGTTGCGCTCGAACAGAGAGGCGTTCCAGCCGCCCTGGCCGTAGGCGATGATGGTCATGACGCAGACCAGAGACACCAGGCCGAGGTAGGTGGTGAATCGTCCCTTCACCCAGTGGAGGCCGTCGCCGAGGCCGCGCACGGGTTTCTCGCCTTCGACATCGTTCATGCCGCGGGGTGGTTCCCGCAGGAGGAAGAACAAGGGGGCGAGAACGAATCCGGGCAGGCTCACCACCAGAAACGTGAATCGCCAGGGAGAGAGCGGGCCCATGCCCAGGAAGTACAGCTCGTGCGCCTGTTTGGCGTAGGCCAGAATAGTGGCGCCGAGAAGGGAGGCGAGGCCGGCCCCGATGGTGAGCGCGGTGGAATACACCGCGATGGGCGCCCCCCGCTTCTGCCGCGGGAAACTGTCGGCGATCATGGAGAGAGCCCCCGGGCTGAGCGCGGCTTCGCCGATGCCCACGGCCATGCGCGAGGCGAAGAGCGTCCCGAAGCCGGTGACGAAACCCATGGCGCCGGTGGCGATCGACCAGAACGCGGTGGCGATACCGAGCATCCAGGTGCGCCGCACCCGATCGGTGATCCAGCCCATGGGCAGGCCCATGGTGGCGTAGAAGATCGCGAACGCCGGACCGAGGAGGAGACCCATCTGGGTGTCGGTGAGACCGAACTCGGTCTTGATGGGCTGGACCAGAATGCCCAGCACGTACCGGTCGATGAACGAGCAGATGTAGGCGAGGGTGCACAGACCCACCATGGTCCAGGCGGCCCGTTCGGAGAGAGGTGGTTTGGTCAAGGTTGCTTCGGAAGGCAGTAGGCGACGGTCAGGTTCTCATCCGCGTCCACCAGTCCGAGTTCCCGTCCTTGCCGGCCATCGAAGGTCACGAGGACTCCTTCGGGGCACACGGCAAATCCGCGGTCGCGGGCGCGTTTCACAAGCGCATCGAGGTCGGGGATCTCGAGCACGATGGCGGCGCGCCGCGGGTGAGCGACGGCTTCAAGCGGAGGGCCCGTGACCTCGGTCAGGGCCATCACCCGCGGTTGATCGGGCGCGCTCAGCACCGCGAAGCGGATGCCTGCGCTCGCGGGTATCTCGAAGACGGTGTATGAGTAGGAGCTCGCCTCGGAGTTCTTGACGAAGTCCAGGCTGAACCCCAGGACCCCGACGTAGAACTCCAGGGCGCGATCGAGATTTCGGACCACGAAGTTCGCGCGCTGAAAACGGACGGGTGTTTTACCCAACTACTCTCTCCTTCAGTTCCGGCCCCCTTGGCTCGGGGCGGACCCGGCAGCACTGCACGCCGATGTTCCGTCCATCATAGAGACGAGACAGCGCCTCCGGCATCGACTCGAAACCATCGACCACGTCCTGAACCGGCTTCAGCTTCCCGGCGCGGATCCAGCCGGCCATCTCGGTCATGACCTCGTGCCATCGGCCGACATGGTTGTAAACGAAGAATCCAGCCATTCGACCCTCGGCGACCCGCAGACGCGTGTAGTTGGTCAGGCCGAACGGAGTCGTTCTCGTGTATTCGGAAATCGAACCGCACAGGGCGATGCGGGCGCCCATGGCGAGTCGGTCCAGGCACGCGGAGAGAATCTCGCCCCCCACGTTGTCGAAGTAGTAGTCGATGCCGTTCGGGCAGGTCTCGGCCAGGCGTTGCGGTACGTTCTCCGACTTGTAGTCGATGGCGTCGTCGCAGCCGAGGTCCCGGATGGCCCGACACTTCTCGGGCCCGCCCGCGATACCGATCACCCGGCTTGCCCCCGCGATGCGCGCCATCTGAATGACCATCGAGCCGACCCCCCCGGCCGCCCCCGAAACCACGGTTACGTCGCCCGGCCGGGGTTGGCCGCAAGCGAAGAAGCCTGCATGGGCGGAAAGCCCGGCCATGCCGAGCACGCCGCAAGCCAGGGCATAGGGGAGATCATGGTCGGTCACCCGGAAGAACTTCTCCTTCGCGGTCATGGCGCTGGTGGCGTAGGTACGCCATCCGATCTGGCCCTGCACAATCTCTCCCGCCCGCCAGTCCGGATGCCGCGATTCCAGAATGCGAGCCACCCCGCGGCCGTGGATCACGTCGCCCACCGCGAGCTTGCGTTCACCCGCCGCACCCGTCCCCTGCATGTACATCCTCATGACCGGGGCCAGGCCCAGATACAGGGTTTCGAGGAGCACTTCGCCGGCCGCCGGGGAAGGCGCCGGCTCTTCATGCCAGGAGAAGTCGGCGGGCTTCACGTTGCCGACCGGATGCGCGGCCACTCGCCACTGACAGGCCACGCCATCCCTGGACTTGAGGCCTCTGGAGAAGGTGGCCCAGTCGGCGTAGGCGGGGGCGGTCATGGCGTTTGCGGCATCAACGTCTCATTGACTTCGTAGAAGTAACCGTCGAGGTCGAACAGCGAGCACGCTCGCATTTGTCTGGCGATTCCTTCGGGGCTGACGAAACTCCACTCATAGGGCGCGGCATGGACGTGACCGCCGAGCGCTCGAGCACGCGCGTGGAGGCCCCGGACGTCATCGGAGGACATGACGAATATCGGCGCTCCGAAGGTCACTCGGCGCGGCGGAGTCAACGGCGCCTCCATGGGCGGATCGATCCACTGCAGCAGGCCGATCATTCCGATGACCGGGTCCTCGCACTGCATGATGACGAGTCGGGTCTTGTCCCCGGCCCGGCCCGCGGCCAGACCAATCCCGGAGAGCGTGAACGGCGTGTCGAGCCAGCGCCGCATGCCGAACACCTGCTCGTACCAAAGCGCGGCGGCCTCGGCGTCGCGAACCATCAGCGTCGTCCGCTTGACGATGTTCGCCACGCCGTCCTCTTCGACCCTGCTAAAGGACCACTGGACTTTGGAGCTACATGCTGCGGACGCGCAGCCCCACGGTGATGCTCCGTCCGCGGGCCGGTGCGAACTGGAACTGTTCGCGGTAGAACTTGTTTGCGAGATTCTCGACGTTCAGGGTCAGGCCGACCGTCTTCTTGTCCTTCCGCCAGTCGTAGCCCACGCCAAAGCGCTGAATCGTGAAGCCCGCGAGGCCGGCGAGATCCTGATAGATGAGGAAGGGCGAGTCCTTCAAGGTGGTGGCAACCTCGGTGACCTCCTTCTGATAGCGCAGGGAATATTCACCCCAGAAGCGCTCCTTCTTGTCGGAGAGGCGGAAGCCGGTGATGAGCTTCACCGGCGTGATGTTGTCCTGCGGCGTCCCGGCGATCGAGGTCTTGGCGAGGGGGTTCGTGCCCTTCAGGATCTCGCCCTTGTTGTAGCCGCCGTTTGCGAAGAGGGAGAGGATGGCCCCGCCTTTGTTCCAGGAACCCTGGATGTCGCCCTCGAAGCCCTGGATTCGAACGTCCGCGAAGTTGATGGCCTGGGAGATGGAACTCGAGGCGGTGAGGGCGGTGATCTCAGTGGAGATGAAGTCCGTGTACTTGTTGTTGAAGTAGGAAAGCGACCCTTGCACCTGCGCCGAGCGGAACTTCAATCCGAGGTCGATGTTGTCGCCTTTTTCGGGCCCCACCGTGATGTTCGGCGCGATGCTTCCGATGGTGGCCGGGCCCGCGAAAAGGAGCTCTTCAAGGTTGGGGTGGCGATAGCTGCGACCGTAGTGGGCGACGAAGCTCAGTTGTTCGCTTTGCTTGAAAACCAGCCCGACGTCGCCCGTGAAGGCGGTCCGGCTGATGCTGTCGCCGTTTGGATTGGGGAGAGTGGCGGGGTCGATCGGCGGTTTCGCGCCCGCGATGACGGCGTCGATGTTGTATCCCGTCGTAGCCTCGGTGTTTACCTTGTAGCCGTCCAGCCGCAGGCCCGCGACGAAACGGACCTTGCTGGTCAGATCCCATTCATCCTGGGCAAAGGCGCCGAAGTCGCTGAAGGTCGCGTTCGGAACGCGGGTCGGACGCGAGACGCTCGGCCCGCCGAGTGGAACCAGGGCGGGGAAGACCACTGCCTCCGGCCCCCGTGCGCCGAGAACCACCTGGCCGACCAGATTGGTCTGGGTTGAACTGGTCCGATAGTCCGCGCTCTCATCCTTGTAGTAGGTGACGCCTGCGGTCAGAACGTTCTTCGGTGAAACCAGGAAGGTGTTTTGCAGGTCGAAGCCCTGGGTCTCAACCTTCTGTCCCGTGTCGCTGTTGATCACCAGCCGGAAGATACTGATTGGGAAGAAGGCCGCGCTCGGGGCGGGAAACTGAACGGGGATAGCGATGTTGCGGAGCAGGCGATCCTGCTTCTGGTAATACGCGGTCACCGAGAGGCGAGAGAACCACGAATTGAGGGAGCGGGCCTCGTAGCGGGCGGAGACCTTGTCCAACTTGCTGTAGGGCAGGACGATTCCCTGGAAGAACTGGGGCGGCACGAAGTCGGGGAAGCCCACATCCTTGGCCTCGCGATGGAAGTACTTGACTCGCACGTTTTGCTTGTCGTTGAGGGAGGCCATAGCGTTGCCGTTCAGGGTGCTGCCGTCCATGTAGGAGGTGGGAATCTCCGTCGTGGTCCGCACGAAAGGCGCGTTGAAAGCCTCCGGAAAAGCCTTGAAGGTGAAACCGAAATTCGTGTCGGCGGTATCGACCTGCTTCAGCCTCTGGTTCGCGAAGAGCGGCCGCGAATCCTCGAGGACGCTGCCATCCTTTCCACCGCTCTGGTAGGCATCGTACGATTCCTTTCCACCGAAGAGGCTCACCGCGTACCGAGGTCCCGACATGCCCACCCCGACGTTGCCGCGGCGCCCGTTCTCGTTGGAACTGTAGTAGCCGTTGAGACTGGCGGTGAAGTGGTTCTTGTCCGTGAACTGGGGCTGCGCGGTTCGGATGTTGATCGTGCCCGAAAGGGCGTCGGTACCATAAAGAACCGACCCCGCTCCGCTCACCACCTCGATGCTTTCAATGCTTGAGCCGTCCACCAGGCCCACATCGACGCCCGCGCGGTCGGTGGCCGTGCGGGCGTTGTTGAGGCGCTCGCCGTCAACCAGGATGAGCACGCGAGTCGAATCGAGTCCGCGGAGCCGGGGCCGTATCTGGAAAGGACCGCTTCCGACGGGCGTAACCCCGGTGGCTTCGATCAGAAGTTCACCGGAGGAGACCGGGTTGGTCGAGGCCATCGTTTCAGCCCCGAGGCTCTCGGCCCGAAGGGGGACCACCAGTGAATCTCGCGCATTGCGCGACGCGGTGACCGTGACCTCGCTCTCGAGGTTGCCCACTCGGAGGACGAAGTCGGCCTGCGCCGTGTCCGTTTCGGCCGCGAGGGAAATATTGCGCACGGCCTGAGAGAACCCGGGGGCATGCGCGAGCACGCGGTAGTTTCCGGCCGGGAGTCCGGCGATGGAGTAGGCGCCGCTTTGATCGGTGGCGACCACGGTCAGGGCCCCGGTGGCCAGATTCTCGACCGTGACGTCAGCCCCCGGGAGCGCGCCGCCTCCGGAGTCGCTGGCCCTCCCCTTGATCTCACCCGCGGCCGCCGTGCCCGCGAGGAAGGTTGCGGCCAGAGTCAAAACGGCGCGAGAAAGAGCGATCTTTCGACGATTCATGAGTTTCTCCATCGTTGGTTGCTTCCGACAAGCCCATAACATACTGCGGAAGTCTAAGCCCGCGCGCGCGGGCCCAAAGATGAAAGTCCCGGGAACGTCGCTCAAAAGCCCATCCGATTTTTCAGGAGGAGCGGGTACGATTGGGTGTCGATGACACCTAGCGGGTTGTGGCCCGAATGTCCGGAAGGAGACCGAAGAGCCGTGAGCTACGACGATTCAGAAGACGCCAGATCGCTGATCCTCTCTCCGCGTCGCAACAGCGACGATGATTCCGAAGAGTGGGACGACGATGACCCCGTCGAAGACGCCGACCTGTTCAAGGAGGAAGATGTCGACGACCTCGAGGATGATGAGGAGGAGGATGATGAGGACGACGCCGACGACCTGGTTGACGCGGTCGACAAGGCCGAGGTGGCCAAAGGCGACGACGAGGACGATGACGATGAAGAGGAAGACGAAGAGGAAGAGGATCCGGACGGCGACGAGGAAGATGACGATCTCTTCGACGATGATGACGAAGACGATGACGACGAAGAAGATGAAAAAGCCGACGACGAGGTCTGATGCTTGACGCGGACACTCGGCCTGCGGTCCCCGAGGGTCTTGGGGGCGTAGTCTCGCCTCTGCCCCGTCCCGACTGGATCAAGGCGCGCGCTCCCATCGGGGAGCGCTACGACTCGCTGGTTTCGCTGGTGCGAGGCCAAAGGCTTCACACCGTCTGCGAAGAGGCGCGATGTCCCAATATCGGCGATTGCTGGAACCGGGGCACCGCCACGTTCATGATCCTGGGCGACACCTGCACTCGGGCCTGCGGTTTCTGTGCGGTCAAGACCGGCCTCGCGGCCCAGCCTCCCGATCCGGATGAGCCGCGGCGGGTGGCCGAGGCCATTGCCGCCATGGGTCTCAAGCATGCCGTCATCACGTCGGTGAATCGCGACGAGCAGAAGGACGGCGCCGCTTGGTCGTTCAGAGAGACGATCCGATTGATCCGGGAGAAGTCCCCCGGCTGCGCCGTGGAAGTGCTCATCCCGGACTTCAAGGGGAACTGGGCGGCCCTTCAGGTGGTCATCGATGCCCGCCCCGACATTCTCAACCACAATACCGAGACGGTGCCGAGGCTCTATCGCAAGGTTCGACCGGGCGCCAATTTCAAACGCTCTCTGGAACTGCTTTCCCGATCGAAGGACGCCGGCCTGCTCACCAAGAGCGGAATCATGGTCGGCCTGGGCGAAGAGGGGGACGAGATCCTCGAAACCATCCGCGCCATCCGCGGGGCCCGCGTGGACGTGCTGACCGTGGGTCAATACCTTCGACCGTCGCTCGACCACCTCCCCATTCTGAAGTACTACACTCCGGACGAGTTCGCGAAGTTCAAGGAGTTCGGCCGCTCGATCGGATTTGCCCACGTCGAGTCCGGCCCCCTGGTGCGGTCGAGCTACCACGCCGACGAGCAGGTGCCGAAGGCCTGAGGCAATCCCCCCTTGCCTACGACCGGATCAGAGCCAGCACTTCGTCTCGGTGTCGCTCCATCCCGGCCTTCGACATGGCTTCAAGATTCAGCCGGAGCAGGGGCTCGGTGTTGGAACCGCGCACGTTGAAGTGCCAGTCGTCGAAGTCCACCGACACCCCGTCGAGCCTGGTGACCCGGCCGTCCTTGAAGCGTTCTTCGATGAGGGCGAGCGCGCGAGGGACATCCGCCACTTTGGAATTGATCTCGCCGGAGATGAAGTACTTGGCCCGGTAGGGAGCTAGAAGTTCCGAGAGCTTCTTTCCTGAACTGCAGACGAGCTCCAGCATGAGGAGAGCGGGGATCATTCCGTTGTCTGCGAACCAGTTGTCCCGGAAGTAGTAGTGGGCGGAAACCTCTCCGCCATAGACCGCGTTCAGTTCGCGCATCTTTACCTTCATGAAGGCATGGCCGACCCGGTGCATGACCGGAAGGCCGCCCGCGGCCTTGACGCTGTCGGCCACCGCGCGCGAGGCTCGAACGTCGTAGACGATGGTGGCGCCCGGTTCCTTTTTCGCGAACATGACCCCGAGCAGCGCGGTCACGAAGTCGCCGGGAATGAACTCTCCGGTGTCGTCGATGAAGAAACATCGGTCGGCGTCGCCATCCCATGCGATTCCGAGATCGGCGCCCTTTGCCCGGACCGCGGCGATGACGTCGCGCCGGTTTTCCTCGACCAGCGGATCGGCGGGGTGATTGGGAAAGTTACCGTCGGGGGTGAAGAAGAGGTCGGTACGCTCGAAGGGAAGTCCGGCGAAGACGCGTTCGGCGGCCGGTCCGCCCATTCCATTGCCCGCGTCGAGGACCAGCTTCAAAGGCCGGAGTCTGGTCTGGTCGATGAAGCCCAGGCAGTGGGCCACGAAGGCGTCGCTGACATCTCGCTCCGAAAAACTCCCGAGGGGTCCCTCGAAAGGCCCGGGCTCGGGTCCGAGGGCGCCTTCGCGAACCTCTTTGATACCGGCGTCCCCGGAGAGGGCGATAGCACCCGCGCGCACCAGTTTGATTCCGTTGTACTGCTTCGGGTTGTGCGACGCGGTGAGCATGGCCCCGCCGTCGAGACCCTGGCTCGCCACCGCGAAATACAGCATGTCGGTCGACACCATGCCGATGTCGGTCACGCTCGCGCCTCGTGACCTCGCCCCGTCGACAAAGGCGGCGGCGAGTCCGGGCGAGGTCTCGCGCATGTCGCGCCCTATGGCGATGTTCTTCGCCTTGAGGTAGTCGACGAAGGCCCTGCCGATGCGACGGGCCAGGGGGGGATTCAACTCGCTCGGGCTGAGGCCGCGGATGTCGTAGGCCTTGAAAATGCTGGCGATGTCGGGGTTCATGGTCTCAAATCATCCTTAAAAAAGCACGCGCGAGGACCGGTGGCTAGGAAACGCCCGAATGGTCGCTGAGGGTGGTGCCTTGACCCAGAGCGGCGCCGGCGGGGACGCGGCAGTGACGGCCGATTCGCACCCGGCTGGCCAGCAGCGCGCCCTCCACCAAGGAGCCCTCGCCGATCTCGGTGCCGCTCCATACGACGCTCCGTCGCACCGTGCCGCCAAGAACACGGACATCCGAGATCAGGGTGGTTCCATCTTCGATCCTGGAGCCCGGGCCGACCTGGCACCCTGGGCCCACGTAGAAGTTGCCGACGAGAATCGCGGTCGGGTCGATGGTGGCCGAGGCATGCACGAAGCCCGAGCCGTGCGGGGTGGCCGCGATGTCGCAGGGGAAACGGCGCGAGAGCAGGTCGAGATGGACCTGGAGATACTTCTGATGGGTGCCGATGTCGATCCAATAGCCGGTGTGGGTATGAGCCTGAACGCGTTCGCCGCTTTTGATCATCGAGGGAAAGTAGCCGCGTTCGATGGAGTAGGGAACGCCCTTGGGCATCACCGAGAGGGTGCGGGTCTCCAGAACGTACAGTCCGGCGTTGATCTTGTTGGTGGTGATCTCTTCGGGCTTCGGCTTCTCGATAAAGCGCTGAACCCGGCCGGCCTCGTCCGTCTCGACCAGACCATAAGCCGCTGGGTTGTCGACGGGATGGAGGACGATGGTGGCGGAGGCTTCGGTGTCGTCGTGCAGTTTGAGGATGGCGCTCAAATCCATGTCGGCGAGAACGTCTCCGTTGAGGACCACCACCCGATCACCCAGAGACCCCTCGGCGTTCTTGATTGCCCCGCCGGTGCCCAGAGGCGTTTCTTCGAGGATGTAGGTCAGGCGCACTCCGTCGGCCGAGCCGTCGCCCAGGACGGTGCGGATTCGTTCCGGTTTGAAGGCGACGCACAGGACGATGTCGACGATCCCGGCCTCGCGCAGGAGGTCGAGTTGAAACTTGAGGAAGGGCCGGTCCAGCACCGGAACAACCGGTTTGGGCAGGTCCAGGGTGAGGGGCCGAAGTCTGGTTCCCTCGCCGCCCACCAGAATCACCGCGCTCGTTTTCATGGCGCCGGCGAACTTATCACCGCACCTCCCGTACCTCTGATACAATTCCGTTGTCGACTCGACGCGGGGTAGAGCAGTCCGGTAGCTCGTTGGGCTCATAACCCAAAGGTCGCAGGTTCAAATCCTGCCCCCGCTACCAGTCGGATCGGGATCGGCGCTTTGTTCATGCTGCCAGGTCCAATCCTTTGGGGAGCTCGCCTACCGTGAAGTTCGACAGCGTTGTGTTCGCCGACCGTGCGAGCCTCGCCGCTCTCTCGTGCTTCTCCAGGCTCAAGGCCGAGCGGAATGCCGGCCGAGAGACGCTCTTGATTGCGCTGATCGATTCGAACGGCGCCGATGCCATCGCCGCGAGAGGACTGGGAACGGTTCGCGGATTCGAAGAGGTAGAGGCGGAGGGCGCTGGGTCCGGGGCCGCGCAGCCCTGGCGCGAAAGAGTTTCCCTCATCATCAGACGGGTCGGCCCTCGACATGTCATGGCTCCCCTCGGTCTACTGGGCGCGCCCCAGGCCATCGACTACTTCCGCGTGCTGCGCGGCGCGATGAGTGTGGACAAGGGACGGGACCTGCTCTTCTTCGAAGAGCGGCCGAACTGCCTGGTACCGGAGTCCGTGCCGCTTCGACTCGCCGCCAAGGGGGTCCACCTGCCGCCCGCGAGCCAACTCCGGGCCCCTCGCCGCTACACCCCATTCGTGCTTCGGCTGCTGAGCGGCCTTGGCGTTCCGCCCGTCTTCGGCGGCCTGCGCGAGCGCTCTCGACTGTCGCGATCTCTAAGGAAGGCTTTCAAAGAGGCGGCTGATTGGGATCCTCACCGCGCTCTCGGGCCCAAGCTTCAGCCGGTGGCGGAACCGTGGAGCGAAGAGGATTCGAGCGAACTCTTTGCCCTCGCCGCCGAATTGGGTCAGGACTCGAGCCTGGGTTCGAAAAAGGCCTTCAAGAGGCGAATGAGGCGCCACGCCGCGGGTGCGGGAAGTCGAACCCCGATTGAGCGGTACTGGCTGTCCCTACCCAGCGCCTCAGACACCGACCCGATCGACGATTCCGACTAGAACTACGTAAGGTATTTCTGATCCGGGACACTAGTGTCCGAGGGGCAGGTCCTTGGCGTTCGCCCAGCGCGTGGGGTCCTGAAGCCAGAGGGTGTTGAGGTAGATCCGGATGGCCGACGGCGACTCGGAACCGAGGGCGGCGCAGCCCTTCTTGAGATCGTCGAGGCTTATGGGCTGGGTGGCCTCGTCCTTCAGGATGCCGTCTTCGTGGGGCAGACCCAACGCGTCCAGGAAGGCCACCAGCATCGGTTTTCGCGGGCCCAGGTGAAGGGCCACCAGAAGAGAGGACGCCAGGATCTCGCCGGGGTCTCGAACCGTGGCCACGATGCGCGCCTGGATTTCGAGAGGAAGCTTTCGAACAGCGATCGCCCGCATCTTGCGCGCGTCGGCGACCACGGCGATCACGCTGGCCCGGATGAGCGGCGAAGGATCCTTGACCATCTCGGCGGCGGCCAGGTTCTTTTCTTCGGGAGAGAGAGTCTTCCAAAGACGGTTCGAGGTCGATTGCCAGAGGTCTTCAGGGGATGAAGGTGTCGCCATGTGGGTGAAGCATATAGTCGAGTGCTATGTCTGGTCCGAGTCAGGCGCCGAAGGGGAGAAGAGTGAAACCACCCAGGCGGCGGAATTCGTTCACGGCCGCCCAGTGAATCGCAAAGCCGGATCGGCATGACCTCGCTTGACGCCTTCGTGCGAAGAGCTCCGCGCCTGTTTGTCCTGACCGGCGCCGGTTGCAGCACCGCCTCCGGGATTCCCGACTATCGCGACGAGGAGGGTGCGTGGAAGCACAAACCCCCGGTACTTTTTCAGGACTTCATCGGCTCGCACGCGACGAGGCAGCGTTACTGGGCCCGGAGCCTGGTGGGATGGGCTCGGGTCTTCGCTGCCAAACCCACCGCCGCGCATACCGCCCTCGCCGCTTTGGAGAAGAGTGGATTGGTCTCGACGCTGGTGACTCAGAACGTCGACGGTCTGCATCAGAAAGCGGGAAGTCAGGCGGTGATCGACCTGCACGGGCGGCTCGATACGGTGCGTTGTCAGGCGTGCGCGGTCACGGCGCCGCGGTCCGCCATCCAGGCCGAGTTGGTGAAGCGCAATCCACGGTGGGCGCGCTTCAATGCGGTGGGTGCGCCTGACGGCGATGCCCACCTCGATGGCCCTTTCGACGAAGTGGTGACGCCTTTCTGCCACGCTTGTGGAGGAATGCTGAAGCCGGACGTGGTCTTTTTCGGCGAGAACGTTCCGTTGGCGCGGGTTGCGGACTGCTACGCGGCGCTGGCAAGCGCGGATGGCGTCCTCGTGGTGGGATCATCGCTGATGGTGTTTTCCGGTTATCGCTTCTGCCTCGCCGCCGCCGAAATGGGGAAGCCGGTGGCGGTGGTCAATCGAGGGAAGACCAGAGCCGACGATCTTGCCCACTTGAAAGTCGAAGGCGACTGTGGCGACGTTCTCCACGACCTGGTTCGGAAGGTCGGCTGATCCACCGGGAGCGCGGTCAGGGGCGGGCTAAGGCCAGAGGGCGAAGCCGGCGAGTATGACCAGCGCGGATAGGATCCGCCTGGTTCCGAACCGCTCCTTCAACACCACCGATCCCAGAATCGCGGCGAAGAGGACCGAGGTCTCGCGCAGCACCGCCACCCGGCCGATTGAGCCTTGGGAGAAGGCCCATACCGCGATTCCGTAGCTCGTGGCGGCCACCGCGGCCGCGGCAAGTCGAGGTCTGATGGAGCCGTCTATCCTGAGGCCGCCGCCGCGCCGGGTGACGAGGATGTAGACGGGCAAGAACACTCCGGTGCAGATGTTCATCCACAGAACATATTGCAGGGCGCTGCTCGCGGTCCTGGCTCCCACGCCGTCCACTATCGAATAAGCCGCAGTGAAGATTCCACTCAGGAGCGGATAGCCGATGGAACGCCTCAGGGTGCGGGCCGAGCCGGCGGCGGCGAAGGCGAGGCTCGTGATGCCGAGCGAGGAGATGCAGATCCCGGCCCACTCGCGTGCCACCAGGACGTCGATACCCAGCGCGGACGAGGCCATGGCCGCCCCCAGGGCGGCGGTGCCGCGGGCGATAGGGTAGGCCTGGGATAAGTCCCCGTGCCGGTAAGAGAGGATGACAAAGGCGAAGTAGATGTTCTGCAGAATCGTGGTGAGGATCAGAAACGGCCAGATCTCAGGTCCGGGAAACGCGACGAATGGGGCCGCGGCCAGGCTGGCCAGGCCGCTCACGCCCATGATCCAGGCGAGGGAGAGAGTCCGGTCCCCGTCGCTCTTGACGAAGGCGTTCCACGACGCGTGGAGGACGGCGGAAAGAAGGATAAGGGTGGTGACCATGGGGAAACCGCGTATTCTGACGCTAAATATTTCGAGGAAGAAGAGATCGATGGAGAACCGACGAAATTTCCTGGGTGCGCTGGCTGCGGTGCCTCTGGCCCATGGCGTGCTTTCCAACCGCGCCGCGGAGGCTTCACTGCTTCAAGCCGGTGCGGCTACCACCGACGCCGAAGTGTTTTCGCGGCTGCGCGGCGAGTTCCTTTTTCCTCGCGAAGTCACCTACTGCAACACCGGCACGCTGGGCGCCATGCCCCGTGAGGTCGTCGACGCCGTGACCAATGGAATCCGGAACACCGAGAGCAACCTCCCCGACTGGCCTTACTTTCAAGCCGACGGTGAACCCCTGACCGGCTATCAACCGCTCCTGGCCGCCCGCACGAGCGCCGCACGTTTCCTGGGGGCGGAGGCTGACGAAATCGCCATCACCCAGAACGCCACCATGGGCATGAACGCGCTCGGCAATGGCATCGACTGGCAGCCGGGCGACGAAGTGCTGACCACCGATCAGGAACATGGCGGAGCAGTTTCGATATTCCGGCTGATGGCGAAGCGGCGGGGGATTGTCGTGAAAGAACTCCCGCTCGCCAGTGCGGCTTCTGGCGGCTCTGAAGGCATCGTTTCGATGTTCCGCGCGGCCGCGACCCCTCGGCTGCGAACGATCATGGTCAGCCACATCACCTCGCAGTTCGGCATCAGGATGCCGGTGGTTGAACTCATCGCCCTGGCCCGAGAGAGGGGCGCCCTGTCTCTGATCGACGGGGCGCAGGCCGTGGGCCAGGTGCGGGTGAATGTGCGGGAGTTGGGGTGCGACGCCTACGTCGCCAGTCCGCACAAGTGGCTGATGGCGCCCAAAGGCACGGGCCTGCTGTATGTGAAGCGGGGAGTTCAGGACAAGTTTTGGACCACCCTCGCGAGCTACCAGTGGGACAACAAGGAGCAGGGGGCGTTCCGCTTCATGCAATATGGCACCGGCAGCACCGCGCTCATCGATGGTCTGCTGGCCGCGCTGGCGCTGGCCGAGCGTACCGGCATCGATCGGGTGGAGCGATGGGACCTGGCCCTGACCACGCACCTGCGTGAGGGCCTGGCCAAGATAAAAGGCGCAGTTCTCTCCTCGCCCGCGGATCCGCGGCTGGCCTCCGCCATAACCACGTTTCGCGTGGAGGGGGTCCTGGCCAGAGATCTCCAGAACGCTCTTTGGGAGAAGAAGATCCGGGTGCGGGCCCAGGGCGATGACAAGGGCGTTCGCCTGTCCGCCCATGTCTATGTGGCGCCCTCCGACATCGACCGCGTCCTTGAGGTGGTCCGGGCCCTTGCGGGGAAGAGGACCGCGTAGATGTCGGCTGCGGAAACCACGCTCTTGCGCCACACCCTGGCCACTCTGGCCTATCGAAGCCGAAAGGTCCTGGCCGACGTGCCCGAGGGTTTCGCCGCCTTCCGGCCTTCGGCGGATTCGCGAAGCGCGGTCGAGATCCTCGCTCACATGGGTGACCTCTTCGACTGGGCCCAGACTCTGGCCGAGGATCGACAGGAATGGCGCAACGCCGTGCCTTTGTCGTGGAACGACGAGGCCGCGCGGTTCTATGCGGCGCTTCGGAAATTCGACGACCGGCTCGCGGCGACCAGGGAGTTGAAGAACTCCTGCTCTTCGCTCTTTCAAGGTCCGGTGGCCGACGCCCTCACCCATCTTGGCCAGATCGCCATGCTGAGGCGGCTGGCCCAGGCTCCCACCAAGGGCGAAAACTACTTCAAGGCCGAGATACTGGTGGGCCGGATCGACCCCGCGACCCAGGCGGCTCCGCGCCGGGAGTTCTAGTAGGTCTTCTTCGTCTCCATGCTCGCCCAGGATTTCAGGAGGTCGGTGCATTCCCGCTTCGAGGCCTGATCGAGGGCGACCTTGCTCCGGCCCAGACGCTTGAGGGTGTGGTTCGAGATGGAGAGTTCGTTGAAGCCGAGACGCTTGACGTCCGCGATGCCGGTGCCGAAGACGATCCGATCGATCTGGGCCCAGTGGATGGCGGAGAAGCACATGGGGCAGGGTTCGGTGGTGGAGTAGATCGTGCAGCCCTTGAGGATGTGGGTTCCCAGGTTCTTCGCGGCCCGGCCGATGGCCACGACTTCGGCGTGCTGGGTGGGATTGCCCGAGGCGAGAACCCGGTTGCTGGCCACCGCGACAATCGAACCGTCGCGAACGATGCACGCTCCGAAAGGACCACCTTGTCCGCCGCGCATCCCGCGGGAGGCCTCGCGCAGGGCCATGTGCATGAAGGCTTCGTCCCGGGTCTTCCGGGTGGGGGATGATTTCGCTCGCGCCATGGAAGGAAGCTTACCGTCACCATCCCGCGAGGGGGTTCACCCGTAAGGAAGGTTCAAGGGGCTCAGGTCAGGGCGCGCAAGGTGTACCATGACCGAACTTTTGACGGTCCCCACGGAGATCTCCTTTGAGCGAAGACTTCACCACCCTCGTCGACCTTGCTTCGGCCCGTCTCGGCGGCCGCGTTCTTTTCGCGAGCGACGAGTTCTTCGCCTCCCGCCACAACCTGCTGAAAAGAGAAGACCCGGTCTCCATGCCCGGGAAGTTCACGCCGAATGGGAACTGGATGGATGGCTGGGAGAGCCGGCGTAAGCGTGGCCCCGGCCACGACTGGTGCGTGATCGAGTTGGGCCGCCGCGGCGTGGCCCGGGGCATCGACATCGACACCGCGTTTTTCACCGGCAACTTTCCCGAAAAGGCATCGATCGACGCCTGCGATGTGACCACCGCGGTCACGCCCAAGACCGTGGACAAGCTGCCCTGGAGCTCGATTTTGAGCCCGGTGGCGCTCGCCGGGAGCACCCACAACCTCTTCCCGACCGCCATCAACCGCGCGGTCACCCATCTTCGGTTTCACATTTACCCGGACGGAGGAGTCGCTCGATTGCGGGTCTATGGCGAGGTCGCGGTCGACTGGAAGAAGAAGCGGAAGGGCCTCGTCGACCTGGCGGCTATGGAGAACGGCGGTCGCGCGCTCCTCGCGAGCGACGAGCATTTCGGGGCCCGCAACAATCTGCTTCTGCCCGGCCGCGCGCCCGACATGGGCGAAGGCTGGCAGTCCCGAAGGCGACGCGGCCCCGGTCATGACTGGGTCATCGTTCGCCTGGGGACGCCGGGCCACCTCGAGAAGATCGAGATCGACACCCATCACTTCAAGGGCAATTATCCCGAAAGCGTGGTTCTCGAAGGCGCCTTTGCCCCGGCCGCGACCATGGATGACTTCGCGAATAACCGCGTGGCCTTCGTTCCCCTCCTGCCTCAACACAAGCTCCGACCCCATCGCCGTCATCTGATCGGAAAGGGTATTGCCCGGCACGATGCCCTCACCCATGTGCGCATGAAGATCTTTCCCGACGGCGGCGTCTCCCGGCTTCGGCTGCACGGACGGCCGCGACTGGCTTGATCCCCCGTCTCCGCTCGACGGGGTCAGCCTGAGTCATGGACGAGGGGTCGATTTCGCACCCCACGGTGGCGCCGTCGACCGAGGACGAATGGCTGTGGGGTTGGGACGAGACCCCCGGCATTGTTTCCGTCTGGGCGGAGGCCGACGGACGGGCCACGGTCTGGCGTCGCATCGCCGAGACGGGCCAGCTGGTTCGCGAAGAGGAACGATTCCGGCCTTGGATCCTGCTCGATCGCCTCGATGACCTGAGGCACCTCGGCGTGCAGCTGGGCCCTGAAGGCGAGGGTCGCGCGAAGGTGGTGTTCCGCGAACTCGGCGGCCCGGGCGAGTTGCGCTACCTGGTCAGTGCTGCACATTTGAAGACCCTGAGCGCGTCGGTGTTGCAGGGCGCGAGCCGGCGGCTCGGGCATCCCGTGGGCCACCTGCGCGAACTGGGGAAGGAGGCCGTGCTCGTCCTGCCCCCCGAGGAGCAGTATCTCGTGGCGACCGGGCGAACCTACTTTCGTGACCTGGCTTTCGACCAGTTGCGTCGGCTGCAGTTCGACCTTGAGACAACCGGTCTCGATCCCGGGCGCGATCGGATCTTCATGGTGGCGGTGCGTGATCCGGAGGGACGAATCGAAGTTCTGGAGGCTGGCGGCAAGGGTGATCCGGACGAAGCGGACCTGATTCGCCGGCTGGTCGCGAAGGTTCAAGCCTGCGATCCCGACGTCATCGAGAATCACAACCTCCACGGTTTCGACCTGCCATTTCTCGACGCTCGCGCCCGACGCCTAGCCGTGCCCTTGGCCCTCGGGCGAACCGGTCCGCCCGGGCTTCGAGAGCGTGCGGCTCGGCGCGGCTTCCTGGCCGGGGAAGGGGAAAGGCGTCGCGTGCGATTCATCGCTCCCGGGCGTGAACTCATTGATACCATGGACGCGGTACTGCGTTACGACTTCGCGACCCGCGAGTTGCCGGGACATGGACTGAAGGCGGTGGCGCGCCATCTCGGTATCGCCGGGCCCGATCGCGAGCAGATCCGCGGCGATCAGATCCACGAGGTCTACGCGCGAGATCCCGATCGAGTGCGGCGCTACGCCACCGCGGACGTCGAAGAGGTCGCGGGCCTGGCCCGGATGTTCGGAGGCGCCACTTTTGCTCTGGCCCGGATGGCGCCCCGCCGATACGAGCGGCTCGCCGACACCGGAGCGGCCACGGGCGTGATCGATCCGCTCCTGGTGCGCGCCTACCTTCGCGCCGGAATGGCCCTGCCCGCTTATCAGCCGGGCCGCGACACGCCTCACACCGGGGCCGCGCTGTTCCTGTTTGCATCCGGGGTGGCCCACCGCGTGGTGAAGGCGGATGTGGCGAGCCTGTATCCGTCCTTGATGCGCGCATTTCGGATTGGCCCGGCCCGCGACCACCTCGGGGCCATGCTGGCGCTGGTGGATCGGCTGGTCGAGCGTCGCCTTCACGAGAAGGCCAGCGCCCAGCGGGCGCCCAAAGGTTCGGCCGAGCGTTACACCCATGAGGCGACATCGGCGGCCATGAAACTCGTGGTGAACTCCGCCTACGGCTATCTGGCCGCGGGCGAGGGGATTACGCGATTCGCGGACGTGGATGCCGCGAACGAAGTGACTCGCCGTGGTCGCGAGACGTTGGGCATGATGTGTCGCGCGCTCGCCTCAAGGGGCGGGACGCTGCTCGAAGCCGACACCGATGGCGTCTACTTTGCGGTGCCGGAGGAATGGACGGAAGCCGATGAGCGCCACGTGGTGGCCGAGGTCGCGGCCCTCCTGCCGCCTCTGGTTCAACTCGAGTTCGAGGGGCGATACGCGGCCATGCTGTCGCACGAACCGAAGAACTACGCGCTTCTTTCCTACGATGGAACGCTCGTTCTGCGTGGCGTGGCCTTCCGGTCCAGCCGCGCCGAACCCTTCGGGGAGGCCTTCCTCCGTCGGGTCATCGAGCGTTTGCTGCGGGGTGACGTGGCCGGAGTTCGCGATGCCTATCTCGATACGGTCAGCGCACTGCGTCGTCGGGCCCTTCCGACCTACGATGTCTCGTCCCGGGTCCGCCTGACCAGGACCAGAGAACAGTATCTCGAGACGCGCGAGTCCCGTCGCGAAATGTCCTACGAAGCCATGCTGGCGAGCGGTCGGGGGGCATGGAGCGTCGGCGATCGAGCGCGGGTCTATCGGACCCGGAACGGCTTCGGCGGCGTGGTGGAGGAACGGGATGACGGGATGGCGCCCGCCTTGAGCGACGATCCTCGCGACTACGATGTAGAGCACTACGTTCGCCTGCTGCGCGACACCTTCGCGTCACGCCTGGCCCGCGCCTTCAGGCCGGAAGACTACGCCGCGGTGTTCGCCGACCCCAGCCAGATGTCGCTCTTCGATCCATCCATCGCGGCCATCCGTCTGATTCTGACCCCCCATTCGTAGCCGCGGGCGCCCGCGGCACACCGATAACCGGCGGCCCCAATTCCTCCGGGGCGCCGAGTTCGCTCACGTGGCTACCGCGATCCGGTCGGCGATGCGCGCGGTGGGAGGGTCAATTCCCAGGGTGGTACTCGCGCTTGGTATGTGCCTGGAGCTGATCGGCGTAGAAATACACATCCCGCAGGTTGCCGGTCGAATACCGGGCGGCCTGATCGTTGAAGTGCGGGGACTTTGGATCGCCGCTTTCGCCGCCGGCGGTGACCGCGCGGGCGCGGACCTTGTCGCCGAACTCGATCGCGGCCACGAAGCTGTTGCCGTTCGTTCCGTACCACTTCTTCGTCCCCGGGTAGACCCGCGCTCCGAACGACGCGAGGGAACCCCAGCGCGAGGACGTGAAACCAACGGGAATACTGGCGCCTGAATCGTTGAAGGGCTGGACGATGTCGCCGGTGAGGCGCTGGAAGCGATTGATGTCGCCCCAGGGCGTGTTCCACTTGCCGAAATCTCTGGCGAGCTTGTCGGCGGCGGCGGCCAGACCTTCGAGTTTTTGTGGGCCCGTGGTCTTGTCGCGGATGTAGTCGTACACCGTCGAGTTCTCGTCGTCGGCGTTGACTCGCGTTCGTTGCCACATCTCCTCGCCCCAGAAAACGGCGAGCGACGTGGGTACGGAGGCTTCGGACCAACGGAAGTCCCATTCGCGAAGCGCCTTGATCTCATCGGCGACCGTCGCCTTCAATGGGCTCGAGGCGGGGGTGTCGTCATAGGCCTTGACGAGAGTGGGCACGAGGTCAGCGAAAGCGGGGAGGTAGCTGTCGTAGGCCGCGCTGATCAGGGAGTCGATGGTGAAGTCTTTCTTCCCGCTGAGCACGCGAATGGCGTGAATGCCGCGGGGGTTTTCGACGCCCTCCTCCACGTAGCTCGCGAAGTCCTTCTGCCGGGGAGAGTCCGCGCCCGCGGCCGAGTACGGCCAGTTGTTAGTGTTGTAGAGCCATCCGTTCTTGGGGCTGACTACCAGCGGGCTCTCCTCGACCGAGAGCGGTCCGCCCCACTCGGTCGCGGGATCGCTGCCGTCCACCGGCTTGCGCCATTCGAATTTCAGGTCCCGTTTCGGAACAAAGTTCGCGTGGAAGTACGCAGTCACGCCGTCCGCGTCCGCATAGATTGTGTTGTTGGACGAGTTCGTGTGGAGATCCATCGTCTGTCGGAATCCGGCAAAGTTCCGCGCCTTCGTGCGGCTGTAGGACTGGGTGAGGGCCTTGAGAGGCTCCTCCATCAACCGAATGGCAATCCACTTTGAGCTGGGGGGCCGCAGGTCGCCCTTCGAAGCCATGCTCTGCCCCCCAGACCCCCGCGCTCCGGCGGGAGTGAATCCCGCCTCCGCTCCTGAGCCGGGGGGCCGCAGGTCGCCGGCGCGGACGATGGGGCCGTGATGCGTGCGGTAGATCGTGAAAGTTTTCTGGGCCAGGCCGGCCGCGGTCTTGTAGGAGACGGTGACGCTCCGGCTTTTTACCGGACGTTCTTCGTTTCCATACTTGTAGTACAGCCCGTCCGCTTTCTTCACGATGGTCTCGACGTACTCGTCGACGTTATCGGCGCCGCTCGAGGTGTGCATCCAGCCGACCCGGTCATTGAAGCCCTGATACACGAAGAACTGGCCCCAGGTCACCGCGCCATAAGCGTTCAGGCCTTCCTCGCTCGACACCTGGACCTCGGCGCGAAAGAAGAACGAGGTGTGGGGATTGATGAGGAGCAGCGCCTTGCCGGAGGCAGTGTGGGTGGGCCCGATAGCGATCCCGTTGGAACCGCCCGGCTCCTTCAGGACCCATGGCTCGGCCGACGCCACCTTCTTCATCGGCTCCTTGCCGTAGAACCCCTGGAGATCGCGGATGTTCACGCGCTCGATGTCCCCGCCAATGCTGCCTTCACTGAAGCTCAGCGGCATCCACGGTTCGAAGTGCCGGATGACTCGCGGGGTCACGCCCGGGTGTTTTGCCAGGTAGTAGTTGAGGCCATCCGCCCACGCGTTCATCAGCGCCTTGAGCCAGGCAGGACTTGCGTCATACCGCCGCTTCATGTCCACCGGATCGATGAAGAGTCTCATGCGCAGGTCCTGATAGAGCGCCGACTCGCCCTCCGCTTCGGCCAGGCGTCCGATGGAATTGAGGTAGTTCGTCTCCACCCGATTGAAGTCGTCCTCGGCCTGCGCGTAGATGAGGCCAAACACCGCGTCGGCGTCGGTCTTCCCATGGATGTGAGGGATGCCCCAATCGTCGCGACTGATCGTGACTCGTTGAGCCTGTTGCTCCCAGCGAGCCCGGTCGGGGCTGGCCCCCTGGGCGGAGGTGTGAGCGGCGGCGCAGGTGGCAAGGACGAAGGAGAGGAGAAATCGTTTCATGAGCGGGGGTGGACCTTTCGGTTGCGGGGGGTTTGATGGAGACAGCGTGCGAGGGCAGTCATGTTCTGGGTCCCTCCAGGAGGTTGAGCAGAAGCCTTCGGACAATCTGTCCGGCGACGTGACGCCGGTAGTCCGCGGTGGACCGGACATCGTCGATGGGAGAAATCGTCCTCTCGATGAAGGCGGCGACCCGGTCGGCCAGAGCGGCCGAGAGCGGTTCGCTCTCGATCAGCGCCTCCGCTTCGTGGAGCCTCATCGGCACGGCGGCGATGCTGCCCATGGCCAGACGAACGTTCTCGAGTCCGTGGTGGCCCGGAGGATCCGAGGCGAATGCGACCATCACCTTGCTGATCGCCTGAGCTTCGCGCGTCCCCACTTTGCGGAAGACCTGCACGCTCGGTGAGGGCAAGGGAACGATCACGCGTTCGATCAACTCATCGGGCCGGAGAACGGTCTGGCGGTATCCGGGGTGAAACGCATTGTACGGAACGGTTCGGCGGACGTGGGGGCCCGCGATCACGATCAATGCGCCGAGGGCGAGGAGGGCGGGGAGAGAGTCGCCGGCCGGCGAGGCGTTGGCAATGTTGCCGCCGATGGTCGCACGATTCTGGATCTGGGCGGCTCCGATGGTCGCGGCCGCGGCGCTCAGCAAAGGCGTATGTCGGGCGACCTCGGCCGACTGACGGATATGGGTGAAGGTTGACGAAGCGCCGATGTTGAGGCCGTCATGGTCGACGCGGATTCCCTGGAGTTCGCGGATACCGAGGACATCGAGGACAGCGGCGTGCTCGCGACCGGTAGCGTGATCGATCACCAGCAGATCGGTCGCGCCCGCGACTTTCATGGCGCCCCGGGCCAGCGCTTCCCGCGCCTCGGCCAGCGTCTTCGGGGAGTACGCGAGGCTCATCTAGGTGAGGTCCGAGCGCTGGGTGGGTCCGTGACTCCCTCGGCCGCGCGTTGATGGGTCAATACCTCGATGGCCCGAAAGATTCGCTCGTAACCGGTGCAACGACACAGCGTCCCCGAGACGTACTCGCGCACCTGAGCCCGCGTGGGTGTCGGATGGCGATCGAGCAGGGCGCGAATGGTGACGATCATTCCGGGCGTGCAGGCCCCGCACTGAGCGCCGCCTTCGGTGGCGAATACGCGCTGCAGTTCGCTGACCTTGTCTTCGGCGGAGAGAGCGCCGGCCTGGCCTTGGGTCAGCGCGCTAGCCTCCCCTTGGGGGAGCGCGCCAGCCTGGCCTTGGGCCATGCCTTCGATGGTGGTTATCGACGCGGCTTCGACCTGAAACAAGGGCACCAGACACGAGCACACCGCTTCATTGTTGAGCAGGACGGTGCAGGCCCCGCACTCGCCCTCGCCGCACCCTTCCTTGGAACCGGTGAGGCCGAGGTCGCGGCGCAGAACATCGAGCAGCCGGGCCATGGGCATGCCCGCGACCTCGGTGGGCCGGCCGTTCAGGGTGAACTTGTACCGGGAGGTCATCCCCGGGCCTGGCGTCTGGAAGCTTCGAAAATGCGTTCGGGAGTGGCGGGAATCGTGGAGAGAAAGATTCCGGTGGCGTTCTCGATGGCCTGGAGGAGGGCGGGCGCGCCTCCGTCCATCGGAAGTTCGCCCACCCCCTTGGCCCCGAATGGACCGTGTTTTGTTGGGTTCTCCAGAAGGATCGTCTCCATGTCCGGAGTGTCGGCCATGGTCGGGATGAGATAGGTCTGCAGACGGTCATTCAGGTACTTGCCGTCTTTCATCTTGATCTCTTCGAGATAGCCCCAACCAAGAGCCTGGAGGGTTCCGCCTTCGACTTGTCCCGCGCACATGACGGGGTGAACCACATGGCCGACGTCGCTGACGGTCGTGAGCTTGGTCAAGCGGGTGCTGAAGGTGTCGGGGTCGATCTCGACCTCAACCACGTTAGCGCCCCATCCGTACGCGGCGTAGGCATCGCCCTGGTACGTCGCTTCGTCAAACGTGCTGTCGGACGTGGGCTCGAACTGCGCCTCGGCGACCAGCGGACCATGGAGGGTGACGTAGTCCCGGGCCAGGTCGACGAAGGGCGTCCTCCCGTGCTCGGTTTCGAAGAATCCGTCGTGCAGGAGCACGGCTGCGGGGGCGGTGCCGGACTGGTGAGCGGCGAAGGTCCGGAGGGTTTGGGCGAGCTTTGCTCCCGCCCGGCTCAACAGGCTGCCCACCACCATGACGGTGCGGGAGGCCACGGTCGGCCCGGAGTCTGGAACCGCGGCGGTGTCGGGTACGTGGACGACCACGTTGTCGAGGGTCACCCCGCACGCATCCGCGACGATCTGCCGGAAGATTCCTTCCGTACCCTGACCGAAGTCGGTGGAGGAGGAGAGCACCTCGATCTTGAGATCCTTGCCCAGGCGCAAGGCGCCTTTCGACATCATCCGCCTCTCGCCGTTGCCGGTGAAGCCCGAGCCGTGCCAGAAGACCGACAGGCCGATGCCGTGCAGCGGCTTTCCGTTGTCCTTTCGATTCTGCCGCGCCGCCTCATTTGCGGCATGCCGCTCGGTGAAACGCGTGGCCGTCTTCGCCCGGTCAAGGACCGCCACCGCGCTCACGCTCTCCTTGAGAACCTGGCCGGTGGGGGTGGTATCGCCCTCGCGATAGGCGTTCCGACTGCGCACCGCGAATGGGTTGAGGCCGAGGGTCCGGGCGACTTTGTCCATCTGACGTTCGACCGCGAACAGGCTCTGGGGCGCTCCGAAGCCGCGGAACGCGCCGTTGGGAGCGGTGTTGGTGGCGAGAACGCGTCCTTGAATCCGCACGTTGGGGCAGGAGTAGGCGCCGGCCGCGTGCAACACCGCGCGAGAAAGGACGACGGGAGAGAGGGTGATGTATGCGCCCCCGTCGAGAAGGACTTCGATATCCATGGCCACCAGCGTGCCGTCGCGCTTCACCCCGGTGCAGTGGCGAACCCGCGACGGGTGTCGCTTCGTGGTGGCGATGATGTCTTCCTGGCGCTCGTAAAGGACCTTGACCGGCTTGCCGGAGGCGCGCGCCAGAAGCGCCGCGTGGGCCGCGATCAGGTCCGGGTAGTCTTCTTTGCCTCCGAAGCCGCCCCCGGTCACCGACTGTCGAACCCGGATCGCCTCGTCGCCGAGGTCGAAGAGGTACACCAGCGCCTTGTGGACGTAGTAGGGACATTGGAGCGAGCCCACGACATCGACCCCGGTGAAGGCGGACGAGGCATCGAAGCTGGGTGTCGCCACTATCCCGTGCGGCTCGATGTACGCGTGCTCCTGATGGCCGGTCGAATACTCGCCAACGACGATGACATCCGCCTCCGCGAAACCGTGGTCGAGGCTCCCGCGTTCGATGTTGCATTTCGACAGGACATTGAGGCCGCCGTTCGTGCGCGAGTCGCCGGCGAGCGCTTCTTCCAGATTCAGGACTGGTTTCTGGACGTCGTAAGCTACCCTCACCGTCTTGGCCGCGGCCTGGGCGCGGGCCAGAGTTGGGGCCACTACCAGGGCCACCGGTTCACCGAAGTGGTTCACCCGTCGGTCGGCCAGGATCGGCCAGTCGTCGTGAATCAGATGGACGGCGTTCCGCGGCCCGACATCCTTCGCAGTGAGAACCTTCACCTCGGCATCCCTCACCGAGGACGAATCGATCGATGTGATCAGGGCCGAGGCGTGGGCTGAGCGAACGGTGACTCCATGGAAACAGCCGTTCTCGGGAAGGTCGTCGAGATAGAGCGCGGTCCCCCTGACCTTGGCCAGGCCATCGGGTCGCAGAACGCTCCGTCCGACGGCCTTTCGGTGATCCATTGCGCCCCCGACTTTATTGCGAATCGGCTTCAAGTTCTGGGGCGATCCGGGAGTTTCTCCTCCTGATATGCTCGGAAGAGCGTACTACCGCAGAGAAGAGCCCAAGCCAACAGGCAGGAGATTCGCATGTCCACATTGCTCGATCAGTTGAAGTCCATGACCGTCGCGGTGGCCGATACCGGCGACATCAAGTCGATCAAGCAGTTCACCCCGCGCGATTCCACCACGAACCCGGCGCTCATCACTGCGGCCGCGGGGATGCCCGAGTATGCAGACGTGGTCGACGGCGCTCTGACTTGGGCCGAGAAGCAGGCGGGGCCGGGCGCCTCCTCCGAAAGAGTCGTGGGCTTCGCCATGGATCGCCTGGCCGTGGAGTTCGGGCTGCGGATTCTGCAGATCGTGCCCGGTCGCGTTTCGACGGAAGTCGACGCTCGGCTTTCCTACGATACGAAGGCGAGCATCGAGAAGGCCCGATATCTGATCGGACAGTACGCCGCCGCCGGGATCGGCCGCGATCGCGTTCTGATCAAGCTGGCCGCAACCTGGGAGGGGATCCGCGCCGCCGAAGTTCTGGAAAAGGAGGGGATCCACTGCAACCTGACCCTCGTTTTCGGGCTGCACCAGGCCATCGCCTGCGCCGAAGCTGGCGTCCGCCTGATCTCGCCCTTCGTGGGCCGCATCCTCGACTGGTACAAGAAAGACACCGGTCGCGACAGCTATCCTCCCACCGAAGACCCCGGAGTGGTCTCTGTGACCGTGATCTACAACTACTACAAGAAGCACGGGTACAAGACCGAGGTCATGGGAGCGTCGTTCCGCAACCTTGGCGAGATCATCGAACTCGCGGGCTGCGATCTGCTGACCATCGCGCCGAACTTCCTGGCTGACCTGCAGAAGCAGGAAGGAACCCTCGTGCGCAAACTCGATCCGGCGAAAGCCGCGTTGATGGATATCCCGAAGACCCCGGTCGATGAGGCTACGTTCCGGAAGATGCATGAGCAGGATCGCATGGCCAAGGACAAGCTCGACGAGGGCATTCAGGGTTTCTCCAAGGCGATTGTCGCGCTGGAGAAGCTTCTGTCCGAACGGCACAAGTCGGTGGCGGCGAAGGCCAGCTAGACGTCCCGCCGTCATCTTCCGCATTTCCTCGCTTTCGCGGCCGGGCGGGCGCCGGAATCAGGTCAAGCGAAACGCACTAGTCTTCGATGTTCTCTCAACCGGCGAATGTCTCCAGACCAAGGAGTGAACGCACCATGGCCCCCGTGACTCAAACCGAAGCGTGGAAGGCCCTTCAGGGCCATCACCAGGAGGTGACGCCCCTGTCTATGAGGCAGATATTCGCCGCCGACCCGGATCGGTTCCAGAAGTTCTCGCTGCGCTTCGAGGACATCTTCCTCGACTACTCCAAGAACCGGGTCACCGCCGAGACCATGAGCCTGCTGTTCAAACTGGCCGCTCAGGCGAATTTGAAACCCTGGACGGAACGCCTGTTTAGCGGGGAGCGGATCAACACCACCGAGGATCGCGCCGTCCTCCACGTAGCGTTGCGGAACCGGTCGAACCGGCCCATCGTGGTGGATGGCAAAGACGTGATGCCGGATGTGAACCGGGTGTTGAAGCAGATGCGCGAGTTCAGCGAGGCGATTCGAAGCGGCGCCTGGAAGGGCTACACCGGAAAGGCCATCACCGACGTGGTCAACATTGGGATCGGCGGTTCGGATCTTGGGCCCGTCATGGCCACCGAGGCTTTGAAGCCTTACGGCAAGCCCGGCTTGCACGTGCATTTCGTTTCGAACATAGACGGCACCCACATCTCCGAGGCGGTCAAGTACCTCAGCCCCGAGACGACGCTCTTCATTGTGGCCTCGAAAACGTTCACCACCCAGGAGACGATCACCAACGCGGAGACCGCGCGCTCCTGGCTGATGGGGTCGGCCAAGGACCCGGCGGCGGTGGCCAAGCACTTCGTGGCCCTCTCCACCAACGCGAAGGCGGTGGCGAAGTTCGGGATCAACACCCAGAACATGTTCGAGTTCTGGGACTGGGTCGGCGGCCGCTACTCGCTCTGGTCGGCCATCGGCCTGCCCATCATGGTCTACATCGGCCCGGACAATTTCGAGGCCATGCTCGAAGGCGGCCACGCCATGGACGAGCATTTCAGGACTGCCCCGATTGAGAAGAACCTGCCCGCCATCCTCGGCCTTCTGGGTGTCTGGTACAACAACTTCTTCGACGCCCAGACTCATGCGATCCTGCCTTACGATCAGTACATGAGCCGGTTCCCGGCCTACTTCCAGCAGGGCGACATGGAAAGCAACGGCAAGGGCGTGACCCGCGACGGGGCGCCCGCCCTTTGCTCGACCGGGCCGGTGATCTGGGGCGAGCCCGGCACCAACGGTCAGCACGCTTTCTACCAGTTGATTCACCAGGGGACGAAACTCGTTCCCGCCGACTTCATCGCCCACATCCAATCGCACAATCCCATTGGCGAGCACCATCAAATCCTGCTGTCGAATTTCTTCGCCCAGACCGAGGCCTTGATGAAGGGGAAGACCGAAGCCGAGGTTCGCGCCGAACTGGTTGCTCAAGGCATGACCGGCGAGGCCCTCGAGAATCTCGTTCCTCACAAAGTCTTCACTGGGAATCGACCGACCAATTCGATCCTGATCCAGAAACTCACGCCCCGCGCCCTGGGATCGTTGATCGCGCTCTACGAGCACAAGATCTTCACCCAGGGCATCATCTGGAACATCAATTCATTCGATCAGTGGGGCGTGGAGCTCGGAAAGCAGCTGGCCAAGGCCATCCTGCCCGAGCTTGCGGGCGATGGGAAAGTGGCGAGCCACGACTCGTCGACCAACGGTCTCATCAACTACTACAAGGAACAGCGCCGCTCGCCCCGGCCAAAGACTTAAGGATTTGGCCTGAGGTAGAGTCCAAACGAACGTTCGGCCTCGGACACGACGGACCATAGATAAGAGGAAAAACCATGCAGTTTGGAATGATCGGTTTAGGGCGTATGGGCGCGAACATGGTTCGCCGGCTGATGAAAGCAGGCCACAAACTCGTGGTGTTCGACCGCTCGGCCGACGTGGTCGCGGGCCTCGTGAAAGAAGGAGCCACCGGCTCCGCCTCTCTCTCTGAGTTCATTTCAAAACTCGAGAAACCGCGGGCCTTCTGCATCATGGTGCCGGCGGCCTACGTCGACTCCACCATCAAGGAACTCCTTCCTCTTCTCGCCTCCGGCGATACCGTCATCGACGGCGGTAATTCGCACTATCACGACGACATCGCGCGCGCGAAGGCTCTTTCGCCCAAGGGCATCCACTACGTCGACATGGGCACCAGCGGCGGAATTTGGGGCCTGGAGCGCGGCTATTGCCTGATGATCGGCGGCGAGACCGAGGTGGTGAACCGCCTCGATCCCATCTTCAAGACCCTGGCCCCCGGCATCGGGGACATTCCTCGCACTCCGGGTCGGGAGAAGGCCTCTGGCACCGCGGAGCAGGGTTATCTGCACTGCGGCCCGGCCGGAGCCGGGCACTTCGTCAAGATGGTCCACAACGGCATCGAGTACGGTCTTATGGCGGCCTACGGCGAGGGCCTCAACATTCTGAAGCACGCGAACATCGGGAAAGCCTCCCAGGAGGTGGACGCCGAGACCACGCCGCTGCGGAATCCCGAGCACTACATGTACGACATCAACATCGGCGAAGTGTCCGAGTTGTGGCGTCGGGGCAGCGTGGTTGCTTCCTGGCTTCTCGACCTCACCGCGCAGGCCTTCGTGGGCAGTCCCGACCTTGGCAAGTTCTCGGGGAAGGTGTCCGACTCCGGCGAGGGTCGCTGGACGGTCGCGGCGGCCAATGACGAAGGCGTTCCCGCTCATGTCCTCACCGCCTCGCTCTTCGAACGTTTCGCTTCGCGCGGGCAGGACGATTTCCAGAATCGCGTTCTCTCCGCCATGCGCTTCGGGTTCGGCGGCCACGTCGAAAAGAAATGACCACGAAGAATCCCCCTTCCGACGCTCTCGTCTTCTTCGGGGCCACCGGAGATCTGGCCTACAAGAAGATCTTCCCGGCTCTGCAGTCGATGGCCAAGCGGGGTCAACTTACGTTCCCGGTCATCGGCGTGGCCAAATCCGGCTGGAAGCTCGAGCAACTGGTCGAGCGGGCCAGGGCCAGTGTCACCGCCTACGGTGGACTGAAGGAGGACGCGTTCAAGATCCTGGCCTCCAAGCTGCGGTACGTCGATGGCGACTACGGCGCGGCCGAAACGTTCACTCAGCTGAAGGCTCTTCTGGATGCCGAGGGTGCTTTGCGCCCAACGCACTATCTGGCCATTCCGCCCAGCCTCTTCCCGACCGTCATCCAGAAGCTGGCTGACTCGAAATGCCACGTCAATGGACGGGTGGTGGTCGAGAAACCCTTCGGCCGCGACCTGGATACCGCCCGGGCCTTGAACGAGGTGGTTCACAAGGCTTTCGATGAGTCGTCGATCTTCCGGATTGACCACTACCTTGGGAAAGAGGCGGTTCAGAACATCCTGTACTTCCGGTTCGGTAACTCATTCCTCGAGCCGGTCTGGAATCGCAACTACGTCGAGAGCGTGCAGATCACCATGGCCGAGAGTTTCGGGGTCAGCGGTCGGGGCAAGTTCTACGACGAGACCGGGATCTTTCGCGACGTCATCCAGAATCATCTTCTGCAGGTGGTCGGGTTTCTGGCCATGGAGCCCCCGTCCTCGTCCAGTCCCGACGCGATTCGCGACGAACAGGCGAAGGTCTTGCGTACGGTTCGAACCCTGGAAAAAGCGAACATGGTGCGGGGACAATTCCGTGGCTATCGGGATGAGCCCGGCGTGGCCAAGGACTCATACATCGGCACCTACGCCGCCCTGAAGCTCTACGTCGATTCGTGGCGCTGGGCCGGGGTACCGTTCTTCGTTAGAGCCGGCAAGTCGCTTCATAAGACCGTGACGGAGGTGGTGGTCGAATTGAAGACGCCACCGCAAGTGGTCTTTCACGAGGCCTCGTTCTCCAAGGGAAACTACGTGAGATTCCGCCTTGGTCCCGACGTTCAGATCGCCATCGGAGCCCGGGCGAAGCGGTCGGGTGACGGCATGGCGGGACGCCCGGTCGAGCTGGCGGTGGTGCAGCAGGGCACCACCGGAGATGAGATGGACGCCTACGAGAGGCTGTTGGGCGACGCCATGGAAGGGGACGCCACCCTGTTCGCGCGCTACGACACGGTCGAGGCCGCTTGGCGCATCGTCGAGGACGTGATTCACAGCGCCAGTGACCTGTGGGAGTACGAACCGGGCACCTGGGGTCCGCCCCAGGCCGATAAGCTCGTTGCAGATGTGGGAGGCTGGCACACACCGGTATGAGCAAGCGAGTTCTGGTACTGGACGTGGGAGGCACGAATCTGAAACTCCTCCTCACCGGGGACAAGGAACCGACCAAGGTTCCGTCGGGGAAGATGTTCACGCCGAGCGCGCTGGTGGCGGCGGTGAAGACGGCCACGAAGGACAAGCCCTTCGATGCGGTGTCCATCGGTTTTCCGGCCGCCATCGTGGGCGGAAAGATCTCGCACGAACCCGCGAATCTCGGTCCGGGCTGGGTGAAGTTCGATTTTCAGAAGGCTCTCGGCAAGCCGGTGAAACTGCTCAACGACGCGGCCATGCAGGCCCTCGGCAGCTACGAGGGGGGGACCATGCTCTTCCTCGGTCTGGGCACCGGTCTGGGTGCGGCGCTGGTAGTTGAAGGCAAAGTGGCCCCGCTCGAACTCGCCCATCTTCCCTACCGATCGGGCGAGTACGAGGATTATCTGGGCCTTCGTGCCTACAAGAAATACGGCAAGAAGAAGTGGCGCAAGAACGTCGCCACCGTCACCGCGCTGCTCAAGAATGGCTTGGTCGCCGACTACGTAGTCCTGGGCGGTGGCCAGACGAAACTGCTGAAGAACATGCCAGCCGGCTGCCGCCGCGGCGACAACTTCAACGCCTTCAAGGGCGGCCAGAGAGTCTGGGCGTAGCGCCACTGTTGCCATGAAAAGGGCCTGGCGTCGGCCCCGACGATGCGGGGACGCGAACAAGCCAGGCCCGGGGTGGGATCGGTTTATGGATCCCTGGCCGTCTTAAGAAGACGGCTCTGCTTAGTGGAGGCGCCCGTCGGTACGCCGTGTGGCGTTCGAGGGGCCCTTTCTCTTCGGTGGAGCTTCGTTGGACATGCGTCGTTTCGCGATTTTCGCGCCTCCCGATTGGTTAGAGGTTTCTGTACGACCTGTGCGGAGATAATTTGCTCCTTCTGCCTGGTCGATGTCAAGGGCTTTCTGTCGGGTTTGCGGCCGGCATTCGCGCCCGCAGCGCCGCTCAGCGATACGGGTGGGTGAGGGCGTGAGTGGCGGCGTCGAGGATTCGCTTCGAGCCGGCGGCCACGCCGTCCTTCGCCCCGAAGACCGCCGAGCCCGCGACCAGCACCCGGGCGCCCGCGGAGACCACGCGAGGAGCGGTGGTGGCGTCGATCCCGCCGTCGACTTCAAGTTCGCAGCTTGGGTTCACCGCGTCGATCATTTCGCGGATCCGGCGGAGTTTTGGGAGTGTGCTCTCGATGAACTTCTGACCGCCGAAACCAGGGTTGACGGTCATGACCAGAACCAGATCGATGTCCGCGATGATCTCTTCGATCGCGGTCTCGGAGGTCGCGGGGTTCAGGGCCACCCCGACTCGCTTTCCAAGTTCCTTGATCCGGTGGATGGTTCGATGAAGGTGGCGCGCGCCCTCCGGATGCACGATGAGGGTGTCTGCTCCCGCGGCGGCGAATTCCGCCGCGTACTGATCCGGATCCTCGATCATCAGGTGGCACTCGAGCGGCAACCGGGTTGCGCGGCGAAGCGAACGCACCACCACCGGGCCGATGGTGATGTTGGGGACGAAATGACCGTCCATGACGTCCACGTGAACCCGGTCCGCACCAGCGGCTTCAGCCTCCGCTACCGCCTCGCCGAGGCGCGCAAAATCGGCGGACAGAATCGAGGGCGCGAGCTTGATGGTCAACGTCATGACACTCGTCCCAGGGCGGATGGATCTTCGAGCGGCTGGGTTAGGTTCGCCGCCGCTGCGCCATCAACCAACCAAAGGAGCGCGCCATCGGTGGGCGCTATTCGTTGAGAAGGGAATTGCCGCTCGTCCCGCGGGCCCTCGATGACGCAGCGCAACGACTCGGCCTTGTCGCTGCCGGCCACGAGGAAGATGACGCAGCGGGCAGCGTTGATGACGGGGGCGGTGAGGGTCAGACGCTGGGTTTGCTGGCTGGGGACGTCGTTGTCGACCACCCATGCGCTGGTCTCGTTGAGCCCGGTCGTGTAAGGAAACAACGAAGCGGTGTGTCCGTCCTTGCCCATGCCGAGCAGGACCAGATCGAAGCGCGGGAAGCCCGAGTCGGGGGAAACTCCGAAGGCCTTGGCCAGCACACTTTCGTACTCGCGGGCCGCCTTCTTCAGATCGCCGCGCTCACCGGCCATGCGATGAACCTGGGTGTCGGGGATAGGAACATGACTCAGTAGTGCTATGTGGGCGGTGTTGAAGTTCGAGTCCTGATGGTCGGGCGCCACGGAGCGCTCATCGCCAAAGAAAATGTGGGTGGCGTTCCAGTCAACGCGGCGAGCCAGTGCGGGTTCGGCCAACAACTCATACGTGCGTTTTGGGGTGGAACCACCGGCGAGGGCCACTCGGAAGACCCCGCGGTCGTTGGTTGCTTGTCGAGCGTGACGCACGAACTCCTGCGCCGCATGCTGCGCTACTGCCTCTGCATCCGCGCAATTGAAGATCGCTTGACCCACCGCGGAATAATAGCCTCAGACCGGGAGGGAAATGGGACTAGACCAGCCCCGCCTTGTACAAGGCCAGCAGCTTGCCCCACGCGCGCTCGGCGTCCGGCTTGTTGTAGATCGGCACGCCGTTTTGCCCCGCCGGCATATCGGGCACGCACCAGCCATGCTGAGCGGTTGAATACAGTTCGACTTCGACTGCGACCTTCGCTGCTTCAAACGCTTCTTTCAACGTGACCTTGGCGTCCGGTTGACGCGCATCGTCATTCGCGGCGACCCCGAAATACATCCGTGCCCTAATCTTCGGAGCCAGGAGATGCGGACTCTCGGGCTTGTCGGTCACCAAGCCACCGCCGTGGAAGGACGCGCCCGCGCCAATGCGGTCGGGCAGCGCGGCGGCGGTTCTGACCACCAGCGGCCCGCCCATGCAATATCCCTGGGTTCCGATCTTTCTGGACTTGTCGACCGCCTTCTGCGCATCCATGAAGGCAACGAAAACCACGGCATCCTTCTCCGGGTTGCCGGGCGCGCTGGCCGAGGCCATCAGCGGCCGCAGCTTCGCCATGTCGTCCGGATTCTGGAAGCTGAAGTTGGAGGCGTCGGTGAAGGGCGCTCTGGAGATCCGATAGAAGGGGTTGGGCACCAGAACCGAGTAGCCCGCTTCCGCGAGGCGTCTGGCCATGGCGCGCATCGAGGGCCGCAGGCCGAAGGCGTCCGGCCAGATCAGCACCCCCGCATGGGAGCCCTTTGCGGGGCGAACGAACGCGGCGTCGCACGTCCCGTCGGAGGTTTTGATCTCGAC
>JANLSZ010000326.1:0-1578 GCA_031362685.1 Vicinamibacteria bacterium | reverse complement strand
GGGAAGCCCGCCGACGAGCCCGCCACCAACACGTTCCGCTGACCGTTGGCCGGGATCGGTCCGGGACCGCCCTGAGAGACACGGCTGTCGAACACCCGGCACGGCGTCACCGGCGTGTAGACCAGGTCGCTCGTCACCGAGCCAAGCGCCAACGGAATGTTCGCCTCCGCGCCCTGCTGGGCCAGGGCCTCTAACTGCTCCAACGACAGAGTCTCCATCCGGCCCTTCAGAGAGGCTCGCATCGAGGCGTCGAGGGATTCGCCGAGGGCTCGCTCCTTCGCGGCCAGGATCGACTCGGCCAGTTCGCCGCGTTGCGCGGCCAGAGAGGCCGACAGCGCTTGGTTCTCCAGACTTCGCTCCTGCGCGCCTGCCGACCCCAGCCCTTCGGTCGCAAGGACCACGGTCAAGGCGATTCCCAAACTCTTTGTTCGCAGGTTCATCATGTTCCCTCAACCCGAATGGCGTGAATGCCCGCGGCTTTTGCCTGAGCCGCTCAGAATCCGCGCTGATCCGAGCCTCCACCGAGAAACATGAACATTGTCTGAGGCCGCCCGTTTCAGGATGCGAATGTTCGCAGTGTACGCCCGGCTGGGCGGTCCGCATCTCGCGGCAAGACGAAGGAATGCGGGCTCAGCTTGAAGCGCCCGAAGTCGAACACGCCGGAGGGGTTGCTTCTCGTGCTACGCTGGCCCAACCCCACCGCATCCAAGGCCCGGGGACCAGGCGGTCCCCGGCGTGGGGAAGGAGAGCTGAGATGAGAGTCCGCAGCATCGTAGCCGTCGCCCGTGCCGCATTCGCCGACCGTGCCGGCGCTGCGGTTGACGCTGCCGATCTTCGGCGTACCGCTCTCGCCCCGTCCGGGGTGCGACGACTTGATTCAATGGAGAACGCGATGAAGAAATCAACCATGGTGGCCGTGCTTTGTCTTCTCATCGGGCCGGCGATGGCCCTGCCGCAGGAGGCGCAGCGTGGCGAACTTGCCGAGTCGATCCTGGCCGCAAAGGAGCGAGCCCTCGGCGAGCCCTTCGACGCAAAGGTCCGAGGGTACCTGAAGAGCCGGATGGAGGCGCTGTCGTTGGAGCAGTTGGCAGGCTTGTCACAGCAGGGCGCGGATGCCGACATCCCGTTGGTGCTGGGCTCGGTGACGAGCGATCTCGTCTACACGCCGGTGACGCCGTGCCGGGTGTTCGACAGCCGTGTCTCTCAGGGCGGTCCCGGACCGATCCCGGCCAACGGTCAGCGGAACGTGTTGGTGGCGGGCTCGTCGGCGGGCTTCCCAGCGCAGGGAGGCTTTCCCGGCGGTTGCGGGGTTCCGGTGGGAGCGACGTCAGCCATCGTCAACTTCGTGACCGTCACGCCGGCGGGTCCTGGGAACATCAGAGCCTGGGCGGTAACCCCTGGAGGCGTGCAGCTTCCGGCGCCGCTCGCGGCCATTCTGAACTACGGTTCGGTTGTGGGTCTGCCCGCGATCGCGAACGGGGTGGCGGTGCCGCTGTGCAACCCGGCGGCGGGGTCGTGCTCCTCCGATTTGCGCCTGCAGGCGGACACCAGCTCCACCGACATCCTCGGCGACGTGGT
>JANLSZ010000303.1:0-3068 GCA_031362685.1 Vicinamibacteria bacterium | reverse complement strand
AACTCGCGTTCGCGTCCTCGCTCAGATTGTGAAGTTCGGTGCTGATGCGATCGGAGCCGACCAGATAGACCGTGTTCGCCTCCTTCACGTCGTCCTTGTTGTTCCGGCCGACCATGTCCATGTTGAGCTGGGCCACGATCTTGTCCATGGACACACTCGCGAAGTCAGCGTAGTAGCGCGAGCCCCAAAGGTCGCGCTCCTCGCCGGTGTGCCAGACAAAGAGCAGGGAGCGCCTCGTCTTAGGGCCGGCCGCAAAGGCCTTGGCCAGCGAGAGCAACGTCACCGTGCCCGAGCCATCGTCGTCCGCTCCGTTCCAGATTCGATCCTCGATCGCGCTCGCGGTAACGGGCCCGACCGCGCCCAGGCGACGCTTGCCGTTCGGCGTGGCCGGAGAAACCGGCGCGTCCACGATCTCGCCTTCGGCATAGCCCACATGATCGTAGTGAGCGCCGAACGCAACATACGAGTCCTTGAGCTTCGCGTCCCCGCCTTCAACAATGCCCACGACGTTGCGGGTGAACTGCGTCCGCACCACCTGATAGTCGGCGTCGATACCAAACGAGATCGAAACACCCTTGAGCGACACCGCCGGGAGCGGCTCCTGGTTCGCCGCCTTCGTCTTCAGGTCGGCGTACTTCACCTCGGCGCCGCTGAACAGGAATTCAAAGAACTCGTCCTGAGCCGAAACTCCGGGCGGAATCGCCTTGTCGAGACGCTCGACCGTGGTGAAGTCGGGAGGGGGCAAAGGAGAGCCGAACGCACCTCCGCCAACGCGGGGAGGCGGGCCGGCGGCGGGCGACGCGGAGGGGCTGGGTGAAAGCGAGGAAGAAGGAGCCGCGCCCGGAGGAGGACCAAAGGGATTGGGCATCACGGGGCCGATGGTGGCCATGGCTTTCAGGACATCGGTGGCGTACCGCGAACGTCCGCGGAGGAGGCGCCGGATTTCGGGAGCCTCCGCACTCTTGGGCCCACGAGGGCCGAGGAAGACCACGACCTTGCCGGCCACTGCCCGGCCGGCGTAATCGTCGACCTTGAGGGCGGGCACCATGACCCCGTAGCCGACGAACTCGATCTGGTCGGAGGTCAGCGTCCTCTTGCCGCCCGCGTTCTTCGGGAGCGTGAATCCTTCGCCGTCCCTGAAGGTGCGGGACTCGCCGTTGACCGTCAGCGTAATGGTGTTTCGGCTGGTGGCCTTGATGCCCAGGACGGGCACCCGCTGGAAGTACGAGCCGTGGTCGCCGCCCGGTTTCACTCCCATCGCTCGAAGCTCGCCCGCGATGTACGACGCGGCGAGGCCGAGGCCCTCGCTGAAGGCAGCGCGACCCTCGAAATCGTCCGACGAGATCGTGGTCAGCCAGACCCTGAGGTCGGCGGCCGTGATGGACTTCGCTCCCCCGGCCGCGGCCCCGGCCACCGGATTCGGTAGGGCGGGAATGGTTAGCGCACCCGCCAGGCCCAGAGCAAGAAGACGTCGTTTCGAGAATGGGTTCAAGGGGTTCTTCGGACTCGGGTCGGCGAGGCTCGGCGGACTACAACTGGCGCGCCGTCATCTCGCAACTCGACACTTCGAACTTGCCGGGGGCTTCGATGTTCAAGGTCGTGACCACGCCATCGTCGGCAACCATCGAAAAGCGCTGGGACCGCGTGCCCATGCCGTGCTTCGAGGCATCGAGTTCGAGCCCGATCTTCCGGGTGAAATCGGCGTTGCCGTCGGCCAGCATGACAACTTTCCCGTCGGCGCCCTGCGATTTCGCCCACGCGTCCATCACGAAGACGTCGTTGACCGCGAGGCAGACGATCGCGCCCACACCCTTGGCCTTGAGTTCGTCGGCCTGCTTCACATAGCCGGGGAGGTGCTGCTTCGAACAGGTGGGGGTGAAAGCGCCGGGGACGGAGAAGAGAACGACCTTCTTGCCGGCAAACACCTCAGCGGTGGTGAGCGGCTTCGGGCCTTCGGCGGTCATGGTGGTGAATGTGGCTTCGGGCAGGCGATCGCCGACCTTGATGGACATGGTTTTTTCCTCGGGGTTCAAAGAATTGAAAGGCGTCGACGCCCCGCTTCAGAGGGAGCGTCGCAATCGAAGACGGATTCTAGCCGCCTTCGTCGCCCAACCCCGCCGCAGATGGGGCCGAACTGCGGGTTCGCCTATACCAACTGCGTCGGAATCGAGATCTGCTGCTTGGTGAAGTACCGATAGGCGATGTAGCCGAGGGCGGCCAGACCGCCGACCACGATCACCGAGCGGATGACGCGCAGGAGGCTGAAGAACCAGGCGATACCGATGCCGAAGGCCGCCCACTGGACCCACCAGTGTCCCGGCGAGGTGACGAGGTTGATCACAAAGAGCATCCCGAGAATCATGGGACCCGTGATCAGGAACCTCATAGCTCTAAGCGTCTTATAGCCTGGAATGATTGATTTCATTGGCTCTCCTTGCCCTTACTGAGAAATAACGAAACGCCGGGTCCAAATGTTCGAACCCTTCGACAAGCTCAGGGACCACCCTTCGACAGGCTCAGGGACCACCCTTCGACCGGTGGCCGCGTTTGTCGGGGGATCGCTGAGGCAAAACCGGCCGGCCTCGATAAAGTGCCTCTATGCGCGTTGTTGTGGCCATGTCCGGAGGCGTCGACTCGTGCGTCGCGGCCGCCCTGCTCAAGCAGGAGGGCCATGACGTCGTGGGGATTTCGATGCAGCTGCACGACCAGACGGAGGGGCACGGTTCCTCCTTCGGGCGGTGCTGCGCGCTCAACGACCTGCATGACGCGAAGCGGGTGGCCTCGCAACTCGGCCTGCCGCACTACGTGCTGAACCTCGAGCAGGCCTTTCGCAAAGGCGTCATCGAGCCCTTCGTGAAGGACTACGCCGAGGGCCGGACTCCCCTTCCCTGCGCGAACTGCAACACCGATGTGAAGTTCGACTCGCTGCTCGCCCGCACCCGCGCGCTTGGGATCGATCACGTCGCCACCGGCCACTATGCGCTTAAGGATCAGGATCCGGTCACGGGGCGCTTCCGTCTGCTCCGCGGCGTCGATCCCGACAAGGACCAGTCCTATTTCCTCTTCGG
>JANLSZ010000275.1:0-4148 GCA_031362685.1 Vicinamibacteria bacterium | reverse complement strand
GTGAACGGGCTGATGCTCGCCGCCTTGTGGCCGTTCAAGGGAGCTTCCCTGGCCATCAATTTTCTGGTCACGCCCCAGACGCGGCGAGCGCTGCTTTCCTGGATCGTCGCCTCTTTGGCCGTGGTCGCCTCCGCGGTTTCGGGAAACGCGGCGCTGGCGGACCGAAAGGCGCTCGCCGGCAATTCCATTCTGGGCATCCCCGCCATGATCCAGGCCCCGCAGAAAATCGAGAAGGGTTCAGTGGAGCAGCAACTCGTGGAGGCCCGGGCCGAGGCGAAGAGGTGGAAGGACACTCTCGACGACGAGAAGAGGCTTCAGATCTACCTGAACCAGAAAGCCCGGGACGACTTCAACCAGGCCACAGTGGTCAATCTGGATCTTTCGCACGCCCCCGCGAAAGGCTCGCCCAAGGGTCCCCTGGTGGTGGTGAGCTACTCCGACTTCATGTGCCCTTTCTGTCGTGACCTGGCGACCGCGCTGCGGAGTTACCTCCCGGCCTCTGGAGATCAGGTCCGGATCGTCTACAAGCACTTTCCCCTCGATATGGAATGCAACGCGCAGGTGGGGCGGACGGTTCACCACGGCGCTTGCGAGTTGGCGAAGGGCGGAATCTGTGCAGCGGAGAGCGGCAGGTTCTGGGAGTATCACGACAAGGTCTTCGCCCAAACCTGGGAGAGTGCCACGGCCACCCGAGAGGACGTCCTTCGAGTCGGAGATTCCGCCGGACTCGATCGGACCCGGTTGAACGGTTGCCTGGACTCCGCGGCCACCAAGGGCCGTCTGGCCGCCGACATCGAGGAGGGCTGGAAGATCGGCGTGGGTTCGACGCCCACCATCGTGATCAACGGCCGGAGACTGCCGTCCGTCAATGTCTTTTTTCTCGCCATCGAGGAGGAAAGAAAGCGGCTGAAACTGTCTCCGCCCGCCGCAGCCCCAGCACTCCAGACGAAATAGACTCAATCAAACTCATGACCAGCACAACCTTGAACCCTCCCGACCAGATCGTGGCCGGAAAACTCGACATCAGAGTCACCCGGATTCCCCGCACCCGGGTCATGCCCAAAGCCGCCGAACTGGGCTTTGGCCGGATCTTCACCGACCACATGTTCGCCATGGACTATGAGGAAGGCCTCGGCTGGTTCGACGCCCGCATCATTCCCTACGGACCCATCGCCATGGACCCGGGAGCTTCCGCCCTTCAATACGGCCAGGCCATGTTCGACGGATGCAAGACTTTCAGGTCAAAGGACGGACGGATTCTGCTCTTCCGCGGCCAAAGGCACGCGGCCCGATTGAGCGACGGAGCGCCCCGCCTTGGCATGGTCGCGCCGGATCGCGAGTTGGTGCACGAGGCCATGAAGACTTTGGTTCACTTCGAACGCGACTGGGTACCGAGCGAACCGGGCACAGCTTTGTATCTGCGACCCACGCTCGTCGGCACCGAGGGGTTTCTCGGGGTTCGGACGGCCACGAAGTATCTCTTCTACATCATCCTCTCGCCGGTGGGCGCCTACTACCCGGACGGGATGAAACCAGTCCGCATCTGGGTGGAGAAGGACTACATTCGCGCGGCCAAGGGCGGTCTGGGCGCGGTGAAGGCGGGGGCCAACTATGCGGCGAGCCTGTTTGCCGCCGCCGCCGCGCAAAAGCGGGGCTACGCGCAGGTGCTTTGGCTCGACGCCCTCGAGCATAGGTACTGCGAGGAAGTGGGGGTGATGAATCTGTTCGTTCAGCTCAAGGATGAAATCGTCACCGCACCCCTCGGCGGCACCATCCTCGAAGGCGTCACCCGGGACAGCGTGATCACCTTGCTCCGCGACTGGGGCCACCAGGTCAACGAGCGACGCTACACCTTCGACGAAATCGCGCTGGCGAAGAAGAACGGGTGTCTCGGTGAAGTGTTCGGGACGGGAACCGCGGCGGTCATCTCGCCGGTGGGAGAGTTTGGATACAACGAGGGTGTTCTCAAGACCTCCGACGGCTCCATCGGTCCGCTCGCCCAACGCCTTCACTCGACCCTCACTTCCATTCAATATGGCGAGAGCAAGGATCCCTACGGCTGGACGGAGGAAGTCACGGGGGTTGCGTAAACTGGGGAGCCCCTCAAAGAACCTCATCCCTCTAGAACTCAATCAGGAAACATGAACTCACTCTCGACCGTCTCCACCAATCCAATTCCGAGGCGCATCGCCCTCACCGCTTTCGTGGCCGTTGCCGCCCTGGCCGGACCTTCCTTCGGCCAGCCGAAGGCGGCCGCGACTGCGCCGGCTCCGGGCGCAGAGCAGAAGTACAAGACCAACGTAAAAGGACCGGCGGACGCGCCGATCAAGGTGGTCGAGTTCGCCGATTTCATGTGCGGCGGCTGTCAGGCCGCCTCCGGCGCTCTTCGCTCGTACTTCGCGGTGCAGGGTCCCGACATAAACCTCACCTTCAAGAACTTCCCGCTTGAAAAGACCTGCAACCCGAGCATCGGCCAGAGCATCCATACCGGATCCTGCGAACTGGCGCTCGGTTCCATCTGTGCTTCGGAGCTGGGCGTGTTTTGGGCGTATCACGATCGCATTTTTTCGAGGTCGTGGGAGCGGGCCACCCGCCAGGACGTGATCGACAACGGGGTGGCGGTCGGAATGAACAAAGCGAAGCTCGAAGCGTGCCTCGCCTCCCCCGAAGCCGCCTCCAAGCTCGCCATCCAGGTCAAGGAGGGCTTTGAAACCATGGTCCAGGTGACACCCACCCTTCTGATTAACGGAAAGAAGCTCGCCGCCACCAATCAGTTCGCAAACGCGGTGGAAGAAGAGCGAAAGAAGCTCGCGGGCACGCCGACGAAGTAGAAACGCGCAAGCCGGGCTCTGAAAGCCGGCGCTTTCGGTCCGTTCAGGGCTGGACGCGCTGAACGCTCTTGACCCAGTACGTGGTGTCGCCGAAACAACTCGGCAGTCCAAGGTGCTGGTCGTAGCTCAGCACCACCCGGTTGCCGAGGTCGGCTTTTATCTGGGCGGCCACCGCTTCGTCCCGAACCGTGAAAGTGAACAGTTCGGGCATGACCCCGGGAACGTTGGCCATGGCGATCTCGCCCTCCCATGTTTTGCAGACCCAGCCCTTTTTCGAAAACTTCTGCACGTAGCCCGCACGCTCGCCCGAGGAGTAGCTCCACCGCAGAGCCAGGAAGAAAGAGAGAGCGCCGAGTACGGTGGCGAGAAGGGCGACAATAGCCAGAGAGCGCCCTATCCAGCGCCCGACCCGGTTCAACCAGGATTCGCTCGCGGGGGCGGGAGAGATGTTGTCAATAACCATGTTGGTGTTTTCCCTGAATGTTGAAGCAAGTTTAGTCGGCAGCCCCCGAGCGGTCTTGAGACCGCGGTCAACAAAGACCACGGTCGGTTTCTAAAGCGCGTGCGCCACGACCAGGAGACGCGAGGGCAACCGAATGCTTCGTACCACGCGCGGCCTCGAGAAGCCGGCCGCCTCGAGCCACAAAACGTAGTCGTCGTCCGAGAAGCACGCGCTGCTCGAGGTGATCCGGAAGAAAAGGGCCACGGCATCTCCCGCGGCCTCCGGAGCCGCCTCGGGCCGAGGAGCCTCGATATCGAAGATGCCGATGCAGCCGCCGGGCTTGAGCGCCCTCTTCGCCCGACCGAGAATCTCCCGGTTCACCTCAGGGGTGAAGTGATGGAGGATGTTGGCCAGAACCACGACATCCGCGCCCTCGCCGTACTCATCTTTCAGGAGATCGCATTCACGAAAAGAGACCACATCGGTGATCCCCGCTTGGGTCGCGAGTCTGCGAGCTTCCGGGATGGCTTCCCCTCGCTCCAGAACCACCGACTTGAGCCCGGGATGAGCGCGGCACAAGGCGGCTCCGACCAGGCCATGGGACCCCGCGACATCGAGGCAAAGACGCGCGCCTGCGGCCACGGGGAGCGCCGATGCCACGAAAGGGGCGAAGTCGCGAGCCCCCTCGGCCATGGCCCGCTGATACAGATTCCAGTCGGGCTCGCGGAGAGTCCGGTGCATCTCGACGCCCTGGCCGGTCTTGAGAACGTCATCGAGCCTGCTGATCCATTCCCATTGGGGGGCGCCGAAAGCCACGAAGTCTCGAAACGGTTGTGGTGCGCCGGTTCCAAAGTGTTTCCGGCCGAGCCGGGACA